>JBBQWX010000100.1:0-16258 GCA_038210185.1 Actinomycetales bacterium
GCAACCCCACAACCAACGCCTTCAGCTCACCGTTCTCCGCGGCGAGCTGCTCGTACGCCGAAACACCAGACACCCCATCAGCATCACCAGTCACACACCCAAACCCGACCAGGCGCGCCGTCAACCACCTGAATAGTTACCCCGATGCGGGAAGATTGACCTTCGCACCACAACAGTTGTGCTGCGAACGTGAAGGTCCCCGCATCGGGCGAGAAAGGTGGGACGAGGGCGCGGTCAGCGCTGGAGGAACGCCAGCAGCTCGCGGTTGAACTCCTGCGCGTGCGAGGCGTTGATGCCGTGCGGCCCGCCCTCGACGACGTGCAGCTCGCTGCCCGCCACCTGCTCGTGGGTGCGCCGGCCCGATTTCTCGATGGGCACGATGCCGTCGGAGTCGCCGTGGATGACCAGCGTCGGCACGGTGATCGTGGCGAGGTCGTCGGTGAAGTCGGTGGTCCAGGAGCGGATGCACTCGCGGGCGGCGTGCACGTCGGCCTGCAGGGCGAGACCGAGGGCCTCCTGCTGCTGCGCCTCGGTCACCTCCAGCTGCCCGTCGGCGCTGAAGAAGGTGCGGGTGAAGCCGTCGAGGAAGCCGGGCGGGTCGGCCTCCAGCCCCGACTGCATGGCGCGCACCGTGTCGTCGTCGAGGGCGCCGTCGGGGTGGTCGTCGTCGAGCTGGAGGCAGGGCGGGATGGCGGCCGCGAAGACGGCGCTGTGCACCCGCCCGCCGCCCGAGGTGCCGAGGTAGCGCGCGACCTCACCGCCACCCATCGAGAAGCCGACGAGGGTGGCGTCGCGCAGGTCGAGGCCCGTCAGGACGGCCTCGAGGTCGCTGGTGAGCGTGTCGTAGTCGTAGCTCGAGCCGGCGCCGGGCTTGTCGCTCGCACCGAAGCCACGCCGGTCGTACGTGACGACCCGGAACCCGGCAGCCGTGAGGGCCGGAACCTGGGCCGACCAGGACGCCCCGCTGAGCGGCCAGCCGTGGACCAGGACCACGGGGCGGCCCGGGCCGCCGCTGTCCTCGACGTGGAGGTCGACCGGACCGTTGCTGATCGTGGACATGGCTCGCCTTTCGCAGCTGGAGGGGGGCGTTCCCCACCCTAGGCACAGGTCAGCCGCCGAACCAGCGGCTGGTCCACTCCATCCCGGTCGTGTAGCCCAGGCGGTGGTAGAGCCGCCGGGCGACGTCGTTGTCGGCGAACATGCCCAGCGCGCACGCGCCTGCCTCGTCGACCGCCCGCCGGGTGAGGTGGGCGGTGACCGCAGCCCCCCACCCCTCGCCGCGCCGGGCGGCGGCCGTCGCGATGCCGGCCAGGGTGGGCGTGCCCGCGGCGCTCGGCTCGCTGCTGCCCACGGCGACCAACCCGGCGGTCCGCGGGTCGCGCACGGCGACCCAGCGCTGCGCCGGGCGCGCGAAGGGCTGGCCGTGGGTGCGCGGGCTGTGCGCGGCGAGGAACGCCTCGGCCTCGTCGCGAGCGCAGGGGTCGAGCCGCACCACGTGCTCCTCGCCCGGCAGCACCGGGGGGACCTCGCGCGTCCACAGCCAGTCCCACTCCCCGCCGCGGTCGCCCAGGTCGAGCCGGGCGGCGACGACCGGCATCAGCCCGCGCGGCACGCTGAGGTGCCGCTTGCCGCCGCCGGTGAGCCAGGTACGCACGGTGGGGTCGTCGAGCAGGGTCGCCAGACCGGATGCCGTGCCCAGGGCCGCCGATCCCGGCACGCCGTGGTCGGAGCGGCGGGAGAAGGCGGCAGCTCCGTCGGCGAGCGACCCCACGGCGTACGCGGGGGGGATGAAGCCGGCGCCGACGTCGAGGGCGGCCACCGGGTGGTGCCCCGTGGCGTCGACGAGCTCGGCGGCGGTCCGCAGGACCCGTACGGTGCTCACTCGGTGGTGCCCCACCGAGCGTGCAGCCGGCGCGGGGGCCCGGGTGCCCACCAGTCCAGCGACCCGAGGACCGACGTCGTGGCGGGCACGAGCAGCATCCGCAGCAGGGTCGCGTCGATGACGGTCGCGGGCACCAGCGCAACGCCCATCTCCCGCCGGGCCACGAACGAGCCCCAGCGGCGCAGGACGACACCGTGGCGGGGGTCGTGCTCGGTCATGCGGAAAGCGTCCCACGACCGCCGACCGCCGACCGGTGCCGGATGTGGGTGAAGACCGACGTCCAGGCGCTGGTCTTCACCCACGTTCGGTGTCGGGTCGTCACGCGTGAGCGGGATAGCCTCGCGACCGTGAGCCTCGACGACACCGACCTGTTCGGAGCGGCCGCCGCCGGTGCTGACGGGGCGGTCGGCGGCGGAGCCTCGATGCCCCCGCTCGCCGTGCGGATGCGGCCGCGGAGCATCGACGAGGTGCGCGGCCAGGGCGACGTGCTGCGCCCGGGCAGCCCGTTGCGCCGGCTCATCGAGGGCAGCGGGGGAGCGGCCGGCCCGATCTCGGCCATCCTCTGGGGCCCTCCCGGCACCGGCAAGACGACCCTGGCCCACCTCGTGGCCACCGCTGCCGACCGCGAGTTCGTCGAGCTCTCGGCGGTCACGGCCGGGGTCAAGGACGTGCGCGCCGTCATGGAGCACGCCAACCGCGCCCGCGACATGTACGGCCGGCAGACCGTGCTGTTCCTCGACGAGATCCACCGGTTCACCAAGGCCCAGCAGGACGCCCTGCTGCCCGGGGTAGAGAACCGCCAGGTCGTGCTCGTCGCCGCGACCACCGAGAACCCCTCGTTCTCGGTCATCGCCCCGCTCCTGTCCCGCTCGATGCTCGTCACCCTGGTGCCGCTCACCGACGACGACGTCGCCGACGTGCTCGCGGCGGCGGCGACCGACCCGCGGGGCCTCGACGGCGCGTACGTGCTCGACGACGACGCCCGCGACCACCTGGTGCGGCTGGCCGGTGGCGACGCGCGCCGGGCGCTCACCTTCCTCGAGGCCGCTGCCGGTGTCGCCGACGACGCGGTCGCCCCCGGCGCCGACCGCCCGGATGCCGTGCCGATCACCCTCGCGCAGACCGAGCAGGCCGTCGCGCACGCCGCGGTGCGCTACGACCGCACCGGCGACCAGCACTACGACGTGGCCTCGGCGCTGATCAAGTCGATGCGCGGCTCGGACGTCGACGCCGCGCTGCACTACCTCGCGCGGATGCTCGAGGCGGGGGAGGACCCCCGGTTTCTCGCGCGGCGGGTGGTCATCGCGGCATCCGAGGACGTCGGCCTCGCCGACCCGACCGCGCTGCAGACGGCTGTGGCGGCGATGCATGCCGTCGCGCAGATCGGGATGCCCGAGGCCCGGATCATCCTGGCCCAGGCCGTCGTGCACAACGCGCTCGCACCGAAGTCGAACGCCGCGTACACCGGCATCAACGAGGCGGTCGCCGACGTGCGGGCCGGCAAGGGCGGCCCGGTGCCGGCCCACCTGCGGGGCAGCGGCTACGCCGGGGCCGCCCGCCTCGGGCACGGCAAGGGCTACGTCTACGCCCACGACGAGCCGGATGCCGTGGCCGCCCAGCAGTATCTGCCCGACGACCTCGCCGGGGCCACCGACTACTACCGACCCACCGACCGCGGCTTCGAGGCCCGCCTCCAGGAGCGCTGGACCTGGCTCAAGGGGCGGCTCGGCCGCGGCTGAGCCGCAGTGGCGGGCAACCCGGGGGAAGTGTCGACCCCCGGACGCTAGGCTCGCCCGCATGACGGTCACGCTCGGAGGCATCGCGGGGCTCATCGCCGCGCTCGCGTTCCTGTACCTCGTGGTGCGCCTCGGCGGGCTGCTCGGCAAAGCCGGGAAGATCCTCGACGAGAGCACCGTGAGCCTGCGCACGACGAGCGACAACGTGCAGCCGACCCTCAAGGGCCTCACCGACACCGTCAGCCTCACCAACGACCAGCTGACCCGGGTCGACTCGATCACGAGCTCGGTGACGACGATGACGACCAACGCGTCGGCGCTGACGTCGCTGACCGCGGCCACGATCGGCACCCCGCTGATCAAGGTGGCCGCGTTCAGCTACGGCGTGCGCACCGCGGTGCGCGGACTGGGCGGGAAGGACCCCTCGTGAGGGGCCGCACCGTGCTGCTGGCCACCGCGGCGGTCGGTGTGGGCTACGCGCTGTGGCGACTGCCCGTCACCCAGCGCTTCGTCACGACCTACCAGGAGGCCTCGGCCCGCCGCGAGGCCGAGCTGCGCAAAGCCGTCGAGGTGGCCGTCGAGGCCGACGCCACCAGCCGGGCGCCCCGGCACGCCGCGTCGGCCGAGACGCCGGACCTCGCCGTGGAGGCCGGCTGGGACCGCGGTCGCGACCGCGCCGCGGCCACCCCGGCATCCGCCCTCGGTGCCGATGACCCGGGTCGCTCCCTGACGCCCGAGGAGGCGCGGGCGCTGCTGCTCGACCCCACGGGTGAGCGAGCTCCGTAGGGCGGTCGCGCCCCGCCTCCGCACCCCCACCCGTCCTGACCCGACCGACCCCGGCGCGGACCGGCATACGATGTCGCGTGCCCGTGCCCGGTGGCAGACCGAACACCCGAGGACTGATTCCCCATGGAAACCGCTGAGATCCGGCGTCGCTGGCTGGCGTTCTTCGAGAAGAACGGCCACACCGTCGTGCCCTCCGCGCCGCTGATCCACGACGACCCGAACCTGTTGTTCGTCAACGCCGGCATGGTGCCCTTCAAGCCCTACTTCCTCGGTCAGGAGACCGCGACGTGGGACCGGGCGACCAGTGTGCAGAAGTGCGTGCGCACCGGTGACATCGAGGAGGTCGGCAAGACCTCGCGGCACGGCACGTTCTTCCAGATGAACGGCAACTTCTCGTTCGGCGACTACTTCAAGGAGGGCGCCATCTCCCTGGCCTGGGAGCTCGTGACGACGCCTCAGTCGCAGGGCGGCTACGGCCTGGACGCCGACCTGATCTGGCCGACCGTCTACGAGGACGACGACGAGGCCTTCGCGATCTGGCGCGACACGATCGGCGTGCCCGAGGCGCGGATCACCCGCCGCGGCAAGCTCGACAACTACTGGCACATGGGCGTGCCCGGCCCGGGCGGCCCCTGCAGCGAGATCTACCTCGACCGCGGTCCGGAGTACGGCCCCGAGGGCGGCCCCGCCGTCGACGAGGACCGCTACCTCGAGTTCTGGAACCTGGTGTTCATGCAGGAGGAGCTCTCGGCGGTCCGCGCGAAGGACGACTTCGACATCTCCGGCCCGCTGCCCAAGCGCAACATCGACACCGGCATGGGCCTGGAGCGGATGGCGACCCTGCTGCAGGGTGTCGACAACCTCTACGAGATCGACGAGGTCTACCCGGTGATCGCCCGCGCGGCCGAGATGGCCGGCAAGAGCTACGGCGAGCACTCGGGCCACTCGGCCGGCTCCAGCCACCCCGACGACGTGCGGCTGCGCGTCGTCGCCGACCACGTGCGCTCCTCGCTCATGCTCATCGGCGACGGCGTCACCCCGGGCAACGAGGGCCGCGGCTACGTGCTGCGCCGGATGCTGCGCCGCTCGGTGCGCTCGATGCGCCTGCTCGGCTACGAGGACCCGTGCCTGCCCGAGCTGCTGCCGATCTCGTTGGAGCGGATGAAGCAGTCCTACCCCGAGCTGGAGGCCGGCTTCGACCGGATCGGCCAGATCGCCTACGCGGAGGAGGAGGCGTTCCGGCGCACGCTGACCGCGGGCACGACCATCCTCGACACCGCGGTCGCGCGCACCAAGCAGACCGGCGGGTCGACCCTCGCGGGTGCGCAGGCGTTCCAGCTGCACGACACCTACGGGTTCCCCATCGACCTCACCCTGGAGATGGCGGCCGAGCAGGGGCTCGAGGTCGACCGCGAGGGCTTCGCGCACCTGATGCGCGAGCAGCGCCAGCGCGCCAAGGCCGATGCGAAGTCGAAGAAGTCGGGCCACGCCAACACCGAGGTGTGGCGTGACCTTCGAGCCAACGGCGCGACCGAGTTCCTGGCCTACCAGGAGCTCACCAGCGAGGCGACCGTGATCGGTCTGGTCGTCGACGGCGCGCCCGTCGCCGAGATCGAGCCGGGCCAGCGCGGCCAGGTGGTGCTCAACCGCACCCCGTTCTACGCCGAGTCCGGCGGTCAGATCGCCGACGAGGGCGTGATCACCGCCGACGGCGTGCACCTGCGCGTCGTCGACGTGCAGCGACCCGTCAAGGGGCTGCTAGCCCACACCGTCGAGGTCGTCACCGGTCCGGTGCGCACCGGCGCGAGCGTTCAGGCGGAGGTCGACCCCGAGTGGCGGCTGTCGGCGTGCCAGGCCCACTCCGGCACGCACGTCATGCACGCTGCCCTGCGCACGGTGCTCGGCCCATCCGCGCTGCAGTCGGGTTCGTACAACAAGCCCGGCTACCTGCGGCTCGACTTCGCTTGGGGCCAGGGTCTTTCCGCGGCCACGCGCAGCGAGATCGAGGAGGTCGCCAACCTCGCGGTGCGCAAGGACCTCCCGGTGTCGGCGACGTTCATGCCGCTGCCGACGGCCCGCGAGATCGGGGCGCTGGCGCTGTTCGGCGAGACCTACGACGAGGATGTTCGCGTCGTCGAGATCGACGGCCCGTGGAGCCGCGAGCTCTGCGGTGGCACCCACGTGCAGCACTCGAGCCAGATCGGCGCCCTCACCATCACCGGCGAGTCGTCGATCGGCTCGGGCGTGCGCCGCGTGGAGGCGTTCGTCGGCATCGACGCGCTGCGCCACCTCGCCAGGGAGCGCGCGATCGTCGCCGAGCTCAGCGGCCTGGTCGGGGCCCGCCCCGACGAGCTGGCCGATCGGGTCGGCGCGATGGTGACCCGGCTCAAGGAGGCCGAGCGCGAGCTGGAGCGGGCGCGGCGCGAGCAGGTACAGGCGGCCGCCGGCAGCCTCACCCAGCGGGCGCGCGACGTCAACGGCGTCACCTACCTCGGGTACGACGCCGGGGACGCCGGCGCTGACGACGTGCGCACCATGGTGCTCGACCTGCGCCACCGGCTCGGTACCGAGCGCCCGAGCGTCGTCGCGATCACCGGGGCGGCCAAGGGCCGGCCGGTGGTCGTCGTCGCGACCAACGAGCCGGCCCGTGAGCGCGGCATCCGGGCGGGTGAGCTGGTGCGGGTGGCGGCGGCGGCGCTCGGTGGTGGCGGCGGCGGCAAGGACGACATCGCCCAGGGTGGGGGTCAGGACGCGGCCAAGGTCGGCGACGCCCTCGCGGCCGTCGAGTGGCGCGTCGGGGAGCTCGCCGGCTGATGCCGAACCCGCGCGAACGCGGTGCCCGCCTCGGTGTCGACGTGGGCTCGGTGCGGGTCGGGGTCGCCGTCAGCGACCCCGACGGCATCCTCGCGACGCCCGTGGCAACGGTGGCCCGCACGTCCGAGGCGGCCCCGGCACCGGGCGACTCCGACGTCGAGGCGATCGCCCAGCTCGTCGAGGAGCACTCGGCAGTCGGCGTGGTGGTCGGGCTGCCGCGTTCGCTCTCCGGGGGGGAAGGCCCCGCTGCGGCCCGGGCGCGCCGGTATGCTGCCGTGGTGGCGGCGCGCATCGCGCCGGTCTGGGTGTGTCTCGTCGACGAGCGCCTCACCAGTGTCGATGCACACCGCACGCTCCGTGAGAGCGGGGTCGCCGGCAGGCGGCAGCGCGCCGTGGTCGACCAGGCCGCCGCCGTGCTCATCCTGCAGACGGCCCTCGACACGGAGCGCAGCACCGGCTCCTCCCCCGGGGAGCGGGTCGGACCTGGACGGCGCAAGCCCCGGACGAAGGACGCGAGTCCGTGACGAAGCAGCACGACTTCACCGAGACCATCTTCGGGGAACCGCCGGCCTCGCCGCATCGCCGTCGCGGCGACCTCCTCCGGCACCGCCCGCCGCACCGGAGCAACCGCCGCTGGTTGGTCCTCCTGCTCGCGATCGTGCTCGTCGGTGGCGCCGGGTACGGCGCGTACAGCGTGCTGTCGCCCATGGTGTCCGGCCTGTTCACCACCGCCGAGGCTGCCGACTTCGCGGGCCCCGGTGAGGGCGAGGTCGAGGTCGTCGTCGAGCCCGGCCAGACCGGCCAGGACGTCGCCACCACATTGCGCGCCGCAGGAGTGGTCAAGTCGCGCACTGCCTACCTCGAGGTCGCCACGAGCGACCCGAAGCGGGCCGCGGCGATCCAGCCGGGAACGTACCTGCTGTTCAAGGGGATGACGGCCCAGGCGGCGTTCGACACCCTGGCCGACCCCGCGAACCGCGACGTCAACCGCACCACCGTGCGCGAAGGGCTCTGGGCCACCGAGACCTACGCGGTGTTGTCGAAGCAGACCGGCATCCCGGTCAAGCAGTACGTCGCGGCGGCCAAGGACACCGACGGGATCGGCCTGCCCAAGGAGGCCGGCGGCAAGGTCGAGGGGTGGCTGTTCCCCTCGAGCTACGAGTTCGGTGAGAAGGCGACCGCACAGCAGCAGCTCACAGCGATGGTGGCCCTGACCGTCAAGGCGCTCGACGACGCCGGGGTCGCCCCGCAGGATCGCCAGAAGGTGCTCATCCTGGCCTCGCTCGTCGAGGCCGAGGCCAAGCTCGACGTCGACCGGCCCAAGATCGCCCGGGTCTTCCTGAACCGCATCGAGACCGACGGGCCCCCGGCCTACGGGCTGATCGAGAGCGACGCCGCGGTGTCGTACGGCGCCAAGCGCCGGTTGCTCTTCCCGACCGAGGCCGAGCTCGCCGACGCGGGCAACCCCTACAACACCCGTCTCCACCCCGGCCTGCCGCCGGGCCCGATCAGCAACCCGGGCGTGGCCTCCATCGACGCTGTTGTCAACCCGGCCGACGGCCCGTGGTTCTTCTTCGTGGCGGTCGACCCGATCACCGGTGAGACGAAGTACGGCACGACCCTGGCCGAGCACGACGCCAACGTCGCTGAGCTGAAGGCCTACTGCAAGGCCACACCGAAGGACTGTGGTCAGTGAGGGCGGCCGTCCTCGGCTCGCCCATCACGCACTCCCTCTCACCCGCGCTGCACCGCGCCGGCTACCTCGCCGCAGGGCTCTTGGGTTGGGAGTACGACGCGCATGAGATCGACGCCGCCGGGCTGGCGGCGTTCGTCGGCGGCCTGGGCGCCGACTGGCGAGGGCTGTCGCTGACCATGCCGCTCAAGGAGGTCGCGGCCGAGGTCGCCACCACGGTGGATGCCGTCGGCCGCCGGGCGGGCGTGGTCAACACCCTGGTGCGCCGTGCCGACGACGGGTGGGACGCCACGAACACCGATGTCGTCGGAGTCGTCCGGGCGCTCGCGCCGCACCTGCCCGGTCCGCCGGGGCGTGCCCTGGTGCTGGGCGCCGGTGCCACGGCCCGCTCCGCGGTGCTGGCACTGGCCGAGCTCGGAGTCACCACGCTCACCGTGCGTGCCCGCGACACCAGTCGAGCCGCCGACCTGCTGGCCTGGGCGCTCGACCTGGGCACCGGCATCCGCAACGGCTCCGTGGCGGGGCTCGGCCCGTGGGTGACCACCCGCGACGACGTGGTCGTCTCGACCCTGCCGGGGTCGGCGGGTGAGGTCGCCGCGGCCACGGTGCCGTCGGCGCACTCGGGCCTGCTCCTCGACGTCGTGTACGCCGGCTGGCCGACGCCCCTCGCACGCGCCGCCACGCAAGCGGGCATGACCGTGGTCTCCGGCCTCGACCTGCTCGTGCACCAGGCGGGGGAGCAGTTCCGGCTGTTCACGGGTCATGACGCCCCGCTCGAGGCGATGGCCGCAGCGGGGCGCGCGGCGTTGGGGCTGGCGTGACACCGGTCTGGGTCATCGTCGCCGCGGCGGCGGCCATGGCAGTGGTGGGGCACCTCACCGGGCGGGAGCTCGCGACCGGTGGTTACCGCCTCGACGAGGACGAGGCCGACCACGCGCCGGGTCGCACCTGGTGGCCCGGGCTCGCGACGGCGGCTCTCGCCGGGCTCGCGGCGTGGTCGATCGGCGACCTGGGCGGCTGGGCCGCGCTGCCGGCCTACCTGCTCTTCGCGTGGCTGACGGTGGCGCTGGTCTGGATCGACCTCGACGTGCACCGGCTGCCGGTGGGCCTGGTGGTGCCGACGGCCTGCTGGCTGGTCGGGCTGCTCGCGGTGGCCTCGGTCGCGACCCTGGACCGACGCTGGCTGGGTGCCATCGCCGGGGCGGTGGTGATGGGGGCGGTCTACCTCCTGCTTGCGGTGCTGCCGGGAGGTGGGGTCGGTGGAGGCGACGTGCGGCTCGCGCCGGTCATCGGGGGTCTGCTCGGATGGTTGGGGGCCGGCTCGTTCCTGATGGGACTGCTGGCGGGCTTCGTTCTCGGCGGGCTGGCCGCCGTGGCGCTGCTCGCGCTGCGGCGGGTGGGTCTGCGCACGCCGATCGCCTACGGGCCGGCGATGTGCCTGGGGGCCTGGGTCGGCATCGCCTACACGTCCCGGATCCTGACCTGGCTGGCGGGCGGCTGAGGCCCGCGTGGAAGGATTCGTTCCATGCTGCGCTGGTTGACCGCTGGGGAGTCGCACGGGCCCGCGCTCGTCGCGACCATCGACGGGCTGCCCGCGGGGGTGGAGGTGACCACGGCCGACGTCGGCGCGGCCCTCGCCCGCCGCCGGCTGGGTCACGGTCGAGGCGCCCGGATGTCGTTCGAGCAGGACCAGGTCGAGTTCCTCGGCGGGGTGCGGCACGGGCTGACTCTGGGGTCGCCGGTCGCCATCCGGGTGGGCAACTCCGAGTGGTCGAAGTGGCAGACCGTGATGAGCCCCGACCCCGTCGACGACGCCGCGCTGGCCGCGGCCGACGACGTCAACGCCGAGAGGGAGCTGGCGCGCAACCGGCCGCTCACCCGGCCGCGACCCGGTCACGCCGACCTCGTCGGCATGCAGAAGTACGCCTTCGACGACGCCCGGCCGGTGCTCGAGCGGGCCTCGGCCCGGGAGACCGCGGCCCGGGTGGCACTCGGTGAGGTGGCCGCGCGCTTCCTCGACCAGGCGTACGGCATCCGCCTGGTGTCGCACACCGTCGCCATCGGTGCCGCGGGTGTCGCCGACGACGCGCCGCTGCCCACGGCCGACGACGTCGCGGCGCTGGATGCCGACCCGGTGCGCGCGTTCGACCCCGTGGGGTCGGCCGCGATGGTCGCCGAGGTCGATGCCGCGCACCGCGACGGCGACACGCTGGGCGGGGTCGTCGAGGTCGTCGTCACCGGGCTGCCGCCCGGCCTGGGCTCGTACGTGCACTGGGACCGGCGCCTCGACGCGCGCCTCGCGGGTGCGCTCATGGGCATCCAGGCGATCAAGGGCGTGGAGGTCGGCGACGGCTTCCGCACCGCCGCCCGTCGCGGCTCGGTCGCCCACGACGAGATGGAGCGAGGTGCTGACGGCGTCATCCGCCGTCGCACCGGACGCGCCGGCGGCACCGAGGGCGGCATGTCGGTGGGCGGGCTGCTGCGCGTGCGCGCGGCGATGAAGCCCATCTCCACCGTGCCCCGGGCGCTCGCGACCGTGGACGTGGCCTCCGACGAGCCGGCCAGGGCCATCCACCAACGCTCCGACGTGTGCGCCGTGCCCGCCGCGGGGGTGGTCGCCGAGGCGATGGTGGCCCTGGTGCTGGCCGAGGCGTGCCTGGAGAAGTTCGGCGGCGACTCGGTCGGCGAGACCGCCCGCAACCATGCCTCGTACCTCGCCGCCATCCCGGCCTCGATGCGCACCTGGGAGCGCTGATGGCGCGGGTCGTGCTGGTCGGCCCGCCCGGGTCGGGGAAGAGCACCGTGGGGGCAGCGCTCGCCGAGCTGCTGGGGTTGCCGCTGCACGACACCGACGCCGCCATCGAGGCCGCGCAGGGTCGCACCGTCGCCGACGTCTTCGTCGAGGACGGTGAGCCCGCCTTCCGCACCCTCGAGCGGGCCGAGGTCGCGCGCGCCCTCGCGCAGGAGCAGGGTGTACTGGCGCTGGGGGGCGGCGCGCCGGTCGACCCCCGCACCGCGCGGCTGCTCGCCGGGCAGACCGTGGTGTTCCTCGACGTCGGCATCGCCGACGCGTCCAAGCGGGTCGGCTTCGACCGGAGCCGCCCCCTGCTGGCCGTGAACCCGCGAGCGTCGTGGGTGCGCCTGATGAACGAGCGCCGCCCGGTCTACGAGGGGGTGGCGACCTTCCGCGTGGACACCGCCGGTCGCACGCCGCAGGAGGTCGCGGCGGAGGTCGCCGGGCTGCTGGGGGAGTCGTGACGCCGGCCCGCGGCGAGGCTGACACCGACGCCACCGTCATCGGGGTCGGTGAGGCCTACGACGTCGTCGTCGGGCACGGGGTGTCCGGGCGCCTGGTCGGCCTGCTCGCCGCCGGGGTGCGCCAGGTGCTCGTCGTGCGGCCGGAGTCGCTGGGGCGGTTGGCTGCGCCCGTCGTGGAGCAGCTGCGCTCGGCCGGGCTGGGAGTGCACGAGGCCGCCGTTCCCGACAACGAGCTCGCCAAGACCACCGAGGTCGCCGCCTCGCTGTGGGCGCAGCTGGGGCAGCACGCGTTCACCCGCTCGGATGCCGTCGTGGCCGTCGGCGGTGGCACGGTCACCGACCTCGCCGGTTTCGTCGCGGCCACCTGGCTTCGTGGGGTCGCAGTGGTTCACGTTCCGACGACCCTGCTCGCCATGGTCGACGCCGCCGTCGGGGGGAAGACCGGCATCAACACCGCGCAGGGCAAGAACCTCGTCGGCGCGTTCCACGAGCCGGCCGGGGTGTTGTGCGACCTCGACGTGCTGGCGTCGCTGCCGCGGGTCGACCTCGTCGCCGGTCTGGCGGAGGTCGTCAAGGCGGGGTTCATCGCCGACCCGGTCATCCTCGACCTCGTCGAGGCCGACCCGTCGGGTGCCACCCGCTGGGACGGCCCGCACACTCGCGAGCTCGTCGAGCGCGCCATCACCGTCAAGGCCGACGTCGTCGCGCAGGACCTCACCGAGTCGTGGCTGCGCGAGATCCTCAACTACGGGCACACCCTCGGGCACGCCGTCGAGCAGGTCGAGGGCTACCGCCGCCGGCACGGCGAGGCCGTCGCGATCGGCATGGTCTATGCCGCGGAGCTCGCTCGCCGCTCGGGGCACCTCGGCGCCGACGTCGTGGCGCGCCACCGCTCGGTGCTGTCGTCGGTGGGGTTGCCCACGTCCTACCCGAGCGGCCGGTGGGACGATCTGCTCGCCGCCATGCGCCGCGACAAGAAAGCCCGCGGGGCCCTGTTGCGGTTCGTCGTGCTCGAGGACGTCGGCCGGCCGACCCGTCTCGAAGGCCCCGACGAGCAGTGGCTGACCGGGGCGTACGGCGACCTGAGTGCAGTGTGACCTGAGTGCGCTGTGACCAGATCGCCCCGGCGCCCCGGCGCGTCCTCGGTGCAGTGAGGCTCGCCCTCGAGCCCCGCTGACGGCCCGCGCTCGTCCGGGGCCCCACGTCCGGCGCGCTACGATTCCGGTGATCCCCACCCCCTCACCGGGGGTGACGCGCGCCCGCTGCCGGGTGCTCGACCGACCGTGACGAAAGCAGAGAACCACCCGTGGCATCGACCAATGACCTCAAGAACGGCCTCGTCCTCAACATCGAGGGCCAGCTGTGGACCGTGGTGGAGTTCCAGCACGTCAAGCCCGGCAAGGGCCCGGCCTTCGTGCGCACCAAGCTGAAGAACGTCATGAGCGGCAAGGTCGTCGACAAGACCTTCAACGCCGGCGTCAAGGTGGAGACGGCGAACGTCGACAAGCGCAACATGCAGTACCTCTACAACGACGGCACCGACTTCATCTTCATGGACGGCGACACCTACGACCAGATCCCGGTGCGCCCCGAGGTCATCGGCGACGCCGCGAAGTTCCTCCTCGAGAACCAGGACGTCATCGTCGCCCGGCACGAGGGCAACGTGTTGTTCATCGAGCTGCCCGCCTCGGTCGTCCTGGAGATCACCTACACCGAGCCGGGCCTGCAGGGGGACCGCTCGACCGGTGGCACCAAGCCGGCGACGGTCGAGACCGGCGCCGAGGTGGCCGTGCCGCTGTTCCTCGAGACTGGCACCAGGATCAAGGTCGACACCCGGGATGGGTCCTACCTCGGCCGGGTCAGCTGACCCGTGGCCGCCCGCACCAAGGCTCGCAAGCGCGCGCTCGACCTGCTCTTCGAGGCCGAGCAGCGCGGGGTCGACGCCGCCGACCTGCTTCGTGAGCGGTTGGCGACGCCGGTGACCGAGGCCGCGCTGTCGGAGTTCACCGCCGACCTGGTCATGGGCGTGGTCGACCACTGGGGGCAGGTCGACGAGCTCATCACGACGTACTCGCAGGGCTGGACCCTCGCCCGGATGCCGGCCGTCGACCGCGCGATCCTGCGGCTGGGCGCCTACGAGGTGCTCTACTCGACCGACGTGCCCGAGCCCGTGGCGATCAGCGAGTGGGTCGGGCTCGCGACCGAGCTCTCCACCGACGACAGCCCGCGCTTCGTCAACGGCCTGCTCGCCCGACTCGCCGAGGTCAAGCCCACCCTCGCCTGACGGGCCTCACTCCTCGAGCCGGAAGCCGAGCTTCAGGCCCACCTGGTAGTGCGCCACGGCGCCGTCCTCGAGGTGGCCGCGGATCTCGGTCACCTCGAACCAGTCCAGCCCGCGCACCGTCGTCGATGCCCGCGCCACTGCCGACGAGATCGCCTCGTCGATCGACGCCGTCGATGAGCCGACGACCTCGGTGATCCCGTACGTGTGTGCCATGGCGCTCGCCCTTCGTCCGCGGGCACCCCGGTGGCACCCTCGTCCGCGATGATCCTCGGATCGACCCTCGACGGCCACCCCCGCGTCAGCGCCACACGGCATAGTACGACCGATGACGACCGTCCGCCTCGCGCGCCCAGAGGACCTGCCGTTCCTGGCCGCCATCGAGGATGCCGGCGACGCACTGTTCGCCGAGCGGTTCGGGGAGCTCGACTGGCCGGCCGCGTCGTCGGGCGAGGAGCGGGCCGCCGAGCCCGGCGTCCTGCTCGTCGCTGTCGCCGTCGCCGTCGATGACCAGGACGAGGACACCCTGATCGGGTTCAGCCACGTGCTCGACCTCGACGGCCACTGGTACCTGGAGCAGATCGCGGTCCACCCGGTGCATGGGCAGCAGGGCATCGGCGCAACGCTCCTGGAGGCGACCCACGCGGAGCTCGCCCGGCGAGGTGGGCGCGAGGTCGCCCTGGTGACGTACGCCGACGTGCCGTGGAACGCGCCGTTCTACGCCTCCCACGGCTACCGGGTGCTCGACACCCTGCCCGAGCACCTCGTGCCCGTCTGGCAGGGTCAGGAACGCTTCGGCCTGGCCCGGCACGGCGCCCGGGTCGCGATGGTGCGAGACCTGCCCTGACGTGGCCGACGCGTCAGGAGGTGCGACGGCTGCCCGATGGCACGGCCTACCTCGACATCGCCCGGTGGGAGGCCAGGCTGGTGGTCGAGGTCGAGGTCGAGGTCGAGGTCGAGGTCGAGGTCGACGGCGCGGGTCGTGTCCGCGGACTGCAGATGGTCGGCGACGACCTCCGCCAGAACCAGGTCCAGCTGGGGGATGAGCTGGTGCTGCGGGAATCGCTCGTGGGGTGGCGCCTCGTGCCGGATGCCTACCTCCACCAGGTCGGCGCGGCCTGCTGGTCGCGGGTCGGCGGCCGGTTCTGACCCGCCGGGCCGGCTGATTCGAGGTGATCCTCCGGTGCAGGAGGCCGGAGTTTCACCTCGACCCAGATGGCGCCTGACTGGTTGGAGGTGATCCGCTGGCCTGCGAGACCAGCGTTTCACCTCGAATCCGGTCAGGATGGGTCGACCACCGGGGTCAGGTGCCGGCGGCGGCGAAGACCACCTCGGGCCACGGTGAGCTCGCCAGCCAGCGGCGACGCGTTTCGGCGTCGGCGTCCTTGGGCGGGAAGAGCGGCTGCACCCTGAACCCGGGGGAGAGGGCGGCGACCTGGGCGGAGGCGTCGGCACACCGCGCACCGCGGGGGTCGGTCGTGGCGGGAATGTGCACGGTGGGCCTCCTTCGCGGCGCGGTGCGGGTGCAACGGTTCGTGCAACCATTGCATCACGCCATGTTTGGTCATGCATAGAACTGTGTTATGGGTTTCTCGCGATCCGGACTCCGCCGGGGCTTCCGGCCGCGCCAACCGCGGTGGTGCACTGGTGCCCATGACGCATGCGGGGCAGTCGTTGGCCCAGGCCGTGGCCGCCAAGGACCACGACGCCGTGCGGGCGCTGCTCGCCACCGACGTCGACTTCCGGGCCCTCACCCCGGGACGCCCCTGGGAGGCCAGCACGCCCGACGAGGTGCTCGAGATCCTCTT
>JBBQWX010000101.1:0-16215 GCA_038210185.1 Actinomycetales bacterium
AAGAACCCTCGCGTCCACCTGCACTTCACCCCGACCAGCGGTTCCTGGCTGAACATGGTCGAGATCTTCTTCGGGATCATCACCCGCCAGGCCATCCGCCGTGGCACCTTCCACAGCGTCGCCGACCTACAGGCCGCGATCAGCGCGTACATCGACGGCTGGAACGAACGCGCCCACCCGTTCACCTGGACCAAGAACGCCGACGAGATCATCACCCACGCGAAGCCCACACAACACAAGAAGAAGACTTACAACACGCGACACTAGCCGGCAAACCGGCTGGTGATCACCGGGACAGCGTGCAGGGCGCCGATGAGGGGGTGTGTCGGGGCCGACCTGGGGCCCACCAAAGCGCCGGATGTAATTGCGGCAAGTGGAACATCTTGCGGCGTCGGCCGGTGTGTCGCCTCAGGTGGTCTCGAGGAGGTCGAAGCGCAGCCGCGAGGCGGGTGGGGCGGGCAGCGGTGACCGGCGGCGCTGCGCCCACAGCAGCGGCTCCCCAGTGGTGGAGCGGCCCAGGAGCAACCGGCGGTCGAGCCGGATGCCGGTGGGCGTCACCACGTCGGGGAGGATTACGTGGAACGGATCGCTTGTTCCTACCCAGGGGTCGCGGAGCAGCCGACTCGTCGGGCCTGGGCGGGCCACAACGGGCCGGGCGTCGACGTCCACCAGCCTCGCCTGGAGGTACCTGCGGACCCCGGAGGTCGAGATCACGTAGGGGTGCCAGTGGTTCGGAACCTCGCTCGCCGGGAGGTAGCGGAACCCGCGTGGGCCGTTCACCGGGACCTCGCCCGGGGCGGGTGGCGTCGCCGCGGCGCTCGGCGGGTCGTCCTCGACCGCCTCGGACCCGTCGACCCACCGCTCGACGGCCCACAGCAGGTTGGCGTCCTCGTCGACCCCGATGTCGACCTGGTCGAGCACGGTGGGCGCGGTGAGGGGGTGCTCCACTGTCGGCCACAGGAGCAGCTCATGGGCCGGCCGGCCGGCCACGTGGTACATCGACCAGTCCTGCACAGGCGCGTCGGGCGAGGACAACCCCATCGAGTCGACCACGGTCATCCGGGACACCCCGACCAGGGTGCCGGTCGGGGCCACGAGGGGTGCGGTGAACCAGCCGTCGCTCGTCGCCGACGCCGCGCGGATGAGGAAGAGCGGCGCGAGGTGCGAGCGCGCCGGTGCCACGCCACCGGGGTCGAGCCTGGCGTCCTCGATCTGCCACCAGCGGGGGTGCGGCCCCCCGGGGATGCGCACCCGGGTGGGGTAGCTCGTGAGCACCGTGGGCGGGCTGGCCTCCGGCGGGTCCGGCCCCGACGCGTCGACGGAGTACCAGTCGACGTCACCACCGTCGTGCCTGGGCACGTCGAGGGTGACGGGGCCGGCCGTGAAGCTCGCCGAGTAGGCGAGGTCCGAGGGCACCCAGGCGTCAGCGGGTTCGAGAGCGGGTACCCCGAGGTCGGTGAACGCGCTGTCCGCCAAGCCGAGTGACGCGCGGTCCCGGTGGAGCAGCAGCCCGTCGACGGCCACGCCGTTGAGGTGCCCGTAGGGGGCGGGGGCCCCCCGCACCCGCAGCGCGGAGTCATCCCGCCGGCCCGGCGGGAGGCTGGTCCGGAGCGCCAGCCCGACCCGCACCCGCCGGCCCACCGTCCACCACTGCTCGGGCTCCCCCTCGATGATCACCTCGGGCGGGGTCACCCGGGGGTCGTCCCCCGGCCGCGCCGACGGGCACGTAACGGGGGTCTGCGTGACCTCGAGGTGGACGACGGTGGGGAACGCCGCGTCGGTGCCGCGGTGCTCGCCCAGCTGCCACTGCCGGCCGAGGAACCAGACCGGGTCCGAGACCTCGGCGCGCACCGCGGCCCGCACGGCCGAGGGACTGTCGACCGTGTGCACGGACTCGAGGCGGACGTGGAGGTCGAAGCGGTAGGCCATCATCGGCTCCCGAGGTCGACACCGGTGCGACCGGTCGCGGGAACCGCGGCGAGGTGCAGCACGCTGGCCGCCGCTCCGACCGCCGCCGCGTTGGTCATCCGCGCCCGGGAGAGCTCGCGAACACCCGCGACGATGTCGAGGACCACGGCGGTGGTCAGCTCGGCGCCGACGTCCGGGGGCACGGCCAGAACGACGGCCTGCGGAGGCCTCGACGTCGGCAGGTCGTGCGGGAAGGCCACCGAGGCCACCTGCTCGCCGTCGGGGATGCTCTCGGCGAACCGGTCGATCACGGCGACGGCGACACGCGTGCCCGACTGCGGTGTCACCGAGGCCGGCAGCGTGCCCTGCGGGCCGAACGCCGCGACGAGCCGGCTCCCACCGACCCCGGGCTCCGCCGCAGCCGTCTGCCAGGGGTCGCCCGGGCGGGTAGTCCACGCGCGAACCGTGCGGCCTCTTCGCAGCCGCTCACCGAGCTGGGCGGCCTCGAGGCGCGACAGCGCCGGACGCACCGCGGCGACGGTCTCCAGCCAGTCGGGGTCCAGTCGCGGGGCCGCCCCTGCCGAGGACGGCTCCGCCTGCGCCCCCACCAAGGCGCTTGCCGCTACCCGACCGAGCACCGGGAAACCCACCTCCGCCCCGACCATCGCCGTGATGGCCTCGTCGAGCTGCGCGACCGTGGTGTCGGCGGTGACGGCCGGCACCACCGAGATGCGGCGGTCCAACACGTCCGCGGCGCCGGCGAGGCGCTCGGAAAGGGGCCGGCCGCCGGACTGCGCGGCCGACATCGGCGTGATGCCCCACCGGGCGAGCCCGGCCAGCGCGGCACGCTGCGCCGCGTCGGTGCCCGCCGAGGCGGTCGACCGGGCCGCGACGACGGTTCCGACCGCAAGATCGCGCAGCAGACCGACCCGTTCAGCCAGGTCGCGTGCGGTGAGCCCCGAGTCCGCTGTAGGCCCCAGATCGGGTTCCACCGCGGGGATGCCGTCGAGCGCCGCCGCCCACAGTCGCACGATCCCCGGGCCGGCCGGGTCACCCTCTCCCAGTGCCGCGACCCCGCCGGCGGCGACGAGGGTGTCGCGCAGGTTGGACGCGCCGAGCCCGACCGTGTCGCTCGGGCGCAGTCCGATCCCGGCGAGCGTCAGCGACCCCGCGCCCGCACCGGCCTCGTCGAGGACCTGCCACCTCCACTCCGGACCGTCCGGGTCTCCGCCCCGGTCGTCGAGGAAGGCGGCAACGGCGGGGTCGGCGAGCGCGGCCGGCGACCGGCCGGACCCGGTGGGCCGGGGCGCGTCGGGGAGGACCACCACCGCGGTCGAGTCCACGGCGGTGCCGGTGCGCGGGGTCTGGACCACTTCGAACCGCTCCGGTGGCGGAGCCTCGCCCGCAGCGGCTGCCCCGACCGAGGAGACCAGCGAGGTACGGCGCTTGACCACGCCGAAGGCGCTCTCGGCGACGTGCAGGTCGGCGAGGGCGTCAACGGCGTCGGCGAGCGCGCCCAGCTCGGCGACCCCCGACACGGTCACCCCCAGCGCCCTGAGGGAGGCGGGGTCGTCGACCACGGCATCCAGGACGCCGACCCCGTTGCACACCCGGCGGGTGCGGCGGCGGCGGAGGCCGAGGCCGTCGCTCAGCGGGAACTCCTCACGCAGTCGGTCGATCACGGTGACCCGCCCCACGATCCGCTCGACCATCCGCCCGAGCGACTCCGCCGGATGGCTGCCCTGCCGGGTCTCGCCCGCGAGGCGCAGAGCGCCGCGCACGGCGTCGGAGCGGAGGTCGAAGTCCCAGGCCGCCGCATCCGGGTCGCGCAGGGCACGGTCGCGCAGCATGGCGGCCACGCTCGCTTGGTCGCGCGAGGGAGCGAGGACGAACCGGTGGTCGGGCTCGGACGCTCGCGGGCGGGGCGCGTCCACCCAGGCGTAGACGCCGAGGGAGCGCGGGGCGGCCGCCAGGGACTGGAGGCGGCGCCAGGCGATCGCGGTGGCCCACGGGTCGACGCGGTCGGTGGCGGTGTCGAGCACCGCGCGCAGCGCCCGCTCGACGTCACTCGACCGGTGGGTCGCGAGCACCTCCAAGGAGCTCCGCACCGTGGTATGCACGACGGTGGACGGGTCGGCCCGCCGCGCGCGGAGGTCCGCGGGCTGGAAGCGGCTCGCCCACACCTCGGTCTCGCTGGCGGTGCGGGAGTCGACGGCCACCGGTTCGACGAGAGACCGCGGCTGCCCCGCCGCATTCCGCGCGACCGCGGCGGCGCTGGCCAGCAGGGAATGGCGGGCGAGCTCGGTGAGCAGGCTGTCACCCCACGCAGGTGCCCTCGACGAGGCAGACCCGCGCCGGGGCAGATTCCCCGACGGCGCGGCCGCGAGCAGGTCGCCGACGCTCGCCCTCGCCAGCAGGTCGAGCCCGGCCACCGGGTCACCGGGCGAGCCCTGTGCCGCGACCACGGCCACACCCATGGGCTGGGCCCACCCGGTGGCCACCAGGCGGCGGTTGGCGGGGGTCGCCGGTGACAGCCGGGCGGTGGTGGCCGCCTCGGCATCCCACCATCCCTCGATCGAGGACCGCGGGATCGGGTCGAGGTAGCGGAACGCGACGGCCGAGGCGACCTCGGTCGGCAGCATCCACCGCCAGGCGTAGGACGCGGCGGTGGGGTTGTGCACGAGCGGGCTTAGCGGGCGGGTCGACTCCCCCGCCGCGCGCTCGGCGCTCCTGGCCCACGTCGAGACCAGGTCGGCGACGAGCGGCACCAGCGACACCTCGATCGCCGGGTCGCCAGCAGCGGGCTTCCACGAGTGCAGCGCGGTGGCCGGGAGCAGGCCGTAGGGCTGGGTGTCGACCCGGATCGAGGGCAACGGGCCCTCCGGCACGAGGTTCCGCGCGGACCACACCCCCAGCTCGTCGGCGCGCCGCCCGTCACCCCAGAGGTTGCCGATCGCGTGGCCCCACAGGGCCGGCCACAGTGCCCCGACGAGGGCCCGGTCGACCTCGCCGTGGTGGCTGTCACCGTCGACAACCGCGGGCATCATGGCCGGGGCACCGACCGCCGCGCGCACGGCATCCGTGCCGGCCTGCCCGGTGGCGCGACCGGAGGCGATCCGGCGCCAGGAGTCCACATCACCGAACCCTGCGGTGCGCGCTCCGTCGACGCTGGTCGTGGCGGTGCCGACGCCCACCAGCGCGAGGCGCCCGCTGTCGGCCTGCTGAGTCAGCAGCGCACCGGGGTCGCCGCCGCCGATCCCGACCGCGTACAGCACGTCGATGTCGTCGGCCCTCGCCCCGAGCCCAATCTCGGCCGCCAGGCCCACTCGGAGCGCCTCGGGGAAGGATGCCCACCACGGGAGGTCGGTGCTGTCGGGGTCGTCCAGGTCGATGTCGATCTCCTCGACGAGCGGCACCATCGTCGCGGCGCGCTGAGGTGGCGCGCCGCCCCGGGCGAGCCAGAGCTCCACCGTCGGCGGGAGGCCCCGCAGCCGTGGGGCGTGCATGCCCGTGCGCACGGATGCCGGGCGGACGATGGTGATTGCCCCGCTGCCGTCGGTCACCGGCGGGAAGGTGCGCGCCAGCCAGGCGCCCGTCTCCGCCCCGACGAGCGCGGCGAGCACCCGCCACGCCTCCCGTCCCCGGGCGGTCTCGAGGTCGGCCGACCCGGCATCGCGCCACATCGCCTCGACCGCGTCGAGCTCGAGCTCGGACGGCTCGGGCGAGCGCGTCGTGATCGACACCGCGTCGGGTATGACCCGCACCCGCAGCACCCACAGGCTGGATGCCGTGGGCGGCACGAAGCGGGTTTCCAGGCGCACCGGGACCAGCACCCCGACCGTCGGGGCGCTCACGGCGCTATCCCGGCGAGGAGGATGTCCCCGCGGATGAGGACCCTGCGCGGCGGTCGCAGGAGGTCCTTGGCGAGGTCCGCCCCGTTGGTCGCCGCCGAGCTCCTGGCGACGAAGCGGCGCCCGCTGACGGTCTCCTCGAGCACCACCCAGTACTCGCGGCCCAGGGGTGGGTCGAGGTCGAAGCCGAAGAACGTCTGGTCCGGGGAGACCCGGCCCTGGAACGTCGGCAGGACCCGACCGGAGAAGTCGGGCTCCGCGGCCCAGTCGATGACGCCCGAGGCGATTCTGCCGGCGGGCGCCAGAAAGACGACCGTGCCCGGGTACTCCCGGAACAGGGAGGTGGTGAAGAGGACGACTAGGTCGGCGGTCGACGCCGATGGGGTCTGGTGCTCCGGGTCGCCGAAGGCCGTCGCGCGTGGCCACTGGTCGATCGGCACGATGTCGTCGTCACCCTGGCCGGTTCCGAGGTTCACCCGGTCCCAGAAGGTGCGCACCGGGGTCCACTCCGGGATCAGCGGGTGGTTGCGGAACCGGAGCTCGGCGACCACCTGCGCATTCAGGCCCAGCAGGAAGGCGTCGACGAAGGCCGGGTTGGTGCTCAGGCCGACGACGGTGTCCTCGAGCAGCCCGGTGGCACCGGGCAGCAGCCACTCGGGCTCATCGTCGTGCAGGAACCGCCACGCCGCCAGGTCGAGGTCGGGAGCCGTCTCGACCGGGCCGACCGGTAGTGCCTCCAGGGCGTGGCCCGCGTCGTGGATGCCGGCCAGCCCGCGCTCGACGAGGGAGGACCGGGGCCCGGTGGGGTCGAACTCGCCCATGATCGCCTCGCTCGCCGCAGCCAGGTCGTAGGCCGTCGTCACCGGTGCGGTCGGCGTAGCGCGCACCAGCTCGGCCACCGCCGCGAGGTCGGCGGTGTCGGGTGGGGCGTCCACGGCCGCGGCCAGGGCCCGCGCCCGGGCCCGGGTCAGCGGCTCGCCTCCGTCGAGCAGGCCGAGCAACGGCAGCACCGGCACTCCCTCGCGCGGGCCACCACGGGTGAGGGCCCGGTCGACGCGCGCCCTCACGAAGACGTCCGTGTCCCGGTCGAGGTGTCTGCGGTCCAGCCCGCGCGCGAGCGTCGTGGCGGCGTCGCGCACCCTGACGAGGTCGGGTGGCGCCCCGGCCACGACGTCGTCGAGGGGGCGGCGGCCGACCGCGCGCGCGAAGGCGTCGGTGTGCAGGGATGCCGGCCCGCTGCGCGTGGGTGCCTCAGGCGCGGCCGCGGCATCCAGGAGGGCCGCGGCGACGCCGCCTCGGTCCGCAGGCCCCTCCGAGGGGCGGGGTCGCAGCGCCCGAGTGGCAGCCGAGGAGAACAGCGACTGCTCCAGGGCGCGGTCGGGGTGCTCGAGCGCGCGCGGCACCGAGGTGGTCGCGGTGGCGACGTTGCGCAGCGCCGGGCCGACGAAGGCGAGTCGCGCCATGCTGTCGGTCGGCACCCGCCGCCGCCACAGCGACCGCGAGACGAGCGCACCCATCGCGAGCCGGCGCAGCCGGTCGGCTGCCTCCTCGTAGGCACCGGCGATCCGGGACGCCTGGTCGGCGAGCAGGTCCGCGTGCACCACCCCGGCGCGCTCACCGAGGCCGGCGACGGCCCGGACCCTGAAGTCCTGCGCCGCCGCGTCCCGCCACCCGGGGGCCACCGGTTCCATCTCGTCGGCTGGCCAGGCGGCGGCCAGGTCCGGCAGCCCGATGACCGGCCGCTCGTCGGTCCCGAGGGGGGCAGTGAGCTGCTCGAGGTCGGCGGCCGCGTCCTGGGGCACAGCGGTGGGCACCGGCGGCTCCGCAGTCAGCGCACCTGCCACGGGCAACGGCGCGCTCGCGGACAGCGGGCCGTACTGCACGCTGCTCGTGCCGAGCCCGGCCTCCGCCTGGACGAGGTGCAGGCGGCGGGCGAGCACCGCGAAGTCGCCACCGACCTTGGTCTCGAAGGTCCACGAGTGGTAGGCCGGGAGCTCGACGGGGCCGGTGGCGGGGGTCGGCCAGGCCGGCTGGCCGGCAGCGTCGAAGGTCGGCACGATGACTGCTACGTGGGCCCGGCCGGCCTGCAGCGGGCGCGGGGAGACCAGCCGGGCAACCGACCGGCCGGAGGCGTCGAGCTCGACGTGCGCCAGCCGGGCCGACCCGGCCAGCGGGTGGGCGTCGAGCGCGCTCGGCTGGATGCGCACCGTGCCTCCGGTGACCTTGACCTCTGACGTGGTGCCGACGACCACGACGATCCAGGGCCGCAGCGCCTTCTGCCGCGGCCGGTCCAGGGTGTAGCGCCACGGCAGGTCGGGAGCCGCCAGCTCGGCATACACCGCGGTGCCCCCCTCGACGGCCGGCGCGCCTGGTGACGGGTAGGTGCGCACCACCGCGCCCGGCCGCAGCCCCCTCACGTCGCCGGGGCCGAGGAGGTCGTAGCCGACCTGTCGCGTGGCCCGGTCCGCCGGTGCGTCGGCGTCGCTGAGGGTGAGCTCGACCGAGGCGGCGAGCCTCCCGGGGGTCACGCCCACCCCGGTGGCGAGCTCGTGGCCGGGCGGGCGCACCCAGCCGAGGAAGGTGAGCTCCGGGGCCGCCATCAGAGGCTCACCAGACGGTCGGCCGCGTGCTGCACGACGGCGCCGGTGGCCCGGGCAACCAGCCGGGCCCGGACCGCGGTGGGCGCGGTCTGGGCGGCATCCGCGACGCCGACGACGAAGGGCGGGTCGACGAGCTCGAACCGGCGCGGCTTGGGCCGCAGGTACACCCCGGCGTCGATGGCGTCGAGCCGGTCCAGGACGTGGTCGGGGAGGCCGAGGCCGGGCCTCGGTGCCGGTGGGCCGGGAAGCCGGATCTCCTCGACGACGAAGGGCGCGGTGACCGGCGTCGAGCGGGTCGTGGCCGACGGGACGACGACTCCCGCCTGGTGCTGCTCGAAAGAGGGCAGCGCCATCTCCTCGGCATCGGACAGTGCGACGAACGCCCCGGGGGTGAACCAGTCCAAGTGCGGCGCGGCGGCGGGGACCGCGCTCACCGCCAGGCGCTGGGGGCTCCCCAGGTGCCCCGCCTCGAAGGTCTCGATGGGCAGGCCCAGCGGCACCCGAGTCTGGCTCCACACCGGGGCGGCGAGCGGGCTGAGCACCGGCCGCACGGCATCCTCGGGTGAGGTGACGAGCACCCACCGGTCCTCGCCGACGCCGGCGGAGAGGTTGGCCCGGGCGTCCAGCTCGTCGGCAAGCAGGGCGACGAGGGTGGCGATGAGCGGCCCGCTGGCGCCGGTGCCGCCACCGAGCCGGATGCTGTCGCTCCAGCACGCGTCGAAGAGCAGGAGCGAGACGCACACCTCACCGGACAGCACGATGGGCGAGGGCCCGGAGATCCCGCCCTTGAAGTCGACGCCGATCAGGGAGTGCCCGCGGTACTTCACGTGCACCCCGCCGTGGATGGAGATGTTGAACGAGAACGGCAGCCCGATGAGGGCGTCGCCGCCGATCTTCCCTTCGATCGACCACTTCCCGGAGCTGATCTCCACGGTGAGTTCGGCACCGAACTGGATGGTGTTCGTCGTGACGGCGAGGTAGGCCGAGATGCTCAGCTTGTCGATCGGCCCCGGCAGGTCCTCGTCCTTGATGGCGAGCAGGATGCGCTTCAGCGGTGGGAAAACCGCGGGCTGGGGATGGAAGTCCGGGTGGAACCCGCCGAGGGTGGCCATGAGGTAGCGCTGGTCGCCCCAGCTCGCGCGGAAGCCGCCGTCGCCGCTGAGCGTGAAGATCTCCAGGAACCGGCCGTGGCGGATGGTGAGGTCGATGTCGACGCTCCTGCGGTCGCGGTCGAACACACCCATGACGTCGACCTGCAGTTTGAGCAGCGCGTCGAGCTTGGCCTGGTTCATTCCCGGCCCGGCCGGGAGGTGGACCACCAGCGAGCCGAGCACCACGACCTTGGTGAGCCGGTCGCCCTCGAATTCCACGAGGACGCCGACGGCTGCGCGCACGAGGAAGTCGTCGAACATCGGGGTCCACCCGAACTGCGCCGTGAGCCCGAGCACGTAGACCCCGGCAGCGGGCGGGAAGAGGGTGGCGAGGTCGCCGAGGAGGACCGGCGCGTTGCGCACCGGGTCGTCGGCGAAGAGCACGTTGCCGACGGCGCCGGAGGTCAGGCGTTCTCGCATCGCGTTGGTGTCGGCCCGGCGGTGGTGCCCGTAGAGGCCGCCCACCCCGACCCAGAGGATGCCGGGCCCGAACGCCACCCCAGGGCTGAACCTCGTGCCCAGCACGAGGACGAGGGTGCGCTGCCGGTCGAGGTCACCCTCCCGGCCCGACAGCTCGTGCACCCCGAATGCGGTGACCGTGACTCCCCGCAGCCCGCCCGGCGGCTTGATCGCGACGGTCAGCACCCCGCCGTAGCGCTCGTTGGGGCCGCCCGTGTAGTCGAGGAACCCGCCGGCCACCACGCCCGGCAGGTCGAGCTGCAGCCCCAGGCCAGTCGGCGGTACGAGCCCCACGCACTGCTTGGCACCGCCGGGCGTGTCGGCCCACCAGCCGAGCCACCCCCCGGCACCGTCCACGACGAGCGTCGCCGGCCCGAGGGTGAGGGACCAGTGCGGGAGTGCCTCGAGCCGGATGTCGAAGTGGTCCTGGTCCGCGCGAACCGGCACGCGGAGGACGAGGGTGTGGATGGTGAGCCGTGCGGCCTTGGGGCCCACCGACTTTCCAAGCGCGAGGCGGGTGAACAGGGCGCCGTCGGCGGACAGGCTGAAGCCGGAGCCCTCGGCGAACCGCGCGTCGATGTCGGCGTCGACGGTGAGCCCGTCGCGGACCACCGAGCCCATCCCGAGGGAGCGGAACCACCGGTTGGTGAGCACCACGCCGACGCCGTGCGCACGCCCGACGAGCTCCACGCTCGGCTCACCGGCCTCGCGCAGGCGGAGGTCGAGACCGAGGTCGCGCACCACGACGCGGGTCTCGTCGGGGGGGCCGAAGGTGAGGTCGGGGGTGCCCGGCACGTCCTTGCCGAAGGAGATGACGGCCTCGTTGGTCGCGGCGCTCACCGGGGATCCCTGACGGGGTGCGATCGCGGCGTTCCAGGTGCCGGCGGTCCCGTCGTGGCCGAACCCGAGGGGCACGCTGGGCTCGACCCTGACGAACCCTTGGCCGACGGGCCGGACGAAGGAGGTGGCGTCGACGGTGGGATGGACCCACATCTCGAAGTCCGTGACGTTGCCCGTCGCCGTCGCCTGGCGCTGGGACCGGAAGAGCAGGCTCATGGCGACCTCGGGGGTGAAACCCCCTGCGATGTCCGCGGACTCGGGGACGACCAGCGCCAGGTCCCGGGTCTCCAACGGCACGGTGATCGAGATCCACCCGGCGCTCAGCTCACGCAGCCGGCGCCAGTAGGCGGAGCCGTCCGGGGCCACCGGTGGAGGCGCCAGGCCGGCGATCCTGAGCTCGCCGTTGCCGACGGCGAGAGCCTGGGGCACGAGCACGAGGAGGGCTGCCACGAGGGCCGGCACGCCCCCGCTCTCCTCCGGGTCCGCGGCGTCGGCGACGCTGTCCCAGAAGTCCTCGCCGACCACGCCCGGCCCGTCGAGGAGCAGGTCGCGCAGCCGCTCGCGGTCGAAGCGCGACCCGAAGCCGGGCACGTCGACGATCGCGCCCGCCACCGTGAGCATGGTGGCGAGGCGGCCGAACTTTGCCGTGATGACCTCGATGACGAGAGCCTCGGCGAGCTCCTCCCCGGACATCCCCGGTGGTGCGACCGTGCCGAGCACCGCGGCGGCGAGGTCGACGAGGTCGTCGCCCCAGACCCGCAGCAGCCGGCAGAAGTCGTCGTGGCTGCGGACCAGCGCGAGGGCCTCCACGTCGGCCACGAGCGTGGTCAGCGCCGCGCCCACCCGCACCGCGTCGGCAGCGAGCATGCCCTCGACGAGCAGGGAAGACGAGACGAGCTCGGCCGCCCCGGCCTCGACCACGGCATCCACGCCGGTGGCCGTGAGGAGGCCGAGGATCGGCTGGGTCATGACAGGGCCACCCTGGTGCGGAGCACGTGGCGCGCCGGTTGCGGTGGGGGCTCGACCTGCCCGACGGCGCAGCGCAGCTCCTGGGCGACCTCGACGGACCCGCCGTTGACGGCGAAGCGCACCACCCCGACCATCGGCAGGCCCACGAACATCCGGGAGATCCGCTCCAGGTCGGCGTCCTGCAGCGCGGCGGCCATGCGCAGCGACTTGTCGGGTTTCCAGCCGGCCCACGGTTCGTCGATGGGCAGGCCGGCGTCGTAGGTCTGCATCGGGTCGTCGACCGGTTCGGTGGTGTACGACCAGTCAGGGGGGCTCACTCCGTAGGCCTCGGCGACCGGGGTCGGGATGGTGAAGGGGCTCGTGCGGCTCTCGCGCGCGACCCTGCCGCTCAACACGTCGACGGCGTCGTCCCACGCCAGTGCGGTGCCCTGGGGGGGCGGCGCGAGGAGCAGCGCACCGTCGGCGGCGGAGAGGTTCGCGAACCCCGACCGGGGCCGGGACCGCTCGATCCCCAGGCGCATGATCAGCTCGCTGAACATCCCGATGGCCGAGTTCTTGGCCTCGAGGTTCTTCGCCGCCGAGGAGGTGAGCTGCGCGACCCGGGTCGTCGCGCCGGACTCGAGCCGGGTGAGCCGCGCGGAGAAGCCGTAGTGCACGTCGCCCGATAGCACGACGACCGGGTGGTAGGTGGCGAGCCGGCGCAGCAGGTCCTGGTGGTTGGCGGCGATCGTCGACCAGGACTCGTAGTCGGCGAAGCGCGCGCCGTCGGGCACCACGAGGTCGATGAGTGGCTGGAGGATGCGCTCGACGAGCTCGGTGCCCAGGATCGGGGAGGCAGCGACGACGACGGTCAGCGGCGCGGCATCCGTGGGTGGGGGAAGCTGCGCCCCGAGCCCGGCGAGCGACACCCGCGCACCGCGACCCGTGGATGCCGGGTACTCGCGGGCAGTGCGCTCGTCGAGGAGGATGATGCGCACGGGCCAGCCGTCGGCTGACCCGAGCCGCACGTCGTAGCGGATCGCGCCCGGCGCCTCGAGGTCGCGTAGGGACTGCGCAGGTGGCGCGGCGGGCAGTGGACCCGAAGGCACACCGAGGAGCGGGCCCGCGGCGTCGGCCGTGCTGGTGCGCGAGGTGGCGGCGGAGACGACGTGGGCGAGCACCTGCTGCTCCGGGGTGCCGGGGGTGGCGAACGCCTGCGGCTTGTTACCCCAGTGCTGACAGAGGGCGTACGCGAGAAGGGCGTTGGTGACTGCGCGCCGGCCATTGGGCTTGGCGTACACGTCGGAGACCCATTCGTGGTCGATGTTCCAGTCGTCGGTGACGTCGTGGTCGTCGAAGATCATCAGGGTGGGAGTGTTGGCCAGTACGGTGCGGACGCGGCCGACCGCGTCTCGGTGCAGCTGGACGGCGGCACGGTCGGCGTTCCACGACTCCTCGGTGACCTGGGGCGCGACGTCCGGCACGGTGATGAGGGGACCCGGCAGAGGAAACTCGGGCAGCGAGCTCGCCCACAGCACCGGCGACCAGGTGAGCAGGTACATCGCGACGAACTCTCCGAACGACCAGAGATGGTTAGCCGTGGCACCGGTGTAGCCCAGGGCCCTGGTGCCCGGTCCTCGGCCGCCGATCGGCGGCGGCGCACCGAACATCCCGGACTCGTCGATGCCGACGAGGTCGCTGGCCACCCGCAGGATTCGCGGCATCAACGGGTGCCCGACCTCGTCTGCATAGATCTGGTCCCCCGAGAGCACGAGGAGGTGTGGCTGTGGTGCCGTGCCGGTGAACCGCGCGTCGAGCTCGTCCATGAGGAGCGCCAGGCCGTCCCGGCCCCCCCCGTGCGGCTTGCGACAGGACGCGTGGGCGATGACGAGGTCATTGGCGTCGGACGGCGGCGCGACGAAGGTCGGGAAGCCGGAGCCCGGGAGGCTGAGGTCCGACCAAGGGATGGGTCGACCGGCGGTCCATGGGGCGTCTAGCTCGTACTCGTATGTCGCCCCGGGTGTGAACCCCCCTCCGGGGGCGGTGGCCGTGAGCACCGACATCCACAGGTTCGATCCGATCCGAGTCGGCGACTTCGTCACCTTGCTTTCGGGCCCGCCGCCAACCTGCCGGACCTCGAGGGTGATGTCACCGGGGTCGACCACCGCCACCCACACGCTCACGTCGGCATTCGTCAGGCGGCGCACGATCGGCCCGGCGACGATTCCGGGCAGCGCCGCGAGGGAGAGCGGAACGGAGTCAATGGGCACAGCCCCTCCTACTTCCTGTGGATCTCCACCATCCTCTCGAGGACATGGGTCGTCAATCGACAATTGCCTAGCCCCAAGCCCCGCTCCCGTCCCTGCTGCCGATCGGGGCCTCGGGGGGTCCCGGGGGGCCCACACACCGCCCACTGTGGGCGCCCCACTTCGCCCACTATGGGCGCCCCCTTTCGCCCACTGTGGGCGCTGCTCTTCGCCCACAATGGGTCTGCCACTCACGAGAGGGCGAGCGACGCGGCGGATGGACCCTTCGTGTCCTGGCATTCCCTCAGGGGAACTCAAACGTCTGAGCGTGGGGTTTGACGGGATTCGACCACGAGCATCATCAGAATGGCCATCACCAGCGCCTTCACCTCAGTTGCGTCCTCGCACCTATCCTGCTGTTGCAATCCGAGCCGAGACGTATCAACTTCTACGACACCTTCCCTCGCCACGGGTGGGAGATCAGCGATGTCGGTTTGCCCCTCAACGTCCGCTTCTGCTGGCTCCCCGAGCAGTGCCAAGGCGCTCGCCGCCGTCGCGGTCAGGCGCGGATTGCCTTTGCGTTCGATAGACGCGTAGGCATTCCGAACAGCAGACAGACGAGCGCAGGCAGTTCTATGGAGGCGCGCCCACTCCTCGATCATTGCAGTTTCCTTCCGCCCTAAGGTGGTTGGCGCGACGCCGACTGAAATCAGCGGCAGCACCTTGTGTCCCTCCTCAACACAGGCTTCGGCTGCGGACATGTATGCAGCGACGGCTTCAACGAGGTTGCTGTACGCAGTCGGGCTATCAACCACTCGGTGCACCCTGAAGGCAGAGGGCCCCTCGCTGTCGGCAATAGCCTCGATGGAAGCCCGGTCCAATGACGGAGCGCCAGGAAGCAAGAGAGCATTACACGCGTTCGTCTGCTCTTCTAAGAACTCTGACTGCGATCGCAGGCGCCGACCGAACCACCAACCCATAACCGTTCGATAGTGGTACTTAGCTTCCAGATACATAAGGAAGCCCATAGCAAATGTCGCAAACGTGATAGGAACGTGCGATAGGACCTGAGTTGCTCCCGCTGCCTTCAAGATCGTCCAAAGGACCAATACGGAGAAGGCGAGCAGAGGTATCACCCGTCCAAAGATCCGCAAGCGCCCGATCGCCAGCTCCATTCGACTATTCACTTCAGCCACCACCAACTCGGTTCCCGTTATGGCGGTCGTATGTGCAAGCCGTGCCCAGTGATCTGCTTTCGTCCCGCTCCCCCTCGAACCATAGACAATGCTCAAGGATAGCTGGGCGTCATGCGCAATCCGCCAGTGCGCGGTGCCGACCAACTGCGACTCGGCGGTCCTCAGCCGCCGAACTGCCCACTTGGTATCCTTGTCTCGTTCTCTCATATCTAGCCCGGGCAGACTCGCGGTCTCGAGATAGCGGCTTGCTTCGTGATAGGGAGCCAATAACAACGCATCAACCGACTTCTCGATGCGTGTCAGCTGTCGGTTGGTCTTTGTCTCGTAGCCGAGCAGGACTTTCGCTATCGCCGGGGCCAGCTTCGTCGCACTGGACTGAATGAACGCCTCGAGCCCGATCATTAGGACCCCCGTCCAAGTGAATGGCCAGTCCGCGCGCTCGTTGTCACCGTCGACTGCCGGGCGGGCCGGCATGGGCGCAGCCTCGGCGAGCGCTCTTCTCAGTGTGTCAGAGCAAGACCCCTGGGGCTACGGATTACACGGCCACGAACCCGAACGGGACGTCGCCGTCGGCCCGCTGCGTCGGCAGCCATTTCGAGACGCAGGTGCCAGCGATCTAGTTCCCTTCTCCTTGGCGCATAACAGGAAAACATGATGCTCATACGTGGTGGTGGTGGTGGTGGTGCTGGTGCTGGTGGTGGCGTAGGGCGCAGTCGTGGAGGGCGGGTCGTTCAAGAATCCCCCATCACCACAGGTCGCCCATCAGGGCTACCGGGTCATCGACACGATCCACGTTCCGCACACGCATTGCGGCCTCGCCTGGGCGTGGACGAGCTGCAGGATGCCGTCAGCGCAGATGTGTCTCTGCGCCGCGTCGGCAACTGAGGCCCGCTTCACCAGGTCACACGGTCGAAGACACGGGCGGCTTGTGTGGCCTCGTGGATTTGCGGAATGGCTGAGGTCCGATCAAGGGGTGAGTAACCTGACCGGGTCGGACGGGGGACAAAATGGGCTCT
>JBBQWX010000102.1:0-16182 GCA_038210185.1 Actinomycetales bacterium
GCCCTGCCCAGCAGTCGAACTGGGCGCCCGGGGCACCTGGAGGGGCCCATGGACTTCGTCCGGTCAACTCGCCGCGGCCTCGCCAGAGGCCGGCTGCGGGGCCGTGGCCCCGTCCCAGCGGCCCCCGTGCCCCACCGACAGTCGTTTGACACCGCCCACCTAGTACCGCTTCCTGCCGCTGCCGAGGGGGCGCTGCGGCCTGCCGTCGTCGGTGGGGGCCAGGCCACCTTGGCAGGTGGGGCACGAGAACATCGTGCGCTGCCGCGGCGGCGCCCCGGTCATGGCGACCCGCACGGTGTCGCCGCACCGCCGGCACGGTCGGCCGGACCGGGCGTGCACGTAGGCCTGCTCACCCGAGCGCTGCAGGCCGGTGCTCACCTGCCAACCGGTGCGCCGGGCGACGTCCATCAGCCGGTGCAGCCGCTCCAGCATCCGCACCACGCGCTCCTGGTCGAGGTCGGCCGCCGGCGCCCAGGGCAGCAGCCGCTCGAGGAAGAGGATCTCGCTGCCCCAGAAGGTGCCCACCCCGGCCAGCACCCGCTGGTCGAGCAGGGCGTCGCCGATGGAGCCGTCGGATGCCGTGAGCCGCGCCGCCACGACCGCGGGGTCCCAGTCGGGGCCGAGCACGTCGGGCCCGAGGTGCCCCACGACGTCGGCCTCGCGCGAGGTCGGCACCAGGTCGAGCATCCCGAGCCGGAGGCCGAGGGCCGACCAGCGCGCGGTGAGCACGGCGACCCGCAGGTCGTGGCGGCGCAGCGCCCGCTCGGTGGCGCTGCCGGGGTGCTCGACGCGCCACTGGCCCTCCATCCGCAGGTGGGTGTGCAGCGTGCTGCCGGAGTCGAACCGGTGCAGCAGGTGCTTGCCGCGGGCGACGACCTCCAGGGTGCGTGAGCCGCAGAGGTCGACATCGGGCACCGACGGCCACCGCAGGTCGGCGCGCTCGACGACGGCGCCGCGCAGGGCGGCGTCGAGGCGGTCGGCGGTGCGGTGCACCGTGTCACCCTCGGGCACGGGGCGCTTCCTCGTCGAGACGCTCCAGGGCGGCGAGGGACTCCTGCGCCCAGGCGAGCTGGGCGCGCGCCATGTGCTCGCCGAAGGACAGCGTGGCCGTGCGCAACGCCTGCGCGCGGTCGGTGTCGTCGTCGAGGTCGTCGTCGAGGGCGGTGTCGTCGTCAAGGTCGGCGCGCACGGCGGCGTACCGCTCGAGGGACTCGCGGGCCGCCTCCTGTGCCTGGGTGAGGAGGGACTCCGGCGCTCCCGGAGGCAGCTCGCTGCCGAAGAACAGCCGCAGCAGCAGGCCGTTGCGCGCGGGGGCAGGGGGATAGGGCTCGGCGAGCAGGGCTCGAAGGCGGGTGCGGCCGGTGGGGGTCATCTCGAAGACGGTGCCCGAGGTGCGGCCCGGCCCGGAGCGGCGGACGGCGCCGGTCGTTTCGAGAGCGGTGAGGCAGGGGTAGATCTGGCCGAAGCTCTCGTGCCAGAAGTGCCCGAGCACCTCGGTGATGGCCCGGCGCAGCTCGTAGCCGCTCATCGCACCGGTGGACAGGGCACCGAGCACGGCGAGCTCGGTCTGGGACGGTCTGGCCATCAGCCCATGCTATCTGGTAGAAACATATCTGTGAGATATGAAGATGCCCCGGACCCCAGAACCGGCTCGACGGACCGCGTCGCGGCGGGCGTCCTGCTCGGGGGCGTCACGGTGTTCCAGGTCGCACTGGCCGCGGGTGCGCCGTGGGGCCGGGTGGCCTGGAGCGGCAGCCACGAGGGCACCCTTCCGGGTGACCTGCGCGTCGCCTCGGCCGTCGCGGCGGTGCTGTGGGGTGCCGTGACGGTCGCCGTCGCGGCGGAGGTGCCGCGGTCGGCCGGGGCCCAGCGAGCCCTCCTGCGCGCAGTCGCCGGGGTCAGCGTCGTGGGCGCGGCGCTCAACCTCGCGTCGCCCAGCCCGGCCGAGCGCGCGCTGTGGGCGCCCGTGAGCGCGGCGGTGGCCGTGTTCACCTGGCGCGCGGCCCGGGCGCTGCCGGTCACCGACGCATCCGCAGACCACGCGGGGTGAGGTGGAAGCCGGCCTCCTCGAGCGCAGCCACGACCGGGTGGCCCGAGCCGAGCAGCTGGCCGCCGTCGGCCTTCTCCACGGTGATCCGGCCGAGGCTGCCGCGCCGCACGGCCTCCGCGAGGGCGGTCGCGGCGGCCCGCAGCAGGGCGGGGTCGTCGGCGTAGGTGAGCAGGGTCTTGCCTCCCCGCTCGACGTAGAGCACGAGGTCGCCGTCGACGAGCGCGACGACGGCGCCCGCCTTGCGGCCCGGCTGGTGTCGACGGCGCTTGTCGGCGGGGGCGTCGGCGCCGGGCGGCTCGCCACCGACGGCAGCGGGGTCGACCGCGCGGTCGGGCCAGGGCAGGGCCGCGCCGAAGGGGTTCGCCGGGTCGCTGGTGGCGAGGACGACGGCTGCCGGGCTCTCGCGACCGCGCTCACGCTCGCGGCTCGCGGTACCCACCCCGCCGGTGCCGCTGCGGAGCCGGTCGACGGCCCCGGTCGTGCCGAACTGTGAGGCCCCCAGGCCCTCGACGAAGTACCCGCGGCGCACCCGCCCGGCCTCCTCGGCCTTGCCGAGCACCCGGTAGATCGCCGCGAAGCCGCCGGGCACGTCCTCGGCCGAGGTCGCCCCGCGGGTGACGATGCCGTGCCGGTCGAGGAGCAGCTCGGCCGTGGCGTAGGCGCGCAGGGTCGGGTCGAGGTCGACCGGAGGCAGCAGCGACCAGCGGCCGGTGACCTGTGGCGGGCCGGTGCGGGCCGGCAGCGCGGGCCGGGCCGGGGCGGAACCGAGCCCGCCCAGCGGACCGCGGCGACCGGCGTACCGGGTGCGGCGGGGGCCGGTGGGGGTGCGCCGGTGCGCGGTGCGACCGCCGGACAACAGGGCGCGCACCGGGGCGAAGGTGTCGCCGGTGACCCGACCGGACCAGGCGAGGTCCCACAGCGTCGTCGCGAGAGCCTGGTCATCGGTGGAGCCGACCTGGTCGGACAGGGTGCGGAAGAAGTGGGCGCCACCGCCGGCGAGCGCGTCGAGCACGGCGAGCCCCTCGGGTGTGGGCACCCGATCGGGGGCGGGGCCGGGCAGGGTCACGTGGGCGGAGTCGGCGAGGTGCAGCGAGACCCAGCCGTCGTCACCGGGTAGCGAGCCGTGGCCGCACCAGAGCACCTCGCCGGTGGCCATCAGCTCGTCGAGCAGGGCGGGGGTGTAGTCGGCGACCCGCGCCGGCAGCACGAGCGACTCGATGGCACTGGCCGGCAGCACGGCTCCGCTCAGCTGCTCGATGACCCGCACCAGCCCGTCGCGCCCCCGCAGCCGGCCGCCCACCCCCTGCCAGCCCTGCAGGAAACGGGCCAGCTCGACGGGCGTGACCGGCTCGACCTCAGCCCGCAGCGCCGCCAGCGACCGGCGCCGCAGCATCCGCAGCACCTCGGCGTCACAGAACTCGGTGCCCCCTCCGCCGGTGGGCAGCAGCTCGCCCTCGACGACCCGGCCGGTCGACACCAGCCGGGCCAGGGCCGTGCCGGCCACGGCCGGGCCGAGCCCGTAGGCGCGGGCGACCTCGGCGGCGTGGAAGGGCACGTGGGTGCGGGCGTAGCGAGCGACGAGGTCGCCGAGCGGGTCGGCGACCGGCTCGAGGAAGGTCTGTGGCACGCCGGGGGGCAGCGAGACCCCGAGGGCGTCGCGCAGCCGGGAGGCGTCGTCGATGGCGGCCCAGCGAGGCTCGCCGGCCACCCGCACGAAGATCAGCTGGCGGGCGCCGTCGAGCCCGGCGAGCCAGGCCTCGACGTCGTCACCGGTGGTGCCCTCGCGGCACCGGGCGAGGATGCCGTCGACCGGCAACGGGCCGAGCGAGCGCAACAGGTCGAGCACGTCGTCGCAGTCGCGGGCGGCCCGCTCGGGGGTGAGCCGCTGCAGCTCGGCCTCGGTGCGGGCGATCTGCTCGGCGTCGAGCAGGTCGCGCAGCGCCAGCCCCTCGCTGGTGCCGAGCAGCTCGGCGAGCAGGCTGGGGTCGAGGGCCAGGGCCGCCGCCCGGCGCTCGGCCAGGGGGGAGTCGCCCTCGTAGAGGAACTGCGCGACGTAGCCGAAGAGCAGCGACTTGGCGAACGGCGACGGGGTACTGCTCTCGACGTCGACGACGGTGACCTTGCGCGAACCGATGTCTCGCATCAGGTCGACCAGCCCGGGCACGTCGAAGACGTCCTGGACGCACTCACGCACCGCCTCGAGGACGATGGGGAAGGTCGGGTACTGGCTGGCCACCTCGAGCAGCTGCGAGGCGCGCTGGCGCTGCTGCCACAGCGGTTGGCGCCGGTCGGGCCGACGCCGGGGGAGCAGCAGCGCGCGGGCCGCGCACTCGCGGAACCGGGCGGCGAACAGGGCCGACCCGCCGATCTCGTCGGTGACTCGGCTGCGCACGTCGTCGGGGTCGAGGGTGACCAGGTCGAGCAGCTCGCGACCCACCCCGCGCTCGCGCACGCCGTCGAGGTCGTCGAGCTCGATGTCGGGCAGCCGCAGCACGATGCCGTCGTCGCCGTGCATGGCCTGCACGTCGACGCCGAACCGGTCGCGCATCCGGGCGCTCAGCGCCAGCGCCCACGGGGCGTGCACCTGGGCGCCGAACGGTGACAGGACCGCGACCCGCCAGTCGCCCAGCTCGTCACGGAAGCGCTCGACGACGATGGTGCGGTCGTCGGGCACGTGGCCGGTGGCCTCGCGCTGCTCGCGAAGGTAGCCCAGCAGGTTGTCGCAGGCCCAGTCGTCGAGCCCGGCCGCCCCGACCCGCTCGCGTGCGGCGGCCGCACTGAGGCCCTCCAGCTCGCGGACGAAGGCCCCGACCGCTCGGCCGAGCTCGGCCGGGCGGCCGAGCGAGTCGCCCTTCCAGAACGGCAGCCGCCCGGGGAGCCCGGGGGCGGGGGTGACGAGCACCCGGTCGTGGGTGATGTCCTCGATGCGCCAGGTGCTGGTGCCCAGGGTGAACAGGTCGCCGACCCGCGACTCGTAGACCATCTCCTCGTCGAGCTCGCCGACCCGCCGGCCGGGGCCCTCGCCGGTGGCGAGGAACACGGCGTACAGCCCGCGGTCGGGGATGGTGCCACCTGAGGTGACGGCGAGCCGTTGGGCACCACGACGACCAGTGAGGGTGTCGGACAACCGATCCCAGGTGATGCGGGCGCGCAGCTCGGCGAACTCGTCGCTGGGGTAGCGCCCGGCGAGCATGTCGAGCACCGAGTCGAGCACCGGGCGGGTGAGGGTGGAGTACGAGGCCGAACGGCGGGTTAGCGCCAGCACGTCGTCGACGGTCCACTCGTCGAGGGCGCACATGGCCACCACCTGCTGGGCCAGGACGTCGAGCGGGGTGTTGGGCAGGTGCAGTGCCTCGATCCGGCCGGCGAGCATCCGCTCGACGACGACGGCGGTTTGCACGAGGTCGCCGCGGAACTTGGGGAAGAGCACCCCCCGGCTGACCGCCCCGACCTGGTGCCCGGCCCGGCCGACGCGCTGCAGCCCGGAGGCCACCGACGGCGGCGACTCGACCTGCACGACGAGGTCGACCGTCCCCATGTCGATGCCGAGCTCGAGGCTGCTCGTGGCGACCACGGCGGGAAGTCGCCCCGACTTCAGGTCCTCCTCGATGGTGGCCCGCTGCTCCTTGCTCACCGACCCGTGGTGGGCCCGGGCGAGCACGGCCGGGGCACCGCGCGAGGCACCGGACTGCGCCATGACCTGAGCGGGGCTGCGGGAGAGCGCGGCGGCGCGTGATACGGCATCCGGCGCCCCCACGGTATCGGCGCCGTCGGCCGCCTCGACCCGCTCCTCCCAGATCTCGTTGAGCCGGGTGGTGAGCCGCTCCGCGAGGCGCCGGCTGTTGCTGAAGACCAGGGTCGAGGTGTGCTCGGCGACGAGGTCGACGATGCGCTCCTCGACGTGCGGCCAGATCGAGGCCCGCTGCTCCTGGCCGGCTGCCGCGCCCGACAGGTCTCCGGTGGGCTGCCCGAGCTCGGCCATGTCGGGCACGGGCACGACGACCTTGAGGTCCCACTCCTTGGTCGACGGTGGCTGCACCACGTCGACCGGACGGCCGCCGGCGAGGTAGCGGGCGACCTCCTCGACGGGGCGGACGGTGGCGGACAACCCGATTCGCTGCGTCGGCTGGGGGAGCAGGGCATCGAGCCGCTCGAGGCTGAGAGCGAGATGGGCGCCCCGCTTGGTGCCCGCCAGGGCGTGCACCTCGTCGAGAATGACGGTCTCGACCCCGGCCAGCGCCTCGCGTGCGGCCGAGGTCAGGATGAGGAAGAGCGACTCGGGGGTGGTGATCAGCACGTCGGTGGGTGTGCGGGCGAAGGCGCGGCGCTCGTCGGCCGGGGTGTCGCCCGAGCGCACCGAGACGGTGATGTCGGGCTCGGGCACGCCGAGCCGGGTGGCCGCGTGCCGGATGCCGACGAGCGGGCTGCGCAGGTTGCGCTCGACGTCGACGGCGAGCGCCTTCATCGGAGAGACGTACAGGACCCGGCAGCGCGCCTTCCTCTCCTCGGGCAGGGGCTGCGAGGCGAGGCGGTCGAGCGCCCAGAGGAAGGCCGACAGGGTCTTGCCCGAGCCGGTGGGGGCGACGACCAGGGCGTGGTGCCCGCTGCTGATCGCCTCCCAGGCACCCACCTGGGCGGGGGTGGGTGCACTGAAGCTCCCCCGGAACCACGCGGCTGTGGCGGGGGAGAAGCGGTCGAGGACGTCGGCGGTCATGTCGGTGCCAGCCTGCCACCCGCCGCCGACACCGGTGCCTGGAGCCGGGCGGTGTTCAGGGTCGGGCGGTCGTCAGGGTCGGGCGGTGTTCAGGGTCGGGCGATCGTCAGGTCCTCGGCTGCTGCTGGGTGATGCAGTGGATGCCGCCGCCCCGGGCGAACAGCGGGCGGGCGTCGACGCCGACGACCCGGCGGCCGGCATACGCCCGCTCGAGCACGGCGAGCGAGTCGGCATCCTGCGGGTCGTCGTAGGTGCACGCGACGACCCCGCCGTTGACGACGAGGTGGTTGATGTAGGACCAGTCGACCGGGCCCTCGTCGTCCTCGAGGGTGGTCGGGGCGGGCACGCGCACGACCTCGAGCAGCTCGCCCCGGGCGTCGTGCGACGACGACAGCAGCCCCTCGAGCTCGACCGACACCTCGCGGTCGGGGTGCGAGGGGTCGCCCTGCCAGTGCAGCAGCACCACCCCCGGGGAGGAGAACGTCGCGACGATGTCGACGTGTCCGCGGGTGCCGAACTCGTCGTAGTCGCGGGTCAGCCCGCGTGGCAGCCAGATGCAGGTCGTGGTGCCGATGGTGCGGGCCAGCTCGGCCTCGACGTCGGCCCTGGTGAGCCCGGGGTTGCGGCCGTGGTCGAGCTGCACGGTCTCGGTGAGCAGCACGGTTCCGAGCCCGTCGACGCAGATGCCGCCGCCCTCGTTGACCAGGTCGGACGGGATGCGCTTGGCTCCCGCCCTGGCCGCGACGAACGAGGCGATGCGGGTGTCGTTGTCCCACGTCGCCCAGTGCTGGGCACCCCACCCGTTGAAGACCCAGTCGACGGCGCCGAGCCTGCCGTCGGGGGCGAGCACGAAGGTCGGGCCGATGTCGCGCATCCAGGCGTCGTCGAGCAGCGCCGTGACGACCTCGACCTGGTCGCCGAGCGACTTGCGCGCGATCCACTCGTCGGCCGGGTCGGCCACGACGGTCACCGGCTCGAAGTGGGACACCGCCCGTGCCACCGCCGCCCACGTGCCGCGAGCCTCGTCGGCCTCGGCCTCGGTGTCGCCCAGGGTGTACCCGGCCGACGGCCACGCCATCCAGGTGCGCTCGTGCGGTGCCCACTCGGCCGGCATCCGCCAGCCGCCCGGGGCTGCCACGGCTCAGCCCTCCCGCTGGTGCTCAGGCCGCACCGGCTCGGTGAGCGAGGCGTAGGAGTCGGGCCGGCGCGTGGACAGGAAGGGGAACAGCTCGATCCAGTCGCGCCCCTGAGCCAGGTCGAGGTCGGCGACCAGCACGGCCGCCTCGTCACGGGGCGCCTGCACCAGCACCCGGCCGTAGGGGTCGGCGATGAACGAGCTGCCGTAGAAGGTGATGAGCCCCTCGGTGCCGTAGCGGTTGGGCACCACGACGAACACCCCGTTGGCGATGGCGTGACCGACGATCGTGTGCTGCCACAGCGGCTGCGTGTCGAAGTCGGGATGGTCGGGCTCGGACCCGATCGCAGTCGGGTAGACCAGCACCTGCGCGCCCGCGAGACCGTAGGCGCGCGCGACCTCGGGGAACCACTCGTCCCAGCAGGTCGGCATCCCGAGCCGCAGCGCCGGGTCGACCAGGTCGTGCACAGGGTAGGCCTGGTCGGGCGGGCCCGCCCGGGAGTATTTGTCCTCGTAGTAGCCCGCCGTCACGGGGATGTGCGTCTTGCGGGTGCGGGCGACCACCTGCCCGCTCGGGGCGACCAGGATCGCCGTGTTGAAGCCCAACCCGTCGTCGGAGCCGTCCGGTGACGGTGCGCGCTCGTAGAGCGAGGCGTGCACCATCACGCCGGATGCCGCGGCCGCGTCCCGCGCGAACGTCACCGTGGGCCCGTCGTCGAGCGACTCGGCGGTGGCGTCGGGCCGCCCCTCGGGCAGCGCGTCGGCAGGGTAGCGCGACAGGGTGAGCTCGGGGAGGAAGACGACGCGGGCCCCCGCGTCGGCGGCCGTGCGGATGCCGTCGAGCAGGGTCGCGCGCAGCCGCGCTCGGTCGGCATCCCAGGCGTGCTGCACGAGGCCGACCCGCACGGGCGGCGCTGCGGGCTCGCAGACGCGGGCGAGCGAGGGTGGCACCCCGGCGGCAGTGATCAGGCGCATGCGGGTCAGTATGCCGGTGGTCGGAGGGCGTCGGGCGACGGCATACGATCCGGCCATGCGCGTCTCACGCTTCTGGGCCCTCGCCGAGGACGAGTTCGGTGCTGCCTACGCGCACTCGCTCGCCGGCTCGACCCATCTGGCAGCGCTCGGCGGCCGCACCGCACTGGAGGCGCTCACCGCCGGGATGCCGCCGCGCGACGTCTGGTTCGCGCTGTGCGACGCCATGGACGTGCCCGAGGACCGGCGGCACGGCCTCGACAAACCCCCGCGACGCTGACGGCGGGCTGCATTACTGTCGCTCCGGTGGGCGACGACATCCTGCTCCGCGCTCGGGGGCTGACCAAGCGGTTCGGCGACTTCACGGCCGTCGACGGCATCGACGTCGAGGTGCGCCGGGGCGAGGCCTTCGGCTTCCTCGGCCCGAACGGCGCGGGCAAGTCGAGCACGATGCGGATGGTCGGCTGCGTCTCGCCGGTCACCGAGGGTGAGCTGAGCATCCTCGGCATGGACCCGGCATCCGACGGGCCGGCGATCCGCGCGCGGCTCGGTGTGTGCCCGCAGCGCGACATCCTCGACGACGACCTGTCCGTCGAGGAGAACCTGTGGGTCTACGGCCGGTTCTTCGGCCTCAGCCGGCACGAGGTTCGCACGCGTGCCGACGACCTGCTCGAGTTCGCCCAGCTCACCGAGCGACGGCGCGACCGGGTCGAGCCGCTGTCCGGCGGCATGAAGCGGCGGCTCACCATCGCCCGCAGCCTGATCAACGACCCCGAGGTGCTGCTCCTCGACGAGCCGACCACCGGGCTCGACCCGCAGGCACGACATGTGTTGTGGGACAGGCTGTTCCGGCTCAAACGCGAAGGGGTCACCCTCATCGTCACCACGCACTACATGGACGAGGCCGAGCAGCTCTGCGACCGGCTCGTCGTCATGGACCACGGCCGCATCGTCGCCGAGGGCAGCCCGCGGGCCCTCATCACCGAGCACGCGACCCGTGAGGTGCTCGAGCTGCGGTTCGACCTCGACGAGCAGGATCGGCACGTCGACGCCGTCGCCGGTGTGGGCGAGCGGCTCGAGGTGCTGCCCGACCGGCTCCTGGTCTACGCCGACGACGGTGACGCCGCGCTCGCCACGGTGCACGCCCGCGGGGTTCAGCCGCTGTCGTCACTGGTGCGGCGCTCCACGTTGGAGGACGTCTTCCTCCATCTCACCGGCCGCAGCCTGGTCGACTGATGACGACCGCGACCCCCGACCGCGTGTCCGGGCCGACCCCGAGCGGCCGGCTCGGCTTCGGCGCGCGTCGCCCGACGTCGACCCTCGAGCGGGTCGGTGCGGTCACGGCCCACCACGTCCTCGTCTACCGGCGCACCTGGCGCGGTTCGATCATCACCCGCTTCCTGTCGCCGTTGTTCTTCCTGCTGTCCATGGGCCTGGGCCTGGGCGCGCTCGTCGACGACAGCGCCGGTGGGGTCGACGGCGTGCCCTACCTGCAGTACGTCGTGCCCGGCATCCTCGCCATGCAGGCGATGATGACCGCCTTCGGTGAGTCGACCTACGCGGTCATGGGCTACATCAAGTGGAACCAGATGTACGCCGCGATGCTGGCCACCCCGCTACGGGTCGTCGAGGTGCTCGGCGGCCACCTCGCCCTCGTCGCGTTCCACCTGTTCACCGGGTCGCTCATCTTCGTGCTGGTCGCGGCACCCTTCGGCGCCTTCGCCTCCTGGTGGGTGCTGCTCGCGGTGCCCGTGGCCGTGCTCACCGGGCTGGCCTTCGCCGTACCGATGTTCGCCTTCGCCGCACGGCTCGAGAACGACAACGGCTTCAGCATCCTCTTCCGGTTCGTCGTCACCCCGCTGATGCTGTTCTCCGGCACCTTCTTCCCGGTCGACCAGCTCCCGCTGTGGATGCAGCCGATCGCCTGGGCCACCCCGCTCTGGCACGGTGTCGAGCTGTCCCGCGACGCCGCCACCGGCACCGCTCCGGGCCCGCTGGGCGCGGTTCACCTCGCCGTGCTGCTCGGCTACGTCGCGGTGGGCTGGGTGCTCGCCCGGCGCGAGTTCACCCGGAGGCTGGTCTCGTGAGCGCGGCGACCGGCGTCGCCCGCGCGTCGCGGCGGCTCCCGTTCCCCCTGGGTCTGGGCCTGGCCCGGCACGTCGTGGGGCGCAACATGACCGCGTTCCGGCGCGCGTGGCTGCTCCTGCTCAGCGGCTTCGTCGAGCCGGTCTTCTACCTCTTCTCCATCGGCGTCGGCCTGGGTGCGCTCGTCGGCGACGTCGTCACCGACGGCGGGAAGACCGTGCCGTACGCCGCGTTCGTGGCGCCCGCCCTGCTGGCGTCGTCGGCGATGAACGGCGCCGTCGCCGACAGCACCTACAACGTGTTCTTCAAGCTGAAGTACCAGCGCCTCTACGACGCCATGCTGGCCACACCCCTTCGCCCGCGCGACGTCGCGGTCGGCGAGATCACCTGGTCGCTTCTGCGGGGGGCGCTGTACTCGGCGATGTTCCTCGCCGTCGCGGTCCTCGCAGGTCTGGTGCAGTCGTGGTGGGCGCTGCTCGCCGTGCCCGCCGCGGTGCTCATCGGCCTGGCCTTCGGTGCGGTGGGCATGTTCGCGACCACGTACATGACCAGCTGGCAGCACTTCGACTACGTCACCCTGGCGATCCAGCCGATGTTCCTGTTCTCCGCCACCTTCTTCCCGCTGTCCACCTACCCCGAGTCGGTGCAGTGGGTGGTGGCCGCGACGCCGCTGTACCAGGGCGTCGCGCTCGAGCGGGGGCTGATGCTCGGGGAGGTCGGGTGGTCGTTGCTGGGCAACGCGGCCTACCTGCTCGTGCTGGGCGCCCTCGGCATCGCGGGCGCCTCCCGGCGCATCGAGAAGCTGCTGCTCGCCTGACCCTCTACAGCCGGTCGACGCGTCGCTCGTGGCGGCGGACACTTGCCGGATGAGCGCGCGGTGGGACGACACCTGGACACCCGACCCCGCACTGCCGGGCTACGTCACCGACGGGGGCCTCGAGACCGACCTGGTCTTCCACCACGGCGTCGAGCTGCCCCAGTTCGCGGCGTTCCCACTGCTCGTCGACCCCAAGGGACGCGACCTGCTGATCAGCTACTACCAGGCCTATGCCGGCATCGCCGCGGCGGCCGGAGCGGGTCTGCTCCTGGAGACCCCGACCTGGCGGGCGAACCACGACTGGGGCGCCCGGCTGGGGGTCGGGGCCGACGGGCTCGCCGGTGCCAACGCCGCAGCCGTGCACCTGCTCGCGGACCTCGCCGTGCAGTGGGCCGACGACGTGCCCGAGGTCGTGGTGGCCGGCATGGTGGGGCCGCGCGGTGACGGCTACGTGGCCGGCGAGGCGATGGACCCGTGGCAGGCGTGCGACTACCACCTGCCGCAGGCGCAGGCCCTCGCCGACGCCGGCGCCGACCTCATCACCGCCCTGACCCTGACCACCGGTGACGAGGCGATCGGGGTGGTGCTGGCGGCCCGTGAGGTCGGCCTCCCGGTCTCGGTCGGGTTCACCGTCGAGACCGACGGCCGGCTGCCCGACGGCTCGACGCTGCGCGCCACCGTGGAGGAGGTCGACCAGGCCGGCCCGCCCGACTGGTTCGTCGTCAACTGTGCGCATCCCTCGCACGTCGCCGCCGCCCTCGCTGATGCCGGCCCCTGGCTCGAGCGCATCGGTGGCACCAGGGTCAACGCCTCGGCCCGCAGCCATGCCGAGCTCGACGCCGCCGAGGAGCTCGACGAGGGCGACCCGGTGGCCCTGGCAGGTTCCCAGGCCGAGCTCGCCGCGCTGCTCCCGGCCCTGCGCGTCGTCGGCGGGTGCTGTGGCACCGACGCCCGCCACGTCGCCGCGATGTGGGGCGTCACGACCCCGGTGGGGTGACCGGGGGCGCCGGTGGGGTGACCGGGGGAGCCGGGGGGACGGGCCCGAAGGGGTGTGGGCTGCCGTGCTGCTGCTCGTGCCACGCCAGGTAGGCGGCGACCGCGGTCGGGAGGGTCGCGTACATCCGGTCGACGCCGATCTCGTCGACCAGCCCCGCTGCCACGAGGTCGTCGAGCAGGTCCTGTTTGACCCGCGCCAGGGCGAGCACGACACCGCGCGCCTCGAGCTCGCGGCGGAGCCGGGCGAGCGCGTCGAGGCTGGTGAGGTCGACCTCGACGTTGGCCTCGGCGTTGATGAGCAGCCACTCCACGGGGTGGGCCGCTTCGTCGAAGGCGGCCATCGCGCGGTGGTGGAAGTCCTCGGCGTTGGCGAAGAACAGCGGTGAGTCGTAGCGGTAGACGACCAGCCCGGGAACCTGCTCGGCCTGCGGGAAGTCGTCGACGTCGTGCATCCCGGCCAGCCCGCGCACGTAACCGAGGATGCCGTCGTGCGGGCGCGCGACGCGTCGCAGCAGGTCGCCGAGCGACAGGGCGACGGCGAGCAGGATGCCGTACAGCGCGCCGAAGAGGAAGACCCCGAGCGTGGTGGCGCCGAGCAGCACCAGCTCGCTGCGGCGGAACCGCGCGACGCGGCGGATCTCGGCCACGTCGACCAGCCGGATGGCGGCGTAGACCACGAGGGCGGCCAGGGCCGCCTGGGGGAAGGCGGCGATGACCGGGGCGAGGGCGACCAGGGAGAGCAGGACGGTCGCGAGGGTGGCGAGGGAGTGCAGCTGCGTGCGGCTGCGCATCGAGGCGCCGATCGCGGTGCGGCTCCCGCTGCTGCTCACCGGGAAGCCGGACAGCAGGCCCCCCGCGACGTTCGCGGCCCCGAGGGCGAGGAACTCCTGGTTGGCGTCGATCTGCTGGCCGAGGCGTTCGGCGAACGCGCGCGCGGTGAGCACGTTGTCGGAGTAGGCCACGACGGTGATGCCGAGGGCGGGCCCGACCATCGCGGCGACGGCGGAGGGCGAGAGGTCCGGCAGGCTGAGCTGGGGAATGGCGTCGGGCACGGCGCCCACGGTCTCGACCCCGAGCGACTCGAGCCCGAGGACGGTGACGGCGGCCGCGCCGAGCAGCACGGCGAGGAGGGGGTTCGGCAGCCGAGGGAAGAAGCGCCACCCGAGCAGGAGCAGGACGAGCAGCGTCGTCGAGAGGGCGAGCGTGGGAACGTGCGCCTCGTCGAGGTGGCGCAGGGCGCTCCACACCTGGGCAGGCATGGACTCGCCCTCGACCTCGATGCCGGTGAGGCTGTCCAGCTGGCTGACGACCATGAGCACGGCGACGCCGGTGAGGTAGCCGACGAGCACCGGCTTGGAGAGCAGGTCGGCGAGGAACCCGAGGCCGAACAGCCAGCCGAGGACGCACAGGGCCCCGGTGACCACGGCGAGGGCGGCTGCCAGGGCGGCATAGGCGTCGGAACCGCTCACGCCCACGGCGGCGATTGCCGTGGCCGTCATCAGTGCCGTCGTGGACTCCGGGCCGACCGACAGCTGGCGCGAGGAGCCGAGGACCGCGTAGGCGAGTGTCGGTGCGACGACCGCCAGCAGGCCCGCAGCCGGCGGGAGGCCCGCGATCTGGGCGTAGGCCATCACCTGGGGGATGAGGTAGGCCGCCACCGTCACCCCGGCCAGGAGGTCACCCGACAACCAGCCGCGTTCGTAGTGCCGCAGGGTGACCACGCCCGGGAAGGTGCTCGCCCACGTGGGTCGGCGCCGCTCGTTGAGCGGGCGGTAGTGGCCGTCGGCGTTGGGCACGTGGCGATTCGACCACATCTGCCCGGCGTGTCGCGCGGATTCCCGTGCGCCGTCGAACAGGTGTTCGGCTAGGGTCGTCCACAGGTGGCGTTCCCGGCAGCACTCGTCCACAGGCCCACGGCAGTCCGTGACCGTTGTCGGTGCCGCCACCTAGCGTCTGACCAGACCTCGCGACGAGACCGACGGCGAGAGTGGTCGCCGGTGGGCGCGCTCGCTGCACGACAGGAAGAAACAGGTGCGACATGGCTGGTCAGAACGGCTCCCGCGGGAGCGTCCTCACTCCCAACCCCATTGCTGCCGCCCCCGGCGGTGAGCGTGACAAGGCCCTGAGCTCGGTCCTGGCCCAGATCGAGAAGCAGCACGGCAAGGGCGCCGTCATGCGTCTGGGCGACGACGTGCGGCCCCCCATCGAGGTCATCCCGACCGGTTCGATCGCCCTCGACATCGCCCTCGGCATCGGCGGGCTTCCCCGCGGCCGGGTCGTCGAGATCTACGGTCCGGAGAGCTCGGGCAAGACGACCGTCGCCCTGCACGCGGTGGCCAACGCGCAGAAGGCCGGCGGCATCGCGGCGTTCATCGACGCCGAGCACGCGCTCGACCCCAACTACGCCAAGGCCCTCGGTGTCGACACCGACGCGCTCCTGGTCTCCCAGCCCGACACGGGGGAGCAGGCGCTCGAGATCGCCGACATGCTGATCCGCTCCGGCGCGCTCGACATCATCGTCATCGACTCGGTCGCGGCCCTGGTGCCCCGGGCCGAGATCGAGGGCGAGATGGGTGACAGCCACGTCGGCCTGCAGGCCCGGCTCATGTCGCAGGCGCTGCGCAAGATCACCGGCGCCCTCAGCACCACCGGTACCACGGCGATCTTCATCAACCAGCTCCGCGAGAAGATCGGCGTCATGTTCGGCTCGCCCGAGACGACCACCGGTGGCAAGGCGTTGAAGTTCTACGCCTCGGTCCGCCTCGACGTGCGGCGCATCGAGACCCTCAAGGACGGCACCGACGCGGTCGGCAACCGCACCCGCTGCAAGGTCGTCAAGAACAAGGTGAGCCCGCCGTTCAAGCAGGCCGAGTTCGACATCCTCTACGGCCACGGCATCTCCCGCGAGGGTGGCCTGATCGACATGGGCGTCGAGCAGGGCTTCGTGCGCAAGGCCGGTGCCTGGTACACCATGGACGGCGACCAGCTGGGGCAGGGCAAGGAGAACGCCCGCACCTTCCTCATCGACAACCCCGAGCTCGCCGACGACCTCGAGAAGAAGATCAAGGACAAGCTCGGCATCGGGGTGCCGCGGCCCGAGGTCGCGGCCGTGCCCGAGATCTCGGTGGAGTTCTGAGCCTCCGGGGCTGATCCTGATGCCGTTCGCCGACTCGACGACCCCGCCGCCGGCATGGGTGGTGGGGTCGCCGGTGGTGGGGTCGCCGGTGGTGGGGTCGCCGGCGGTGGGGTCGCCGGCGGTGGGGTCGCCGAGTCCGCCGCTGCCGGAGCCCGACTCCGATCCGCGCACCCGGGGCAGGGAGCCCGACTCCCACGACTGGGCCCGTCAGATCGTGCTGCGCCAGCTCACCGCGGCCCCGCGCAGCCGAGCCCAGCTCGCCCAGGTGCTGCGCCGC
>JBBQWX010000103.1:0-15743 GCA_038210185.1 Actinomycetales bacterium
GCCGAAACGTCTTATCCACAGGCGCTTTCGCTCCCACCGACCCCGCCGCGGCTGGCTCCACGTCCATCAACACCGATTGCCCGGCGACCTGCGGCTCCGACATACCCCATTCTCCCGCAGCCGCAACGCATTACGTGTTACCGACACGGGGTCCTAGGTGCGTGCGCTCGGCCGTCTCCGACAATGGATAGCCGCCGGCTTTCGGGTGAACGCGGCCACTCCCGCTAGAGCGGGAACCCATCACCCGGCCGCGGCCGATCCGGCCGGCCCAAGACCCCGGGCGCCAGACCGCTGGGCCTCCACGCTGTCCATGACCAGCCCCGACCAGCCGGACCCATTGCCCGACCCCGTCCAGCATCCCGCGGGGAGACCGCTACGGTGACCGGCTGCCTGCAAGATCACAGGCCGCGCCAGCCACCCACCGGCAGGGGCCGGATGCCACCCACGCCAGACGAGCCAGGAACCCCGAGGGCCGGAGCCGAGCGCCCCGTCGGTCGCGCTGCGTCATATTGCCGCGTTGGCCCCGATTGAATGTGGCCTGCTCACTGATCAAGGACACGGGTCGACTCGCGGACGACTAGTTCTGGCTGGAAGATGAGGTGGTTCGGGGTGATGGGGCGGCCTTCAAGCCGTCCGAGGAGCATCTCGGTGGCGACGCGCCCCATCTCGTACGCGGGCTGCCGCACGGTTGTCAGGGGGATGAGGACATGCTCAGCGAAGGCGTTGTCGTCGTAGCCGACTATCGAGATGTCCTCGGGCACCTTCCACCCAGCCCGGACCAGTTCGTGGAGCGCGCCCATGGCCACCAGGTCGCTCGCGGCGAACAGTGCTGTCGGGCGGCGGGACTGCGGCAGCCCAAGGATCTGGCGCCCCACCTCTGCACCGCCCTCGACGGTCAGGTCCGGCGCAGGCAGCACGGACACGTCGCCCGGAAGACCCGCATCCCGAAGGGCGACGCGGACGCCCTCGAGACGGTCGCGGACGTGGCTGACGGTCGCGGGGTCCCCGCCGAAGGCGATCTCGCGGTGCCCCAGCCCGAGGAGATGGCTGGCGGCGAGGCGCCCACCCTCAACATCGTCGACCGACACCGACAGGCCTTCCGGGTCCGACGCGCGGGCGTCGAGCAGCACGCTCTCGATCCCGCCCCGCCGCAAGGCTTGCAGACTGGCGGCCAGGTCGGCGTGTGGGGAGACCAGCAGCCCGGCGACGCGACGTTCGGCGAACTCGCGAAGGTAGAGCGCTTCTCGCTCCGTACTTCGGTGGCTGTTGGCCAGCAGGACCGTCCACCCCTGCGCCACGGCGATGTCCTCGACACCCCGAGCCACATCTGCGAAGAAGGGGTTCCATGCGTCCAGGACGATCATCGCGAGCGTGCGCGTCGAGCCGGATCGCAGGTGTCGCGCGGCCTCGTTGCGCACGTACCCGAGCGCAGCCATCGACGCCAGGACGCGGTCGCGGGTTGCCTCTCGGACGAGCTCTGGGTGGTTCAACACGTTCGATACGGTTCCTGGCGAGACGCCCGCGTGGGTCGCCACAGCTGTGATGCTCACTCGCCTCGAAGCGGTCTCGGCATCGTCGTCCGATGGCGCGTGTGAGGCGTCCTGGTCGGCGGCTAGGGCCGTCTGCCCAATGTCGCTGCGCCCTCCCCGAGACTCGAGGTCACTCTTGGGTAACGGCGGCACTCGGTCGGTTGACACGTTTCAAAGTGTCCCCTACGGTTCGGATTAGCGCCAGTTTGAAACGTGTCAATTCTTGGAGGACAAAGTGGTCCAGCGCGCAGCCGTCATGACAGAGCTCGGATCGATCGAGATCCAGGAGCGTCCAGAGCCGACACCGGGTCCGATGGAGGCCGTGGTGCGTGTCGAGGCAGTGGGTGTCTGCGGTTCCGACGCGGCCTACTACACCGTCGGGCGGATCGGCGACTACATCGTCGACGGCCCGATCATTCTCGGCCACGAGTGTTCCGGGCAGGTCGCCAGCGTCGGCTCCGACGTCACCAACGTCAAGGTGGGCGACCGCGTCGCGATCGAGCCGGGCACTCCGTGCCGGAACTGCCGGGAGTGCTTGGCCGGTCGCTACCACCTGTGCCCGGACCTGGTCTTCTTGGCCACTCCGCCCTACGACGGCTCCCTCCAGGAGCTCATGGCGATCGACGCGAGATGCCTCTTCCCCATGCCCGACTCGATGTCGTACGAGGAGGGAGCCCTTCTGGAGCCGCTGTCTGTGGGCATCTGGGGCTGCAACCGGGCCCAGCTCGTGCCGGGTGACGACGTCCTGGTCACCGGCGCCGGGCCGGTGGGGCTGCTCGCGGCCGCGACGGCGCGGGCCTTCGGTGCCGCCGGCGTCACCATCACCGACGTGTCCGACATCCGCCTGGGCGTCGCAGCGTCGTTCGGTTTCGCCATTCAGCGCGCCGACGCCGACCCGGTTCCCGAGGGGAAGTACGACGTGCTACTCGAGTGCTCGGGTGCGCCCGGGGCGCTCGCCGCTGGTCTTGAACGGCTTCGGGCCCACGGTCGCGCGGCGATGATCGGGATGCCCAAGCAGGACGTGGTGCTGCCGCTGGCACGACTGAACCCGCAGGAGCTGAACATCAGCACCGTCAACCGCTACGGCCACACCTGGCCGATCGCCCTCAGCCTGGTCGCATCCGGCCGGATCGACGTCAAGCCGCTGGTGACCCATCACTTCCCGCTCAGCGGGACCGCGGAGGCGCTGACCCTGTCGAAGTCCGTTCCGGACTCGATCAAGGCCGTCATCCACCCACAGCAGTGAGCTAGGAGCCCATCATGCAGATCGGTTGCCATGCATCCGTCTGGACCGGCAGCTTCGACCCCAGCGGAATGACCACCGCCGTCGTGGGAACGGCCAAGGCCGGGTTCGACCTCATCGAGATCCCGCTCATGGATCCCGAAGCCCTCGACGTCGAGCACACCAGATCGCTCCTCCTGGAGCATGGGCTGGGCGTGACCGCGTCGCTCGGCCTCACCCCCGAGCTCGACATCTCGAGCGAGGACCCGGACATCGTCGCGGCCGGTGAGAAGCACCTGACCCACGTGATCGAGGTGCTCGGCGAGCTCGGCGGCACGCACCTGGTGGGTGTTCTCTACTCCGCGATGCGCAAGTACATGGACCCACCGACCCGCGCGGGGCGCGAGCACAGCCAGGACGTCATCGCCCGGCTCGCGGGCCGTGGAGAAGACCTCGGAATCACCGTCGCCATCGAGGTCGTCAACCGCTACGAGACGAACCTGCTGAACACTGGCCGACAGGCCCTGGTGTTCCTCGACGAGTCGGCCGAGAGGAACGGCACCACGGCTTTGGTGCATCTGGACACCTACCACATGAACATCGAGGAGCCCGATATGGCGAGCCCGGTCCTCGACGCTGGTGGCCGCCTCGCGTACGTCCACATCGGCGAAAGCAACCGAGGCTACGTGGGCTCCGGAACAGTCGATTTCGACACGTTCTTCAAGGCCTTGCATCGGATCGGCTACGACGGCCCCATCGTCTTCGAGTCCTTCTCGTCGGCGATCGTCCACCCGGAGCTCAGCAGGATGCTGGGCGTCTGGCGCAACCTCTGGGACGACCCCGAGGACCTCGCCGACCACGCCTTCCAGGCCATCCGCACCCACGTGCGCTCGGCCAGGTCAGTGGCCGCTCACTGACCGCAGGGCCCGGTCGCGCCACGTCCGGGCCGTCCCGAACCAACCCGCATCGACGCAGGACTCATCGTGGAGGTAGTGCCGTGAAGGCGGTCGTGTACTCAGCCCCTCAGCATTTCCGTGTTGAGCAGATACCAGACCCCGTTCCTGGCCCGCGCGACGCCTTGGTGCGGCCCACGCTGTCCGGCGTGTGCGGCACGGACCTCCACATCCACGACGGCGGCTTCTTCGCGGCGTTCCCCCTGACCCCCGGCCACGAGATGACCGGTGAGGTCGTCGCCCTCGGTAGGGACGTTCGCGGGCTCGAGATCGGGCAGACAGTCGTGATCGACAACGCGAGCCCATGCGGGCACTGCGGACCCTGCGGGCGTGGCAACCCGCTGTTCTGCGAGAACTTCACCTCGCTCGGCGTGAACGCACCCGGCGGCTTCGCCGAGCTGGTCCGTACGCCCGCCGCGAAGGTCTTCGACGCCTCGGACCTCCCGCCCGAGGTGGCGGTCCTCGCCGAACCTCTAGCGTGCGCGATCCACGGGATGGACGTGCTCGACCTGCGCTCCGGCTGCGACGTACTCATGCTCGGCTCCGGAACCACCGGCCTGCTGCTAGCGCAGCTCCTCCTGCACGGTGGTGCCGGGCGACTCACGGTCGCCGCCCCCACCGCCTTCAAGCTGGACCTCGCCCGTCAATACGGCGTCGACCAGGTGGTCCAGATCTCGCGCGGCGACCCCGACACGACTCTTCGCCGGCTCCACGAGCTCGCCCCTGCCGGATTCGACGTCGTGATCGACGCCACCGGAGCTGTGGAGCTGGTGCAGGGGCTGCCGGGGCTCGTCCGCGAGGGCGGCACCGTATTGGTCTACGGGATGTGCGGCGACGAGCAGCGCGTCTCCTGGTCGCCCTACGACATCTTCCGGCGCGAGCTGACCATCAAGGGCTCGTTCGCACAGGTCAACTGCTTCGACCGCTCGCTGGCCATGCTCCGCTCCGGGCGGATCCGCAGCGAGGGGCTCCTCACCCACCGCTTCGGTCTCGACGACTTCAGCTTGGCACTGAAGGCGGTCCGGTCCGACCCCACCTGCCTCAAGGCGGTCATCGCTCCCTGACCGCAGAGTGCATCCCACTGCATCCCCGTCGGGCGCAACCACCTGCTCTCCCACACACGCCACCCACACCCACCCAACAAAGGAACGCAACAATGAACAACATCCGAAGCAGCAGAGCGGCGGCATCCACCATGCTCGTTGGCACTCTCGCACTCGTACTGGTCGGCTGCTCCAGCAACACGGACACCAGCTCCGGCTCGAGCTCCACCTCGGGCACTGGCTCAGCGCCCGCGGCGGCCAAGGTCGCGTTCCTGATGCCTGACCAAGGGTCCACCCGCTACGAGCAGCACGACCGTCCCGGCTTCGAGGCCCAGATGAAGAAGCTCTGCCCGGACTGCACCGTCCTCTACAACAACGCCGACGGCGACGCCGCCAAGCAGCAGCAGCAGTTCAACGCCGCCATCACCGAGGGCGCAAAGGCGATCGTCCTGGATGCCGTCGACACCTCAGCGGCCGCTTCCCTGGTCCAGCAGGCGCAGTCCCAGGGCATCAAGGTCGTCGCGTACGACCGGCCCATCCCGGACACCCCCGCTGACTTCTACGTCTCCTACGACAACGAGAAGATCGGGCAGCTGATCGCCGCCTCCCTCGTCAAGCACATGGCCGACAAGGGCGTCTCGCCGGACACCGGTGGCGTGCTCCAGGTCAACGGCTCGCCCACCGACGCCGCTGCGGGCCTGATCAAGAAGGGCATGCACGAGGGCCTGGCCACCGGCAAGTACAAGACTCTTGCCGAGTACGACGTGCCCGACTGGACGCCGGCCAAGGCGCAGAGCTGGGTCTCCGGCCAGATCACCCGCTTCGGCGACAAGATCGTCGGAGTCAACGCGGCGAACGACGGCACGGCGGGCGGCTCGATCGCAGCGTTCAAGGCCGCCGGGGTCGACCCGGTTCCGGCCGTGAGCGGCAACGACGCGATCGACGCGGCGCTGCAGTACATCATCAGCGGAGACCAGTACAACACCATCTCTAAGCCGAGCGAGGTCCCCGCGGCCGCGGCGGCGGACGCGGTGTGGGCCATGCTCCAGGGCAAGACGCCGGACAAGACAGCAACCCTGTTCAACACCCCGAGCCAGCTCTTCGTGCCCGTGGTCGTCACCAGGGACAACATCAAGGCGGAGATCTTCGATAAGGGCATCGCCAAGGCCTCGACGATCTGCACCGGCGAGTACGCGGCCGGCTGCCAGGAACTCGGTATTAGCTGACAACTGTTACTTGCGCGGGCTCACGGACCCCTTCCCCATTTGGGCCCGCGCAAGCAGCATCGATCCCACGGAGGTCTGAGATGGAAACCGAGACGTCGACGAACGTCACCGCCGGAGTCATGGCCACGCCCCACGGCGAGGTAGTACTGCGGATGCGCGGGATCTCGAAGTCGTTCGGGTCCGTGCAGGCCCTGACCGATGTCGACCTCGACATCGCCGCCGGAGAGGTCGTCGCCCTCGTAGGCGACAACGGCGCCGGAAAGACGACGCTGGTCAAGGTTCTCGCCGGGGTGCACCCCCAAGATTCGGGCACCATCGAGCTGCAGGGGGAGCAGGTCAGCATCGACAACCCCAGCACTGCCATCTCGCTGGGAATCGCGACCGTGTTCCAGGACCTCGCCCTCTGCGAGAACCTCGACGTCGTCAGCAACCTCTTCCTCGGACGCGAGCTCTCCAAGAAGCGCCTCGACGAGGTGACCATGGAGGTCAAGTCCTGGGAGCTGCTGCGGCAGCTGTCCGCTCGCCTGCCCTCAGTGCGGCAGCCGGCGTCCTCCCTGTCGGGTGGGCAGCGTCAGACGGTCGCCATCGCCCGGTCGCTGCTCGGCGAGCCCAGGGTCATCCTGCTCGACGAGCCGACCGCCGCGCTGGGGGTCGCGCAGACGGCCGAGGTTCTCGACCTCATCGAGCGGCTGAGGGAAAACGGCCTGGCCGTGATGATGATCAGCCACAACATGGAAGACGTCAACGCCGTCGCAGACCGGGTCGTCGTCCTTCGACTCGGGCGCAACAACGGGGTCTTCGACATCAACGAGGTCACCTCGCGCGACGTGGTCGCCGCCATCACAGGAGCCACGGACAACGTGGTGACCCGCCGAGCCGGTCGGCGCTCGACCCACCGCACCGCCCTCGCCAAGGAGGAGTTCGACTCATGAGCACCAAACCGGAACCCGCGGTCACGACCGAGGCGCGCGCCCTGGACCGCCAGGACGAGCGGGTCACCCAGTACGCCGGTCTCAGCGGTGCCCTGAAGTCGACGACGGCACGGGTGCGTTCCGGCGACCTCGGCGCGCTGCCCGTCGTCATCGGTTTGGTGCTCATCGCCATCGTCTTCCAGGTGCTGAACCCGCTGTTCCTGTCCAGCAGGAACCTGGTCAACCTCACCCTCGAGGCGTCCTCGGTGGGCGTCATCTCGCTGGGCGTGGTCTGCGTGCTGCTCGTCGGCGAGATCGACCTGTCCGTCGGTTCGGTGAGTGGCCTGTCCGGCGCGATCGTCGCCGTCCTCGGCGTGCAGCAGGGGTGGCCGATGCCGCTGGCGATCGCCACCGCCATCGCCACGGGCCTGCTGATCGGCATCATCTACGGTCAGGCATTCACCCGGTTCGGGATGCCCAGCTTTGTCGCCACGCTGGCTGGTCTCCTCGGGTTCCTCGGTCTGCAGCTCTTCGTGTTGGGCGCGGCCGGCTCGATCAACATCCCCTTCGACTCCGGGCTGGTTCGCTTCGCGCAGCAGTCCTTCCTCCCGCGACCGGTGGCCTACCTCGCGGCGGCGCTGGTCGCCCTCGTCGTGCTCCTTGTCGGCCTCGAGAACTCTCGCGCCCGCCGCAAGGCCGGCCTCTCGGCGGCCTCTCTCCAGCTGCTCCTGATTCGGTCGGCGGTCGTCCTGGCCGCTCTCGAGTTCGCGGCCTGGTACCTCAACCGAGCTCGCGGCGTGTCGTGGATGTTCCTGTTCTTCGCAATTCTCGTGATCGTCATGCAGTACCTCTTCACCAGGACCGGCTGGGGACGCTGGGTCTACGCCATCGGCGGCAACGTCGAGGCGGCCCGGCGAACCGGCATCAACGTCCGACGGGTGTACCAGTCCGTCTTCATCCTGTGCTCGGGCTTCGCGGCGGTCGGCGGGGTGCTTGCGGCGGCCCGCCTCGGGTCTGCCAACCAGTCTTCCGGAACCGGAGACATCAACCTCAATGCGATCGCCGCGGCGGTCATCGGCGGAACCAGCCTGTTCGGTGGCCGCGGCAACGCGTACTCGGCCCTCTTGGGCACCTTCGTCATCGCGTCCATCTCCAGCGGCCTGACCCTGCTTAACCTCTCCTCGTCCATCCGGTTCATGATCACCGGTGCCGTCCTGGCGCTCGCGGTGGCCGTTGACTCCCTCGCCCGTCGCTCTCGTGCGGCCCAGGGCGGCGTGTGAGATGGGCACCACCCTGCTGCTGGGTCTCGACATAGGCACGGGCAGCACGAAGTGCGTCGTTGCCGACACCAGGGGCCACATCGTGCACGTGGCCACGCGCTCGCACGGGACGTCCATGCCCAGGCCAGGCTGGTTCGAGGCCGATGCGGAAAACCTCTGGTGGGCCGAGACCGTCTCCCTCTGCGCCGACGCGGTGGCTGCGGTCGGCGCCGACAACGTCGCCGGTGTGTGTGTCAGCGGTCTCGGACCTGCGCTCGTGCTCACCGACGACCAGCTGCGCCCGGTGCGGCCAGCCATCTTCTACGGCATCGACACCCGGGCCGAAGGCCAGATCGCCGAGCTCAACGAGCGGATCGGTGAGGATGAGATCCTCCGGGTGTGCGGGAAGCTGCTGTCCACTCAGGCCCTCGGACCAAAACTGTTGTGGGTCAGACAGAACGAGCCCGAGGTCTGGGCCAAGGCACGCCACTGGTTCGGCACCAACGCGTTCATCGCGGCGAAGTTGACGGGCGCGGTGGCCCTGGACCGTCACACGGCCAGCCAGTGCGACCCCATGTACGACCTGCGGAAGCAGGACTGGTCGCGATGGGCCGCGGAGATTGCCGGCCACCTCGCGCTGCCTCACCTGGTCTGGCCGACCGACGAGGTCGGCCGGGTCATGGCCGACGCGTCGACACTGACCGGGCTTCGCCAGGGCACCCCGGTCGTCGCTGGGACCGTGGACGCCTGGGCAGAGGGCTTCAGCGCCGGTGTCCGTTCTCCTGGCGACCTGATGCTGATGTACGGCTCGACGCTGTTCTTCGTGCAGGTGCTCTCCGACGTCCGAACCCACCCGATGCTGTGGACCACCGCAGGGATCGAACCTGGCTCGATCACGGCTGCGGCCGGCATGTCCACAGCAGGCAGCCTGCTGAACTGGGTCCAGGAGATCACGGGGCACGCCTCCTTCGACAAGCTCGTCGCGGAGGCGGCTCGGGTCCCGCCCGGATCGGACGGCCTCGTCATGCTCCCGTACCTGGCCGGGGAACGCACCCCGGTGTTCGACGCCCAGGCCCGCGGAGTGCTCGCCGGCATCTCGCTCCAGCACACGCGCGGGCACCTGTTCCGCGCGGCGTACGAAGGCATCGCCTTCGGCATCCGTCAGATCGTTGACCTGTTCGAGGTGCTCGAGGCCCCAGAGCGCATCGTCGCCGTCGGCGGAGGCACCCAGGGTGGCCCGTGGACCCAGATCGTCAGCGACGTGACCGGCCGCGAGCAGCTCGTCCCTGCGCAGACCATCGGGGCGAGCTACGGAGACGCGCTCATGGCGGCCATCGGCACGGGGCACGTACCTCCAGACACCAACTGGGCGACCGACTTCGAGGTGGTGTCGCCTGACCCGGGGCGCAGGGCTCGGTACGACCAGCTTTACGACCTGTACCGCGACCTCTACCCGGCGACGACTCCTGTCGTCCACGAGCTGGCGGCCATGCAGATTGCCGATGCCGACCTCCTCGACCTCTGATCGGTCGACCACCGCCGGAAGGGCCAAGGCCATGCGGCTCATCGCCTCATTCACGGCACAGGATGGCAGTCAGGGACGCCGTGCGCGACCTGCTCACTGCGTATGCCGCGGTGGTGCGTTCGCAAGAGGGAACCGTCCCCTTCGAGCCCAGCGCCGCCGTGGTGCAGCCGAACGAGTTCGTGGTCTTCAAGCGGTATCGCGACGAGTCTGCTTCCCGAGCCCACGTCGGATCCGCCGAGAACACCGCCTTCAACGAGAGACTGGCGCCCTTGATCCGCCTCCGATGTGGCCTTGCGGTTACTCCGGCCACTCGAGACGCCCTGACGCTCGTCGTGAGCAGGCAGCAGGGACGTCAGCTCTCGTCGAGCGACGCGCAGCGCGTGCTGGCAGCGGCGCGCCATCGGGTCCTCGACGAGGCGGAGGCAATGTGGTTGGTAGCCGAGTCGCTCGAAGACACCTTCGTCCCAGCTGTTCGCTACATCCAGTGCTGCTCCGGCACGTTGGTCACCAAAGGCGTAGGTACCTCGGCCCCCGTCGCCTAACGAATGGCGCAACTGCTCAGCGCCACCGGGACTCTGTCAATGTCCCTGCATCCCGGCGACGCCGTAGTCGGTGGTCCCGGAGGCGTCACGTCGGCTGACGTGATGCTGGCCATCTCCCGAAGTGGCTCCATGACCGAGCTGGTGGCCTTCGCTACGCGTGCCAAGGAGCGGGGGCCGCGTTGTTGGTGGTGACTTCGCCTTGATCGCGGCTGGCGAAGCTCGCCCACGTGACCCGTTGCCCTGCCGGTCAGTCCTCGGGCCGACCCCGGAGGCGCCATCGCGATGGGCTCCAGCCCGGCTGCATCGGCGTGGGCGTGGGCTGGCAATCGTGCTGATGCCAATTGATGGATACAGGTGAGAGCGAATTCTGGGTGACGGCCCAGGGTATGTGCCTCGACGTGGGAAGCCACTGCGAGCCTCCCTCGCCTGCCTGACCCGTCGCGGCGGTCGATGACGCTGCGGCCGAGGCGTCCGGTCCGGGGCAAGCCGGCGTGAACCCCGGTCGCAGCCATGTTCGGCCCCCGAATGGGTGCCTTGAGCGCGCGGGTCACATGCGTCTCGTCGCCGCCTGCGGGACCTGCCGCGAAGCGGGATTTGGGCTTACCGTCCTTGGGTCCGAGTGCCTGGCCGCGATTGCGGCGGGCGTGGTTGAGGCCTCTGCGTGGGTCGCCGCGCGAGGTGATCCCATATCCACGCCAACTACCTTGTTGCCGTTACAGCCAGCATCGATGTCGACCGCTCAGCTGGCGGCGGTCTCGTTCCTGGCGCGCTACTCCGGCCGAAGCCACCACCTGTACTCGTTCCAGCTGAGGGAGTGGTTCGCGTGGTGCGAACGCAACGGGCTGGACCCGTTGGTGGGGGTCCAGCGCGCGCATGTCGAGCTGTACATCCGAAGCTTGGGTGAGCGTGGCCTGATCGACTCCAGCGTGGTGTCGATGATGAACGGGGTGCGTGGCTTCTTCCGGTTCGCCCATATCGACGGTGTCATCGCGGCTGACCCGGCCGTGTACGTCCGGCTGCCGAAGGTCCAACGCGACGAGTCACGCACCCAGGGCCTGGACCGGCTGGAGCTGATCCGGTTCCTGCAGGTCGCCCAGACCACCGTCCATCACGGCGCGCTGGCGTACCTGCTCGGCATCAACGCCCTGCGGGCGTCCGAGGCCGCGGCGGTGCGGATCGAGGACTATGCAGAGTCGCTGCGCGGGCACCGCGTGCTGCGGCTGGTCGGGAAGGGCAACAAGCCGGCGACGATGCCGATCACCGTCCCCGTGCTACGCGTGCTCGAGGCCTGCCGCGGTGAGCGCACGGAGGGTCCGCTGGTCCTGCGGCCATTGTCCGGCAGCCCGATCGACCGGCGCGACGCCTACCGGATGGTCACCAAGATCGCCAAGGTGGCCGGCATCCCACGGCACATCAGCCCGCACTCGCTCCGCCACGCAGCGATCACCAACGCACTGGACGCCGGGGTGCCACTTCGCGACGCGCAGATCCTCGCCCGCCACGCCGACTCCAGGACCACCGAGCATTACGACCGCGCCCGCGGCAACCTCGACCGGCACGCGGTGCACTTCCTGACCGCCTACGTTGCCGGCGTATGAGCCAGCTCAGCCGGGGACGTAGCGTCAGTGCCAGGAACTGAGAGTGGCTGTGATGTCCCCGACCGTGGGCTCACTGCGGGCAACGGCCATCACGAGCGCGTACGCGTCGTCGTCGGGTGCGTCGAGCGTGACGTCGTTCAACCCGTAGAACACGACTGTGGCCAGCCACCCGAGGCGCTTGTTGCCGTCGACGAGGGCGTGGTTGCGCACGATCGACTCGAGGAGGACCGCAGCCTTGGTGTCCAGGTCGGGGTATGCCTGCTCGCCGTAGAGCACGACCTGCGGCCGGTGTGCTGCGGCGTCGAGCAGCCCGATGTCCCGCACCGGACCCACACCAAGATCGGTAGCCAAGGTGAGCAGGTCCTCGAGCGAGAGGTAGGACGTCACCGGCCGAGGCGCTCGAGCACGTCGGCGTAGCGAGCACGAGCACCGGCGGAGAGCTCACTCACCCGGTCTTCATGAACACGACGAGCGGCCGCGTCGCGGATCGCGCGCACGGTTGCTTCCTGCTTGCTGATGCCCTGGGCTTCGGCCAGCAGGGCGAGGGCGTGCTCGTCCTCATCGGTCAGTCGCAGCGTCATGGCCATATAGCAATGGTACCGAACTGGTATCAATCGCGCGCCACATGCGTCTTACCGCCGCGAAATGGTCTCGCCGGGTGCTGTCGCACTGGCGCGCGGGAAGTGCAACTTGCCGTGGCTTCGGGGCGCTGATCACTCCTGCGCCATGATCTGCCCATACAGGGTCAGCGGGTGCGGGTAGGCCGTGCTGGGAGGTGCTCGACGACGACTCGCCCCGGCTTCCAGATGATTCCTGCGATCGAGCGCAGCGGCGCAAACGGGTCGGCCGCCCCCTGCCACGCGAGAGCCAGGCTGTCCGAGATCTCCGCCGCCTCGTCCGGGTAGGCCCGAGTAGCCAACCGGCGCAACGCCTCGACGTCCGTGAGCTTGGCCGTGATTCTCCAGGTGGCCATCCCGTGATCGACGGAGTCGGCCGCGGCCTCGCTCTCCACCGACAGGACCCGCAGGGCGTCGGCGTCGAGCACCTCCTCCAGCCCCTCGGTGGGCCAGATCAGCCAGGCCAGTGCGTCGAAGACGTCATCGACGGGCACCGCACCCGGTACCTCGGGCTCGCCGTCCTCGAGGCCGAGGTCAGCGCCCGGGACGGTTATCACGAAGCCCTCGTTCAGCCCTGCCGCGGCTTGCCGCAGGGCAGAAGCATCGGTGATCGCGACCTCGCCGGTGGCGGTCAGGGCCCACACCTGTCGGTTCCTCCCGCGCTGCGACCGCTCGGGAGGGACCTGCGGCTCGCGGTTGGGCAGCTCAAAGAGGCCAGGCTGGTCGGCATCCACGCCGACCGACTCTATGCCCGTCAGCCCACTGGTCCGATGTCCGGCGAACACGGTCGCGCCGGCGCGATCGTGCGTCTCAGCGCCGCGAATCGGCCACCTGTCAGCGACTACCGCCAAGGGCCCTGACCACGTTTGGTGGAAGGCGGATGGCCGCGTCGGACCGACATCAGGCCCAGCGCCGGTTGAATGCGTCGACCAGCGCCGCGACGGCGGGCCGAAGGGCTGGGACATCGCGTTCGTAGATGCGGCCGCGGTCGAGCCGGTCGGTGAGCTCTGCGACAATGCCCGCCCATTCAGCCACCGTCTGCGGTGCGACAGCGATGGGGGCCTCGCCGATGACCGCCTTCACCTTCGTGATCGTCCGCATGACCTCCACCGGTCGATCGACGACCTCGATGGCTGCGCGTCCTGAGGCTGCGGCCCGGCGCTGCTCCCACGCGCGGTGACGGCAGGTTGCGGAGCACCACTTGGGGATCCGGCCGCGGCTGGGCACGGTGACGGTGGCGCCGCACCAGCCGCAGGCCACCGTGCCCCCGGGAGCGCGCGGAAGCCGGCGCTCGAGCTTGCGTTCGGTCGTGGCTCCCTGCTGCGTGGGCCGGCGGCGAGCACCTTGCCGGTTCGCGGGGATGCCGTCGAGCATGGCGCGGCGTGCCGCCTGCCGTTTCGCCTGCTTGCTGAGCTTGCGTTCCATGGTCGCCCTCCAGTTGGTGTCCCTACTTCCCTACGCATTCGGGAGGCCTCTTGGGGGCCACATCGCTGGGGCGGTCATCGGACCGGTGAGTCGTCACAACGACTGGGATGCCGGCCGACAATGCATCGGGTGTGCGGGCCACGACATCGTCCGGATTCGTCGGGTAGGAACAATGGCTGTTCGGCGAGGCCCGGGCGGTGTCGGCCGGGGCGCTGTCATACTGCAGTTGCTGTCGGCGGCGGTGTCGACAGGCGGCGGGGAGGCTGTCGATGTAAGGGGCGGCAGTCAGGTAGCGTGCGGGTGCTCCAAAGTGACCGAATATGGGTATGCTTGAGTGATGGCCACGACCGACCAGCTCCGTGCGCGCCTTCGCGCGCTGATCGATGATGCGGGATTGAACGGCACCCAGGCCGCGTTCGCGATCGGGCGTACCCCGTCCCGGCTCGGTGACTACCTCGCCGGGCGCACGGTCCCCTCGGCTTTGGTTCTCCTCGATCTCGAGGAGGCCGCAGAGCAAGCGGCCAGGCGCACCTGGATGCGCGCGACCGACGTGGTCGACGCCGTCGGGGACCACGCCGATACCGACCCGATCTTGGCGATGCGGATGCTGCTCCAGGGCCGGGACCAGTCGCTCGCGCTCAGCACGCCGGCCAGGCAAGCCATTTGGGCCACGGGATCCCCGAGCCGTCGGCTGACCGGCCCGTGGAAAACGCTCACCTACCAGGTGCTGAGGGATACAGCGCGTGATGGGCGACCGATCCCGAGGTGGCTCGTCGCCCCGACTCCCTTGGAGCAGCCGTGGGCGCCCTTGCCGGTTCGCGAGGACCGGCCACTGCACCAAGGGCTAGCCAAGGTCGGCGTCCTGGTTAACGAACGCGATTTTCTCACCGCATGACGTTGCGCAGCGCTTGCGGCGACACGCCGTGCAAGTTACCTTGGAACGGTGCTCGAGGATCCGATCGTCGCGCCATCGGCCTTCAAGCACGGTCTGGGCGAGGAGGACATTCTCCACGTCTACCGGAACCCTGTCCGAGTCTGGGATCTCGGTGACGGGTTCACGATGATGGTCGGTGCGAATGCTGCGGCCATCATCCTCGAAGTTGGTTACGTCGAAGGCGACATGGCCGTGGTCATCATCCACGCCATGCGCGCCCGGAAGGGGTTCCTCCAGTGATGCCACGTGCCTAGAACTGTTGACGAGATCCTCAAGCACGCCGACGAGCTCGTCGCTCGCTTCGAGGACTACGAGCCCGCGCCCGGAGACGAGCTGGACGCCCAGGCCGTAGCGCTCTTGCGAACCGCGGTCCAAGAGCGGTCGGCCGCTGAGCAACACGTGATCGATGCGATCAGGGCTGCCCGAAAGTCGGGGATGTCGTGGTCGGCCATCGGCGCCTTTGTCGGCACCAGCGGAGAAGCAGCACGGCAGCGATACTCGGACAAGGTGGCGTGACGACCGGATCACAACCGCCGACGGCGAGTGCGGTGCGGGTTCCCAAGCGGTCGTGCGAGGAGTAGCTCACGTCCGTACAGCGCGGACGGTGCGGGTGACGTCATCGCCAGCGTGCGCGACGCGTGGGGTCCGCCTCACCGGTCCCTTGTCGTCGAATGTGGAGCCGATCAGGGCCGAACGAAAGTTCCTAGGGCGTTCCCAGGGGCCCGAATCCTGTCGCACGACACAGGTGTACATAGATGGACATCACTGTGCCACGGCTGTTGCACGAGGCCGCTTTCGATGTCTCGAATCCGTATCGTCGCAGGTCAGCAACGCGGCGCCTTCGTTCCTTGGCGCACCGTGGTGCGCGAAGATTCCGGTGGGTGTCGCGTTCTGCTGTGGTCACGAAGGGGCCAACGGGGTGAGACTGGTCGTGTTCGTCGTGGTCGACCCCGAATCCT
>JBBQWX010000104.1:0-15736 GCA_038210185.1 Actinomycetales bacterium
GGGCCGACGTGGACAGTGAGGCGGACGCGCATGGCAACCCGGACATCAGGCACGGAACGCACCATCGGCCAGCTGGTGGCGGACGCCACGCACGACCTGGAGGGCATCGTCCGCGGTGAGATCGCGCTCGCCAAGGCCGAGGTCTCCTCGGGGGCGAAGGTCATCGGCAAGGGTGTCGGGCTGCTCGCCGGCGCCGGGTTCCTCGGGCTGCTGGCGGTGGTGTTCCTCCTGCACAGCGCCGCGTGGGGCATCTCCGAGTGGCTGCCGGTCTGGGCCGGCTACCTCATCGTCGCCACGGTCGTGCTGATCCTCGCCGCCGTGCTCGGCCTGCTGGGCAAGAAGGCGCTGGACAAGGCCCAGCCCTCGCCGGACCGGGCCATCGACCAGGCTCAGCGGACCATCGCCGTGCTCAAGAGCCCCCTGGGCGAGCCCAGCGCGACCGCGGCGACCCCCTCCGCGGCTTCGACGACGGCATCCGCTGGTGCCGCTGCCTCCACCAACGGCGCCACCGCATCGGGCCCGGGCGGTCCGGCGAACCCCGCTCCGTCAGCCTGACGCGCACTCCCCCGTCGGTACGGCCGTCGACAGGAGCACGCCGCGACGGAGCACCGGGGCGATCTCGTCGAGCGTGAGCGCATAGCCGGTGGCCGGGTCGTCGAGCGAGGTGGCGAAGACCATGCCCACGACGGCGCCGCGCTGGTCGAGGACCGGGCCCCCGGAGGCGCCGCGGCGCACCTGCGCGCGCAGGGAGTAGATCTGCCGGGTGACCCCCATGGTGCCGTAGATGTCGGCCCCCCTGGCCGTCAGCACGTCGCGCACCCGGGCCGCCCCGACCTGCAGTCCGTCGTCGCCGGGGAAGCCCGCGAGAGCCGCCGGGTCGCCGTCGGTGAGGGCCACCCCGCGACCCAGCGCGCGGGACGGCAGGTCGTTCACCTGCAGCACGGCGACGTCACGGCGGGGGTCGAAGGCGACCACCCGGGCGGCCCGCTCGCGGCCCGTTCCGCGCAGGCTGACCATGACCCGGTCGGCACCGGCCACGACGTGCGCGTTGGTGGCGATCCGGCCCGGAGCCACGACCCAGCCGCTGCCCACCTGGGCCTGCCCGCACGCGTCGGACTCGGCGCGCACGTGCACCACGGAGTCCAGGGCCGCGACGACGTCGGGGTCGGTGACGAGCGCGGCATCCGGTGCCCCGACCGGGGCGATGGGCTCCGGGCCCAACCCCTCGAAGACCGTGGGGAACTCGCGGCCGAGGGCCCGGCCCACGTCGTCGACGAGCCGGTCGGCCGACGAGGGGACGATGTCGTCGAGCGCCGACACCACCAGCGAGCGGGTGACGAGGTCGCGAGCCACGGCGGGTCCGTCGGCCCGCATCGCACCGGCGACCACCCACACGACCAGCAGCGCGGTGGTCAGCACCGCCACGAGCCCGAGCCCCGAGTCGACGGCCCGAGCGGACGGCGCGGTCACGCCGGCGTGCAGGCGACGGGCCAGCAGCAGCATCAGCGCCTGGCCGAGCACTGCGGCGGCCACGACCGTGGCGAGCAGAGCGAGCAGCCCCACCGTGGTGGCCCGCTGGATGCCGGCGTGGTCCTCGAGCAGCACCGGCATGAAGCGCACGGCGAGCCAGGCCCCACCCACGAGGCCCACCAGCCCGAGCAGGGCCGAGACGAACCCCTGGCGCCACCCGCTCCACGCGTAGGCCGCCAGCAGCAGCACGAGGCCCAGGTCGAGCGCGACCGACCCGCTCACTGCCGCATCCCCCGCATCCAGGGCGACATCACCCGGTCCGGCAGCGGTCGCTCCAGGGCGACGTCCCAAGGCCGTGCCACGCCAGCGAGGTCGAACAGGCTGCTCAGCAGCATCGCGGTGAAGCCCCACACGAACAGGTCGCCGACCTCGAACGCCGGGCCGCGGTAGGGCCCGAAGACGGCGGTTAAGCGGTTCGCCGGGTCGACGAGGTCGGCCACCGGCACGCGCAGCACCCGCTCGACCTCTCCGCGGTCGACCACCCCCACCGGCACCGGGGCCGGCCACCACGCGAGCACCGGGGTCACGGCGTGCCGGCTCGGCGCGAGGAAGAGGTCGGGAAAGGTCGCGAGCACCTCGACGCCCGACGGGTCCAGCCCCACCTCCTCCTCCGCCTCGCGCAGCGCGGCCCCCACCGACCCGTCGTCGTCGGGGTCGAGCCGGCCGCCGGGGAAGGAGACCTGGCCGGGGTGCGAGCGCAACGTGTGTGCGCGCTCGGTGAGCACGACGTCCTCGCCACCGTGCGGGTCGGGGCCGAAGAGCATGAGCACCGCCGATCGGCGCCCCTCGCCCTCGGGGACCGTGTACGTCGAGAACCACTCGTGCTCGGCGACGTCGGAGCGGGCCGCGAGCGCGGCGAGCCACCCGGGCGTGGGGGTGGTCACGCCGACCGGTCCCGGCCGGCGCACCACACGCGGGCCGTCGTCATGGGCGCCATCGTATGCAGCGCGGCTGGGTGGGTCGGCCGGCATCCGGATGCCGTGCAGCGGCCCGCCGGTGTCCCTTCCCGGGCGTCGCGCCGGGAAGCCGATCTCAGGCGGCCGGTGGCGGGTCGTGGGGGAGCCGGCCGGGCGGCGGATCGGGCAGCACCGCGCCCGGAGCGAGCTCGTAGGCGAGCAGCTTTCGAGCCCTGACCGGGTCGGTCTCACCCTCGCCGTAGGTCGGGCACCACTGCGCGACGGGGCAGGCGCCACAGGCCGGCCTGCGGGCGTGGCAGGTGCGCCGGCCGTGGAAGATCAGGACGTGGCTGAGCATGGTCCAGTCGCGTTTCGGGAACAGCGCGCCCACGGCGTGCTCGACCTTGACCGGGTCGGTCTCGGTCGTCCACCCGAACCGGCGCACGAGGCGGCCGACGTGGGTGTCGACGGTGATGCCGGGCACGTCGAAGGCGTTGCCGAGCACGACGTTGGCGGTCTTGCGGCCGACGCCGGGCAGGGTGACGAGGTCGGCGAGACGGCCGGGAACCTCGCCGTCGAAGCGCTCGATGATGGCGGCGCCGAGGTTGATGACCGAGGTGGTCTTGGCCCGGAAGAAGCCGGTGGGCCGCAGCACGGCCTCCATCTCGTCGCGGTCGGCGCCCGCGAGGGCCTCGGCGGTGGGCCACCTGGAGAAGAGCGTGGGCGTGACGGTGTTGACCATGACGTCGGTCGTCTGCGCGGACAGCACGGTGGCCACCAAGAGCTGCAGCGGGGTCTCGAAGTCGAGCTCGCAGTGGGCATGGGGATAGCGCTCGAGCAGGGCGCGGGAGATACGGCGGGCCCGGCGGGTCAGGGCGACCGGGGACTCCCGGGCGAAACGGGCGCGCCGTGCGGCGCTGGGGGTCGTCACGGGCACGCTGTCAGCCTACGGCGGGGGTCCGACGGCCCCTCCCGAGCCGCCGACCTGCAGGTCTGCCGCGAGGGGCACCTCGCGACAGGCCGCTCCGAAGGCCCCACCGTCCGCGGCTCGAGTGTGTTCTCTGGCACACTGTCCCGCGTGGATCACGACGTCGTGCGCAGAGCGCCATTGTTCGCCGCCCTGGACGACCAGAGCGCCGAGTCACTCATCTCGACGATGAGTCCGTCGCGCCTGGAGCGCGGCGACATCCTCTTCCACGAGGGCGACCAGGGAGACCGGCTCTACATCATCGGCGAGGGCAAGATCAAGCTCGGCCGCACCAGCAGCGACGGCCGCGAGAACCTGCTGGCCATCCTCGGCCCGGGCGAGATGTTCGGTGAGCTCTCGCTGTTCGACCCGGGCCCCCGCACGGCCACCGCGACCGCCGTCGCCGAGACCCAGGTCCTCTCGATGGGCCACGAGCAGCTCAAGGAGTTCCTCGCGACCCGCCCCGGCGTGGCCTCGACGCTGCTGGCCGCGCTGGCCCGCCGGCTCCGCCGCACCAACGAGGTGCTCGCCGACCTCGTCTTCACCGACGTGCCCGGCCGCGTGGCCAAGGCCTTGCTCGACCTCGCCGCCCGGTTCGGCCGCCCGGTCGACGAGGGCCTGCTCGTGGCACACGACCTCACCCAGGAGGAGCTCGCCCAGCTGGTCGGCGCCTCTCGCGAGACCGTGAACAAGGCCCTGGCCGACTTCGCCTCGCGTGGTTGGCTGCGCCTGGAGGCCCGCGCTGTGCTGCTCATGGACGTCGAGAGGCTGCGCCGCCGCGCCCGTTGACGCGGGCCCGTCCCAGCCGGCACGCGGCATCCGGCACCCGGCATCCGGCACCCGGCATCCGTGCCCAGCGACCGGCATCCGGGTCAGCGGGTCAGGTGCTCCAGCTGTGCGCGGATCGACAGCCGCGCCGCCGGCCACACCTCTGCCGGCACATCGGCGTAGACCCGCCGCAGCACCCCCTCCACCGGGTCGTCCTCGGCTGCCGCGCCGTCGGCGAGCGCCTGGCGCACCTGGTCGAGCCGCTCCGCGCGGTGGCGACGGTAGAAGGCGACCATCGCGGCGGCATCCGGCACCACCGGGCCGTGCCCGGGCAGGATGCGCACCACCGAGCCGTCGCCGGTGAGCCCTCGAATCCGATCGAGCGAGGCGAGGTAGGCGGCGAGCTCTCCGTCGGGATGGGCGACCACCGTGGTGCCGCGGCCGAGCACCGTGTCGCCGGTGAGCAGTGCGGAGTCGGCGGGCAGGGCGAAGGAGATCGAGTCGGCGGTGTGCCCGGGCGTCGCGACGACCCGCAGCTCGAGGCCGCCCACGGTCAGCACGTCGCCGTCGCCGAGGTCATCGTGCCCGCGCCCCACCGCACGGACCCGGGCGCCGGTCAGCTCGGCGAAGCGCGGGGCACCCTCGGCGTGGTCGTGGTGGCCGTGGGTGAGCACGATCTCGGCCACGCGTGCGCCCCGCGCCGCGACGACCTCCAGCACCGCCGCAAGGTGCCCTTCGTAGAGCGGCCCGGGGTCGATGACCACGGCCTGCGTCGAGCCGGGCTCGATCAGCACCCAGCTGTTCGTGCCGTCGAGGGTCATCGGGCCGGGGTTCGGGGCGAGCACGCAGTGCGCTCGGGGCGTGGCATCGCCACCGGCCCACGGGTCGGTCACCGACGGCGGTGGCGTGGCAGTCATTCGCCCGAGTATGCCGCCCACCCCCAGCCGAGTGCGCCGCCGGACGGACAATCGGGACGGGGACGGCCCCCTGGGGCGCCGCTGAGCACAAGGATCCGAGGGCAGCGACCGTCTACCCGTCCGTGGGCGCACCCACGCCCTGTGCATGACGGCCGCGGCCTCATGGCGTTGCGCGCCACGATGGGCGAGTGACGGAACGGGGAGCTCCCGAGGACGTGGCCGGCACGGTCACCTTCCTCGGTGGGGTCAGCATCTGGCAGGAACTGCGCGTCGTGCACCCGGCCCGGTTGGTCCGCCGCTCGGTCGAGGCAGGCGCAGTGGTCCGTGCCACCCGCGGCCGCTACGTGCTGCCATCGACGGCCGAGCAGCTCGCGACGGCCCAGTCACGCAGTGCCGTGCTCTCGCACGTCAGCGCCGCCGTGCACCACGGTTGGAGGGTGAAGGTCGTGCCGGATGCCGCCTGGATCACCGTTCCCCGCAACCGCCGCCTGCGGGAGGCACAGCGGATCGGGGTGATGCCCCGATGGGCCGACCTCACGACTGACGATGTTCGCCACGGCGTGACCACGCCGCTGCGGACCGTGCTCGACTGCGCCCGGGCCCTGCCGTTCGACGAGGCCCTGGCCGTGGCCGACTCGGCCCTGCGCGCCCGTGACGTCACGCGAGCCGAGCTGAACACCGCCGCAGCAGCGGCGCACGGGCCGGGCTCCCGCGCGGCCCGACGCGTGGCGAGGTTCGCCGACGGTCGGGCGGCCAACCCGTTCGAGTCGGTGCTGAGGGCGCTGTGCATCGAGGAGGGTTTCGAGCTGACCCCGCAACTGCAGATCGCCGACTCGGGGCTGTTCGCCATCGTCGACCTCGGCAGCGAGGAGTTGCAGCTGGCAGTCGAGGCCGACGGCTTCGAGCACCACGGCACCCGCAAGGGTCTGCGCAAGGACTGCCGGCGCCACACCGAGTTCGCCGTCTTCGGCTGGTCATCGTTGCGTTTCGCCTTCGAGGACGTCATGGACAAGCCGTTCTGGGTGCGCTGGGCCCTGCGGTCGTGGCGTGACGTCCGCGAGGGGCGGATGCCGCGCGACCCACCCCTGCGCTCCCACGGACGGGCAGACACGCCGTGACGACCTCTCGCCGTGCTCGGCATCGCCCATGGACTGCTCGGTGGTCCGTCCACGGGCGCACCCTGGTCGGGATCAGGGCATCTCGGTGCGCAGCACGGGGGTGCCGTCGTCGCCGAGCACCAGCACCGGAAGCACCTTCGCGACCACCGGCCGGTCGGCGAGGAAGTCGGCCGCGGAGCCGAACCCCGCGAGCTGCTCCAGCGAGACCACGGTCGGCGGCAGCATCCGCACCTCACCGGCGGTGTGCCGCTCGAGCAGCGCGGCCGGACGCACCCAGGCGCTGTGGTCGGACTCGGTGGTGGTGCCGGTGGCCTCCTGGCCGGCCGGCATCCCGGCGGCGAGGATCCACGTGTCGTAGCGTCGCGGTTCGAACTCCGGTGTCACCCAGTGGGCCCGGCCCCGCAGGTCGGCGACCGAGAGCTGCACGCCGCACTCCTCCTCCACCTCGCGCACCGCGGCCGCGGCGTACGGCGCCGCCGCCGCCACGGACACCCCCATCGCCGCAGCGAGCTCCGCGAGCCCGGGCGTCGAGACGGGCAGGGCGGAGTCGGCGGGGTCGACACCGCCGCCGGGGAAGACCACCGTCGACGGCGCGAACGCCATCGTGGCGACCCGACGCTGCACGTACACCTCGGGCCCGCGGGCCCCGTCGCGCACGAGCATCACCGTTGAAGCCGCCCGCGGCTCGACGACGACGCGCCCCGCCGACGCGAGCCAGGCCGAGGCCAGGGGCCCGAGCCCGGGGTCGCGCGAAATCGGGTGGTCGACCATGCGGCTCACGGGCGGACCTGCGGATCAGTCGCGGACGTGGAGGACGACCTCGACCTCGACCGGTGCCCCCAGGGGAAGCGCGGTCACCCCGACGGCCGAGCGCGCGTGCACCCCCGCCGAGCCGAAGGCCGCTGCGAGCAGCTCCGAGGCACCGTTGACGACACCGGGCTGGCCGGTGAACGCCGGGTCGGACGCCACGAAGCCCACGACCTTGACGACCCGCTCGACCCGGTCGAGGTCACCGACCACCGACTTCACCGCAGCGATGGCGTTGAGCGCGCAGATGGCGGCAAGCTCCTTGGCGCGCTCGGGCGACACGAACCCCGGACCCGACCCGACGTGCCCGCTCTCGGCGAGCACCCCGTCGACCATCGGCACCTGGCCGGAGACGTAGACCCGTGAGCCGTCGAGCACCGCGGGCACGTACGCGGCCAGCGGTGCCACGACCTCCGGCACGACCAGCCCCAGCTCGGCCAGGCGCTCCTCGACCGCTCCCACCCTCAGTGCCTCGGGCGCTTGAGGTAGGCGACGAGGTTGCCCTCGGGCATGGCGAGGACCTGGACGAGCTCCCAGCCGTCCTCGCCCCACTGGTCCAGGATCTGCTTGGTCGCGTGCACGATCAGCGGCACGGTGGCGTACTCGTACTTCGTCATGTCGGCCACCCTAGCCCCGCAGCCCCCGGCCGCTACCGTGACGCAGATGAGCGATCACGTCACCGACACCTCGTCCCGCAGCGCGCGACCACCGGACCGCACCGAGGTCACCGGCCCCCTGCAGACCGACCTCTACGACGTGTGGGAGCCGGCGGCCGGCCGGGCCCGCGGCATCACCGTGGCGCTGGTGCACGGTGGCTTCTGGCGAGAGCAGCACGACCGCAGCTCCACGAGCCCCCTCGCCGAGGCCCTGGCCCGCGACGGCTTCCACGTCGCCAACCTCGAGTACCCCCGCATCGGGATGCCGGGCGGAGGCTGGCCGGGCACCGGCACCGCCGTGCGCGACCGGCTCGAGGCCGTGCACGCCGACACCCACCTGCCCGACCGCGTCGTCGTCGTCGGACACTCGGCGGGCGGTCACCTGGCGCTCTGGCTGGCCTCGGGCGACCACGCCCCCTGGCTCGCCGGCGTCCTCGCGCTCGCACCCGCCGCCGACCTCGGCGAGGTCGACCGGCTCGGCCTGAGCAACGACGCCGCCAGGTCGCTGCTCGGCGGCACCCCCGACGAGGCCCCCCAGGCCTGGGCCGACGCCGACCCCGCGCGCCAGCGGCTCACCGTGCCGTCGGTCATCGTCACCGGCGAGCTCGACGACGTCGTGCCCGCGAGCGTCGTCGACTCCTATGTGGGCAGCCGCACGCCCGACGAGCCGCTGCGCACCGCGGTGGCACTCCGGGCCGACCACTTCGACGTCATCGACCCCACCTCAGACGCCTACCTGCTCGTGCTCGCCGAGATCGAGGAGCTCACCCTCACCACGCACTGACGGGCACCCGCCCACGGCCGGGGGCGGTCGGCGTCCGGGGGTGCCGCCTGCCCCATCTAGGGTGGATGTCGTGTCCACACCTCCTCTCGACCGCGCCCTCGACGGCGTGCGCCTGCACGTGGTGACCGGCAAGGGGGGCGTCGGCAAGACGACCGTGGCCGCGGCGCTCGCGCTCGCTCTCGCCCGGCAGGGCAAACGGGTGCTGCTCGCCGAGGTCGAGGGCCGCCAGGGCATCAGCCAGACCTTTGACGTACCGCCGCTCGGCATCGAGGAGGTGCGCCTCGTCAGCCATGCCGGCGGCGGTGAGGTGTGGGGCATCTCGGTCGACGCCAAGGCCGCACTGCTCGAGTACCTCCAGATGTTCTACAAGCTCGGCCGGGCCGGCGGGGCGCTCGAGCGGATGGTGGTCGCGGCAAGGTCTACGAGGCGGTCGGCCGCACCACCGGCACCCGCCGCCACAAGGGCCCCAGGACGTGGGATGCCGTCGTGCTCGACGCGCCCCCCACCGGGCGGATCACCCGCTTCCTCAACGTCAACGGGCAGGTGGCCGACCTCGCCCGGATGGGTCCGATCCACTCCCAGGCCGAGTCGATCACCCGGATGCTGCGCCACCCGCAGAGCGTGGTGCACGTGGTGACGCTGCTCGAGGAGATGCCGGTGCAGGAGACCGTCGACGCGATCGGCGAGCTGTCGGATGCCGGCTTCGGGCTCGGCACCGTCGTCGTCAACCAGGTGCGCGAGCCGCTCGTCGACGAGGCCCTGCTCGAGATCGCGGCGGCCGAGCCGGAGCGCGTGGCCGCCCGGGTTCGTGACGACCTGACCGGCGTCGGCGTGCGTGCCGCGGCCCGCACGGTGAACGGCCTGCTCCGCGAGGCGCACGACCACGCCGAGCGCGTGGAGCTCGAGCGCTCACTCACGGACGAGGTGGCCTCACAGAGGCTGCCGACGCTCAGGCTGCCGGTCCTCACGGGCGGCGTCGAGGACGGCGGGATCGCTGCCCTGGCCGACCAGCTGGTCGAGCAGGGGGTGCGCTGATGGCCACCCCACCCCTGGCTCCCGAGCCCCTCGACCTCGACGCCCTGCTGGCCGACCCCGCCACCGGCATCATCGTCTGCTGCGGGTCGGGCGGAGTCGGCAAGACCACCACCGCCGCTGCGCTGGGCCTGCGCGCGGCCGAGTCCGGGCGTCGCGTCGTCGTGCTCACCATCGACCCGGCCCGCCGGCTGGCCCAGTCGCTCGGCCTCACCGAGCTCGACAACACCCCACGCCCGGTGGCGGGCGTCGGCGACGAGGTCGGCGGCTCGCTGCACGCGATGATGCTCGACATGAAGCGCACCTTCGACGAGGTCGTCGAGGCCCACTCCACCCCCGAGAAGGCGGCGCAGATCCTGGCCAACCCCTTCTACCAGTCGGTCTCCAGCTCGTTCGCCGGCACGCAGGAGTACATGGCGATGGAGAAGCTCGGCCAGCTTCGGGCGCAGGCCGAGCGCGAGGGCACCTGGAACCTCATCGTCGTCGACACCCCGCCGTCCCGGTCGGCCCTGGACTTCCTCGACGCCCCGAAGCGGCTCGGTTCGTTCCTCGACGGGCGCTTCATCCGGCTGCTGACCGCACCGGCCCGCGCGGGTGGGCGCGCCTACCTCAAGGTCTTCTCGGTGGGCGCCACGATCGCCGCGGTGACGGTGTCGAGGGTGCTCGGTGGCCAGCTGCTCGCCGACGTGCAGACCTTCGTCTCCGCCCTCGACACCATGTTCGGCGGCTTCCGCGAGCGTGCCGACGTCACCTACGCGCTGCTCAAGGAGCCCGCCACAGCGTTCGTCGTCGTCGCGGCGCCCGAGCGCGACGCCCTGCGCGAGGCCGCGTACTTCGTCGACCGCCTCGAGAGCGAGGGGATGCCGCTCGCCGGCGTCGTCGTCAACCGTGTGCAGACGCTGGCCGCACCGGCCCTGAGCGGCAGCCGCGCCGCCGCAGCCGCGGAGCAGCTCGAGGACGGCGCCGACACCGCCGCGGCGGACGACCTCGCCGGCCTCACGCCGGCGCTGCTGCGGCTGCACGCTGACCTCGCCGAGGTGGCCACCCGGCACGAGGGGCACGTCCGCCGGTTCGTCGCGGGCCACCGCGAGGTGCCGCTGTCGACCGTTCCGGCGAGCGCCACCGACATCCACGACCTCGAGGGGCTGCGCACCGTGGGCGCCGCCCTGGCCACCGGCTGAGCACACCGCCGCCGGGCCCGAAAGGGCCCCAGGGGGCCGGCCTGTCACGCGTGGCTGCAGGGGTGGGCCACGCGTGGCTGCAGGAAGGTCGGCCCCTCCGGGGTCCGAGGGCGACGGCGTGACCCGACGGGTCAGGCGCTGGCGCCTTGGGCGGGTCCGTTCTTGGCTTGGGCGAGGAACTCGGTCCAGGAGCGCACGTCGGGCCGGCGGCGGAGCAGCGCCCGACGCTCACGCTCGGTCATGCCGCCCCACACACCGAACTCCGTGCGGTTGTCGAGGGCGTCAGCCAGGCACTCGGCGATGACCGGGCAGCCCTTGCAGACGGCCTTGGCCGCGCGCTGGGCCTTGCCCTGCACGAAGAGGGCGTCGGGGTCAGTGCCGGCGCAGCGTCCGAGCGAGGGCCAGTCGACCACCCACTGACCGTCCGTGGGGGCGACCGCCGCAGGGGGTGCTGTGCACATGTCGACCTCACTTCGAAATGGTGACCGTCCGGGCGTCGCCGGCCTGGTTATGGGTGGCGACCTGCTCAAACGCTATTTCGGACCGGCGCAGCGGGGTATCGTCCGAAACGGTCGACGCGGTGGCCGAACGGTTGATCCACCATCGTCCGCTCGTCGCCGGCCACGGGGCCGCGCCGCTGTCGTCGTGCGCCGACGGCCGGTCACAGCCCGGGTGACGGGCTGCACGGCATCCGCGGGTTACGCTTGGGCCCATGGACGGTCGTGCCCACAATGTCTCAGCCGTGCTCCGGCTCCTGCTCGGCTTCGTCGTGCTGAGCACGGTGGCCGGGCTGCTCATGGCCGGGCTCGCCATCCCCGCCGTGGGGGCCACCGGCCAGGCGGCCAAGGGTGGGGTCGACTTCTTCAACGACCTGCCCAGCGAGTTCACCGTGTCGCCGCTGGCGCAGCAGTCCCGCATCCTCGACGCCGACGGCAAGCTGATCGCGAACCCGTACGACGAGAACCGCATCATCGTGCCGCTCAAGAAGATCTCGCAGAACATGCAGAACGCGCAGATCGCCATCGAGGACTCGCGCTTCTACGAGCACGGTGGCCTCGACGTCCGCGGCTTCAGCCGGGCGATGATCTCCAACCTGCAGGGCGGGTCGGTGCAGGGTGCCTCCACGCTCACCCAGCAGTTCGTCAAGATCACCCTCCAGGAGAACGCCCTCAAGCGTGGTGACAAGAAAGCCGCCAAGGCCGCCACGACCAAGACGTACTCGCGCAAGCTCCAGGAGCTGAAGTACGCGCTGAACGTCGAGGAGAACTTCACCAAGCCCCAGATCCTCGAGGGCTACCTCAACCTCGTCTACTACGGCGACCAGGCCTACGGCGTCGAGGCAGCGGCCCTGAACTACTTCGGCGTGCCCGCCAGCAAGCTCACCCTCGGCCAGGCCGCGCTGCTGGCCGGCATCGTGCAGCAGCCGACGGCGTTCAACCCGGTGCTGAACCCCAAGGAGGCGCAGACCCGGCGCAACGTGGTCCTGGACCGGATGGGCTCCCTGGGCCTGGCGTCCGCCAAGGACGTCGCCGCGGCCAAGAAGGTCGCCGTGAAGTCGATGATAAAGAAGAAGCCGGTCAAGGGCGTGTGCCACCGCTCCGTCCAGCCGTACTTCTGCGCGTACGTCATGGAGTGGCTGCAGAAGTCGTCGCAGATGGCGGTCCTGGGCAAGACCCCCGCCGAGCGGCTCAAGACGATCAACCAGGGCGGCCTGACCATCCGCACCACCTTGCGGCCGGCGATGCAGGCGGCCGCGCAGAAGGAGATCACCAAGGCCGTCACGATCGGCAACAAGGAGAATCTCGGTGCGGCCGCGACGATCGTCGAGCCGGGCAGCGGCAAGATCCTCGCGATGGCGCAGGCCACCGACTTCGGCACGTACGAGACCAACGTCAACGTCGACCAGAAGTACGGCGGCGGCCCGCTGGGCTACCAGTTCGGCTCGACGGCCAAGACCTTCGCGGTCGTCACGGCGCTGGAGAAGGGGATGCCGCTCAACGGCACGATCAAGGTGCCGTTCGCCACCGGCAGCAAGGGCTACCTCTTCAGGGACAAGGAGCTGCTCACCGACAAGTGCGGCGCCAACGAGCCGTGGTCGGTGAAGAACGACTACCCGAGCGGCGGGAAGATGATGACCCTCGGTGAGGGCATCGCGAAGTCGATCAACACCTGGGCCGCCCAGCTCGTCATCAACCTCGGGCCGTGCGACGTGCGCGACACCATGACCAAGATGGGGTTGCACAAGGGCGACGGCACGCCGATCGACCCCTACGTCTCCGACATCACCCTCGGGTCGGGCACCACCAACCCGCTGAGCATCGCCAATGCCTACGCCACGCTCGCCTCGAGCGGCAGGTACTGCGAGCCCAACCCGATCACCTCGATCACCACCCCGGACAAGCAGGCCATCAAGGTGCCCGGGCCGCAGTGCAAGCAGGTCATCTCGGCCGACGTCGCCGACGGCGTCACGCACCTGCTCAAGGGCACCCTCGACTTCGGTACCGCCGATGGCAACTGGGACAACCAGGCCCGCCCGGCCGCCGGCAAGACCGGCACCACGGAGGGCCACAACCAGGGCTGGTTCATCGGGTACACCAAACAGCTGGCCACGGCCGTGTGGATCGGCAACCTGAAGCCGGCGAGCAAGAACGGGAACCTGTACTCGCTGAACGGCAAGTGCTTCGGTGAGTACGGCTGCATCCGCCAGGTCTTCGGCGGCACGGTCTCGGCACCGGTGTGGTCCAAGATCATGCGTGCTGCCTCCAAGGGGATGCCGGTCAAGGACTTCCCGCCTCCGTCCGCCAAGATCCGTGGCGGCGACCTCGAGCGGCTCCCCGGTGTCATCGGCGCCTCCGTCACGCAGGCTCAGGCCCGACTCCAGGAGGCCGGCTTCGACAGCTACGTCGCCGGCAACGTCGCCAGCTCGATGGCGTACGGCACGGTCGCCTACACCGACCCCTCCGGATCGGCCTTCCCCGGCTCCAAGATCGGCCTGTACCTGTCCACCGGCGCCCCGGCCGTCCAGCCGGCCCCGGCGACGACGAGCAACACCAAGACCACCACCAACAAGCAGACCACCACCACCACCACCAAGAAGACCAAGGGCAACGGGCGGAACAAGGGCAAGACCCCCCCGACACCTCCCCCGCCGGGCTGACGGGGCGGTCGGGCGCGGTCAGCGCCCGGACAGCACCTGCTTGACGACGGCGGCCACCCGGCCGCCGTCGGCACGTCCGGCGACGTCCGCCTGGGCGGCCTTCATGACCAGGCCCATCTGCGGCATGCCGGTGGCTCCGGTCGACTCGACCGCCCGCGCGACGATCGCGCCCAGCTCGGCGTCCTCGAGCTGGGCGGGCAGGTAGGCCTCGAGCACGACGAGCTCGGCCTCCTCGACCGCAGCCAGCTCGGGGCGGTTGGCCGCGGTGAAAGCCGTCGCCGCCTCCTTGCGCTTCTTGGCCTCCTTGGCCAGCACCTTGAGCACCTCGTCGTCGCTCAGCTGGCGCGCCTCGTCACCGGCCACCTCGGCGTTGGTGATGGACGTCAGCGTCATCCGCAGGGTGCCCGAGCGCACCTTGTCGCGGGCCCGCATCGCGTCGTGCAGGTCGTGCTGGATCTGCTCCTTGAGCGTCGTGTCGGTCATGGGCCCAGTCTCCCACCCGACGTCCAGCACGTTTCCGGGGCGGCGGCCACGGCAGCGGTGCGTGGCACGGCATCCGCGAGGAGAGCGCGATTCGGTCGGACGCCACCGGCTTTGCGAGGATGGGTGGATGACCGCTCTCGCCCGCACCGCGCTGCGCACCGTCGGCGGCCTGGTCGGCGCCGGCGTCGCGGGTGTCGCCTACGCCGCGCTCGTGGAGCGCACGTGGTTCACGCTGCGCCGGCATGCCGTGCCCGCGCTTCCGCCCGGAAGCGCCCCGGTGCGCGTGCTCCAGGTCTCCGACCTGCACCTCACCCCGGGGCAGACGAAGAAGATCGAGTGGGTGCGCTCGCTGGCCGAGCTCGACCCCGACTTCGTCGTCAACTCCGGTGACAACCTCGCCCACGTCGATGCCGTGCCCGCGTTGCTGCGCGCGATGGAGCCGCTGCTCGAGCGCCCCGGCGCCTTCGTGCTGGGCTCGAACGACTACTTCGCCCCCGTCCCCAAGAACCCGGCGCGCTACCTCACCCGCAAGCACGCCGAGGCTCGGATCACGCCGTCCGACCTCCCTGTGGGCCGGCTCGTGGACGGGCTGCGCGACGGTGGGTGGGCCGACCTCAACAACGCCCGGGCGGTGGTCACGATGGGCGACCACGACGTCGAACTGGTCGGGGTGGACGATCCCCACGTCGGCTACGACCACTACGACGCGGTGTCCGCCCCGGCCGCCACCGACGTCGCACTGACCATGGGGCTGCTGCACGCGCCCTACCAGCGGGTGCTCGATGCGATGGTGGCCGACGGAGCGTCGGTCGTGCTCGCCGGCCACACCCACGGGGGCCAGCTCGCGCTGCCCGTCTGGGGTGCTCTCGTGACCAACTGCGACCTCGACACCCGTCGCGCCAAGGGGGTCTCGCGCTGGTGGCCGGGGGCCGGCTACTCCGGCCACGCCGGCGGCGCCGTGCCCTCGTCACAGGCGCCCGCGGATGCCGCGTGGCTGCACGTCTCGGCGGGCCTTGGCACCTCTCCCTACGCCCCGGTGCGCTTCGCGTGCCGCCCCGAGGCGACCCTGCTGACGCTCGTCGCCCGAGACGCCTGAGCCCCGCGCGACCTCGCCGCGCGACCCGGCGCCATGCGGGCCCGGACCGATTTCGGTGGGCCGGTGCGGGTCGGCTATCCTCGGGTGTCGCCGCGCCCCTGGGGTCGGCGGCACAGCCACGGGGTGTGGCGCAGCTTGGTAGCGCGCGTCGTTCGGGACGACGAGGCCGCAGGTTCAAATCCTGTCACCCCGACGGTAGAATTATGTCGCTTGCCAGCGGTATGGGACCACCTCGTTGCCACGAGCATGGGACCACCTGGAGGTGTCGGTGAGCATCACAGGGCCTGGCTGTCGGTGTCAACGCTGGCGCGCTGGTTGAGCCGGTTTCGTTGCCGGTAGGAGGG
>JBBQWX010000105.1:0-15717 GCA_038210185.1 Actinomycetales bacterium
GTCCGTGTGGGCCCGGCCCCGCAGGATCGATACGTACGTCGCGGACAGCCCGAACACCGCGGCAACCTCGTTGATGCGTCGCCCGGCGTCAGTCAACGCCACGACCGCGAGGTTGCGCATCCCGGTGTCATCGCTGTCGTACCGGTACAGCACCGAGCGCCCGCACGTCACCAGGACCTGCCCGTCACTGCCGTGCAGGCGCAGCACGCCGGGCTCCGGCATTCCCTCGAACGTGTCCTGATCCACCCGACCATGATACACGACTCTTATCTGATTTCCGACGGCTTACAGCCAAGGAAAAGCCCTGATCACAGGGCTGGTCGGTCCGCTACTACCGGAGGTCTGGGCCTGCGTGATCCACCTGATCGGGCCACCTTGCGCTACGCCTCACGTAAGTACTGGGACGCCCTCGCCAAGGACCTGCGCGTCATCTGCACCGCGCCCAGCGTGGAGGCGGCCTGGGCCGCGTTCGAAGAGCTCGAGGAGAAATGGGGCAAGCACTACCCTGCGATCCCCAAACTCTGGCGGGCGGCGTGGGAGGAGTTCACCCCGTTCCTGGCCTACGACGTCGAGATCCCCCGGGTCCTGTTCTCCACGAACGCGATCGAGTCCCTCAACGCCCGCTACCGCCGCGCCGTCGGCGCCCGCGGTCACTTCCCCACCGAGCAGGCCGCGCTCAAGACCCTGTACCTGGTCACCCGCGGCATGGACCCCAAAGGCACCGGGCAGGCACGATGGACCATGCGGTGGAAGCCCGCCCTGAACGCGTTCGCCGTCACCTTCGCCGACCGCATGCCAGCCGCCGAGAACCTCGAATGATGAACGCCGGAAACACCGTTCATCGGACAGTCCCCATCCTCCGGCCTAAAACCCCTGAGCAGCTTGCATATCAAGAGGGGCAACTGGCTAAGCTTGCGTAGCTGTTGCTGAGTGCTCTATGGCGATGGGTGCGCCAGGAGTGATTGCGGTCCAACAGACAAGGTGAATGTCGTCAGCTGAGATAGGTGGAAGCGGCTGGACCGACGGCGGAGGGGTGAGCCCGAGCCGGTTCACGATCTCGTAAAGCGCCTCAACCTTGCGGGGGTCGGTCGCGTCCCGGCCGGTGAGGATGTCGCGGATCTGACGCTGGACCCGGTTCGGGTACGGAGCCTTCAGCCGAGCGGCCAGATTGTCCTGAGCTTCGCCGAGGAACCCGCCGTGCTCGTCAACGTGCGCGACCGCGTCCCGCATGACCCTAGGGATGGACGGGGCGAGGTTGGCGGGGTCCGTCTGGTAGGTCCACGCGGACAGGATGTTGTCGCGGGCAGCGGCCCATGCGTCGAACGCGGAGTCGTAGGTCGCCTGCGGCAGCAGCGCCTCGACCGTTTCCGACCGCGGGTCGGCGGCGGCGAGCGCGGCGAGGGTGTCGTCGATAACCTCAGGGCGTGCGGGCAGGTTCCGGGTCTCGTCGGCGGGAAGGGTCCGGACCGTCAGATCGTCGGTCAAGGGGACGTACCGGAACCACGGCTTGGCGTGGTCACCGATGCGGGCGCAGAACACGAACCCCGGGGTGGCTCCGGTGCGGGCGAACCCGGTTCCGGACCCCCAGGGCATGCCCAGCACACGTTGGCGGGTTTGGTCGTGGTCGAACGCGGTGGCCAATCGGCGCCGGTACTCCTCCCCCGACAAGGCGCCAGACCCGGCCTCTTCGAATAGGGCGTTCTCTTCCCGGCGCAGCGCATCGATCTGGTCGCGGGCCTCCGACAGGACCCGTTCGACCGGGTCGATCCCGGGCAAAATGCGGCTGGTGCCGATCGCGGCGGCGGCCTGCTTGATCTTGCGCTGCAGGCGCTCTTCGAGGCGCAGGATTCGGTCCAGGTCGGCGCTCGGGAAGAAGCAGCGGACGAAGTTCTCGTCGTGCGGCGACCCGATGCGGTCGATGCGCCCAGACCGCTGGACCAACCGCTGTGGGTTCCATGGCAGGTCCAGGTTAATGATGTGGCGGGCCTGCTGGAGGTTGACGCCTTCGGCAAGGACGTCGGTGGTCACAATCAGGTCGTATAGGTCGGCTTCGACGCCAGTTCCGGCGGTTCGGGGCGCGAACCCGGTTATCGCGTCGGCCTTGTTGGCCTTGTCGGACCCATGCACCAGGACCATCCGGTCACGGTAATCGGCCAGACGCGGGTCCGTCGCGGTGGCCAGCTCGAGCGCTTCGTGGATGTAGGTGGCGGTGTCGCTGTAGTACGAGAACAGCAGAACCTTGCGCTTGTCGCGGGTGTCCTCGAGGCCGATGCCTTGGGCAACGGCTTCGGAAGCGATCTCGGCGAGTTCCTCGATAAGTTGGGCGACCTTGGGGTCGTTTCCAGCGTGGACGGTTTGGACCCGGTCGCGGAACGCGCCGAACAAATCACGGTCGGCGACGACCGCGTCGCGTAGCGCCGTGGTGTCGTAGTCGGCCGCGTCGGCGATGTGGTCGGGATCGTCGTACGTGGTGAGGAACTCGGCCGCGTCCGCGGCGTCGGTCGCGGTCCATTCGCGCAGCGCGTCACCGGTTAGAACCAGGCCGGAGTCCAGCGCGTCGAGGAACCGGTCGTGGGAGGTCATCATCCCTTCGACGGTGGACTTGAAAGCATGCGTGGACGACTCGAACCGCTTTAGGAGCAGGGACCGGAGCAGTCCGGCGTTCTGTGACTCATACGCTTCAGCCTCTCCGGAGAGCAGGAACTGGGAGGGAACGTAGCGGGCCATGGTGAGGATCTCACCCGGGTCGGCCATAATCAGCCCGGCCCCGACGGCGCCGTCGAACGTGTTCTCGTCGAGGTCACCGCCAAGCGCCCGGGCCAGGTCGTCAAAGACGCCGGGCAAAACCTGGGACAGGTCGTAGTCAACGCGGCGGACCCGGACAGTCGGGAACTTGATCGGCTGCTCGACCCCGTTGATGATCACGGTGTCCCCGGCGTAGTGAGTCTTGACGAAGTGGCGGGTCCGCCGGACAGCCACCTCGTCCATCACGTTGAACAGCTGCTCGGGGGTGAGGGCGTCGGGGTCCATGGCCATGGCGTGCTTGAAGTAGTTGCTCAGCGACGGGATCCCGACGTCGGCGAAGGCGGCGTCGTTCGGGGCGAAGTACCCGATCAGGTTGGCGAGGTCCATCAAGGAGTTGTTGACGGGGGTCGCGGTCATCTCGACCAGTTGCTTGGGCACACTCCCAGCCAGCAGGGTCCGCAGCGCATCGGCGCGCTGGGTGGCTGCATTCCTGGCGGCATGCGCCTCATCCACGATGACCATGGCGTACTCATCCAGGCTCTGAAGGACGGACGTCCGCTCGCCCGCACTCTCTATGTTGGCAGTGAGTTCCTCGAACGAGACGACGTCGGCACGCAGGTTCTTCTCGCGCAGGAACGGGCGCCAGGTTGCGTCACGCAGGGTGGCGGGGGCGACGATCAGGACTTTCTGGCGGCGGTCAAACACGGCCTCGTGGATGAGTTCTCCGGCGATGAACGTCTTGCCGAGGCCGACCTCGTCGGCGATGATCACGCCGTTGCGGCGGTTCAGGATCCGCTTGGCGCGCCAGACTCCGTCGGCCTGGAACCCGGTTAGCCCTAGCCTGGACGTCAGGTCCGTTTCCGCGTCGAGATCGGTGCCGTACAACTCCCACAGCATTCGCATGAACACGTCCCACGGGGTGTGCGGGTCCCAGCGTGCTTCGTACAGGGCGGCCAGGTCGTAGGGGGCGGACGCGTCCCACTGCTCGTTGTACCAGTCGATCACCTGGGCCACCGGGCCCTGCTCGTAACGGCCGAGGTTCAGCTCGTTGTTCCGGGCCAGCCCCGCGTAGGTGAAGTTCGACGAACCGACCATGACGCCCTTGAAGCCGTCATCAATGATGAAGGCTTTACCGTGCAGGAACCCGCTCTCGTATCGGCGGACCTGGACGGTGGTCGGGTTATCGCGCAGCCACGCGACCAGCCGGCGGGCTTGGGCGTCGGCTTCCTTGGTGAACCCGAGCAGGTCGCGGTCCGTTTCTAAGGTGCGAGCGTGCCCTTCTAGTGCGCGGGTCAGCGCCGGGTCGGGCCCCCGGCGGGAGCGGCGGCGGTCGCCAAGCGGTCTGACCCGGGGCCTGTCCGCTCCACCCTCGAGGGGTTCGGCACCGAGCAGGAGCCGCACCCCGGCGGCCTGTTCCAGTTCGGCGGCAAGCAGATTGAACCCGCCTGGGTTGAAGTACGCGGACGCGATCGCGACGCGGGGCGGGTGGGCGGCGTTCTCGCGGCGGAACACCAGCAGGGCGTTGATGTCATGCGCAACGGTCCGCTCGCCCTCCTTGTTGGTGGAGAAGTCGACCTGTTCGCGGCCGATCACCGGTTGGGCGGCCTGGGCCGTTTCCTCGGGGGTGCCAGTGGTGGTCACGCGTCGACCTTGGCCTTCCATGAGTCGAAGTGGTCAAGGACAGCGGCCAGCCGGTCTTGGTAGGCCCATCCGCGGTGGAACGTGGCGAATAGATGCTCGACGTCTTCTCGGTCTAGGTCGTAGAGCAGCGCCACAACGGCGTCGAGCTCGGCGATCAGGTCCGCCTTCACGGCTTCGTCGGTGACGGAACCGACCGGCACGCCGACTGCTTTGGCCCAGCCGGCGAACCGGTGGTCCACTGCCCCGAGCCGTCCCGCGATCTCGACTACCCGGCCGCGCAGCGGGTCCTCCCGGTCCGGGCGCGGGACCGGGAACGCGTTAAGGATGTGGAAGTTGACGTGCAGTTCGACGTACCGGCGGGCGTACCAGTCCATCGGGATGGACGACATGACACCGAGCAGGTATGCCTCGTCGGACTCATCGCCCTGAGCGCGGACCAGGAAAGGCAGCGAATTCACCGCGATCACATTCGGTGGCATCAGTGCGGTGATCAGGGTGCGGGTGTTCGTTTGGTTGGTGATGTCGCGGAACCCAATTCGCGGCAGCATCGGCGAGAGCGTGCTCGGGTCGTTGGTGAGCGCCGGGGGCAGCCCGTAGTAGGCGGACGAGGACGTGCGGGCCTGGCGGTGCCGTTTGGTCTGCAGGATGGGCAGCACCACGGTCGCGTCCGCTGCGCCGTACCGCTCACCGGTGTCTGGGGTCCACAGGTTGATCGACGCTCCCGCGTATACCGGCAGCGACGACGCCGCGTCCGGGTCGGCGTTGTAGTACGCCCGGTGGGTGGTTGCATTGAAGTCGCCCTGCAACGGCTTGAACGCCCAGTCCCCGGACGCGTCGTCGAAGCGTGGGCTGCGCCGGAACTTGAGGAACACCTCCCCGGAGCGGGTGTCCGGGAGCATTGGGAACGCGGCCCCGGAGGACCATGTGACGAACTGGTCGGCGGGGAACGTGGCGGGCTGCTCGTCGCGGGCGCCCAAGTAGTCGGCGAGCGAATGATACGGGCCGCGCAGCGACACGGTGTGCTCGCCCTTGGTGTCGCGGGCGACCGTGACCAGCGACAGCGAGTACCGCCCGTCCACCTCGTCGAACACCCACCGGTTGGTGTTGGCCAGCGCGACGACGTCAGTAAACGACCCGTTCGCCAGGACGTGCTCGCGCCATGCGCTGGAGCCGGCCGCGGACAGCGCCCCACGAGGTAGAACGATCCCGGCGCGGCCGCCTTCGCGCAGCAGTTCCCAGAACCGCCAGCAGAACGCCTTGTACAGGTCAGCATGCCCCTGACCCATCCCGGGGAACGGGCCCGCCATCAGGGCCTTGCGGATCGTGTCCGCTTGGGCCTTTTCCTGTCCGACCTGCGCGGCCAAGTCGGGCCGCTCGGCCCGGTACCGGTCCATCGCGGCCTTCTGGTCCCTCTGGGCGAGGCCCTTGAGGCCGGGGAACTGCAGTGTCCAGAACTTGATCTCTTCGTAGACGAGCTCCTCCCAAGGTGGGTTTCCCAACAGGACATCGAAGCCGGGGTTGTCGCGCAGGAACACCTCGGGGAACAGGTACGGCAGGTGCGCGGCGGCCAACTCGTTCATCGCATCCTGCGCGGGCGCACTATTGCCCGCCGTGATCGCGGCCTCGGCGTCGAACGGCAGCGCGACCACGCCGAGACGCGCGGCGACGGCACCGTCCATGAGGGCCTTCGCGGACGCGGACTCGCGCATCGCTTTATCGTATTCGGCCGCAGCTTCGCGGACTTCCCGCTTAGTCGCCTCGGCGGTTCGCGCAACCCGGACCAGCCGGTCGCGGGACGACAGCAGTTCCGTTTCGAGCCGGTCCCCGACCAGGGACGTTTGCCCGCGGCTGGCGGTCGGTTCGAGCACGGCCTTTACCTCTTGAAGGGTGCCGATCCCGGTCAGGGAGTTGCCCACCTGAAGCCCGTGGTCAAGGGAGGACATGGGCAGGCCGGGCACGAACGTGTGGATCCAGATGCCGAGGCGTGCTAGTTCCACGGCCATAAGGTTCAGGTCAAGCCCGTAGACACACCGGCGAGCGATCTGCCGGCGCAGCAACCCGGACGTTTCGATTTCGATGTCGGCGCTGTTCGCGCCTAGGGCGTTGCAGGCTGCGTCGGCGAGCCGGTTCAACTCTTGGGTGACCGCGGGGACAGGGTGCCCTGCCAGGTAGGCAGACAGGCGCGCTTCGATCCTGTCAATGGCGGCGACGAGGAAGTGACCGGAGCCCATGGCCAGGTCTGCGATGCGGAAGTCGAAGAAGGTCTCGGCAGCCTTCGCCTCGTCCCCGGCGGCGCGATGCGCCTCGATCTTGTCCAGATGCCCGACGAGGGCCGGTTCCAGGGCCGTGTCCAGAAGGTGCTCAACGGCGAACTTCTTCGTGAAGTAGGACCCGGTGGCCTTGCGGGCACCGGAGGCGTTGTGGAAGTAGATCTGCCCGGCGGCGACCTCGACCCGGTCTCCACGCTTGGCGGGCAAATACGCCTTGCTTCTCGGGTCCACGGTCAGATCCGTCGGAGCCACGGAGAGGGACGACTCCAGCAGACCCTCATAGATGGTGCCGAACTCGCGCACGGACAAGGACCGGAAGTCGACCGGGCCGAGTGTGCCGTCGTCGCCGGTGTCGATGAGCAAGGCCCGCAGCGCCGGTCCGATCTGGGCGTTCGTGAGGGCGATCTGGGCAATCGCGTGCCCGGTCGGGTGGCCTTCGTCTGCGGCGAAAAGTCCACCGTTGTACGCGGGGACGCCCCACTCGGAGTTCCCGTCGTCGACGGCCTTCCAAACGGCGAGCAAATCCTCCCATCGGTCGGTCGCGTCTTGGTCGAAAGTCAAGTCCGCGTTGTCGGTGAACTCGCGCGCCAACGTCTTTAGGGCTTTGCGCGTGTAGCGCGGGTTGCGCTGGTACGGCAGTAGACCACGGTCCTCGGCGTAGGCCACGAAGAGGAGGCGGAACAGGATGGTCAGGGTGCGGTGGTAGGCCTCATTCAAGTCGTCCTCGGTCGTGCCGCCCATCTCGTTCGCGACAGCGATCGCGAGGGCAGGGACGACGTCCTCGTAGACGCGAGTGCGGAGACGAGCGCCGAGCGCGGCCGCGTGGTCGGCGGAGGCGGCAAGGATTTCGCTGGCCGTCCCGTCGTCGGCGAGCGCGTTCGCGGAGAAGATCAGGTGCAGGTATGCGGCGTCAGGCGGTGCCAAGAGGGCAAGGTCCACCTCGGTGTAAGTCTCTGCCTGGCCCTTGCGGCCGACGCCGACGTCCGGGGATGTCGGGTATAGCCGGATCTGAGTACCGCGGGTGATCAGCAGCCACGGCAGGTTCTGCGCAGCAGCGATCGCCATGCCCTGGGCCACCGGGGAGGTCGCGTTGAACCGGGCGGCGGCCCGGTCAAAGACCTCGTGCTCGTCGAGGAACACGGCCACAGCCCGGTTCTCGCCGTCGGTGGACAGGATGTTGGCAGTCGACCCGTGCGGGGTCATCGTGTACCCGAGCCCGCGGATCAAATCCTGACCCCTGCTGCGCAGCAGCGGTTCGGCGATGGCCCGGGCAGTGGCGAAGTCGGCGCGGTTGGGGACGCCTCTGCGCAGTTCGTGCGAAGCGAACAAGCCGACGTTGGTCAGGCCCGCGACGAGGGCGTCCTTCTGCCCGACCAGGAGTCGATGAAAGGTGCGGTCGGCGGTAGCCGCGTCCGGGGAGGACAACGCAGCGTTGACGATCCGATCAACCTGGTCGAGCGGGAGCCCGGCGATGACGGCCGGGTCATCCTTGGTGCCGCAAACCGACGCCCTCCAGTCTCCACCGGGGCCCCGGTGGGCGACGACGAGGGCGACCGGGGCGGCGCGCCGGTTCCAGCGGGCCTTCCACAGGGCGCGGACGTCGTCGGCCTTGGGGGTGGCGCCGGGATGGACCATGCGCGCGAATGCAGCCTCAAAACCGTCGGGGCCGTTCCCGATCTGTACGAACTCGGGCTGGAGCGCGACGGGGTAGCCCGGCTGACGTCCCCAGTCGATTTCGTCGCCCAACGCATCGGACAAGAAGTCGTCGGGCGTGGTCATTAGATCCCCCTGGGGCGCGTCGATTGCGGCGATGCTGAGCTTTCCCGACTGAGCGGCATTCCGACGCGAGCATATGACCTCCCGAAGTCGGTCCCCTATGTAGCGAAGAGACCTTGGCATGGACTCTGTCCCCGCCCGGGTCAAACCACACTCGCTCCTGGTGCCGTGCCGCGTTTGTGCTTGCGTCTCGGACGAGCTCGGCGCTAGAGAAGTTCCCCTGTCTGACTGTCGACGACGTCGCCATCGATGACGGTTAGTCGTGGTGGCTGAGTTGTCGGCTCGGTGAGCTGGGGTGGCGGTTGCTGCGCGTCCTGTTTGAAGGCGCGGATGCGCCGTCTGCGGTGGGGGTCGCTGCTGTGGCGGGCTTGGCGTCCGCTGGAGGGCCATTGCTGGTGGCCGTTCTCGCAGTGAGACTTCAGCCGGGCCGCCTTGCGGTCGAGGAAGGCGGGGAGGGCGTAGCGGTGCCAGTCCTCGAGGGCGTCGCTGGTATTGGCGGTCCCGGCGCGTCTGCGTTGGTCGGCTAGGACCGCGAGGTCGTGGACGAGGTGGGGGTGTTCGGGCCAGCAGGAGGGGATGAACGCCTCGGTGTCCCAGACGTGCTCGTGGTTGATCCAGGTGACGACGTCGTCGAGCCACACCCACAGTTCGAGTCGTAGGTCGGGGTGGGTGCAGGTGGGGGGGTCCCACGGTCTGGGCAGTCTGCGGAGGTCTCCTAGGGCCTTGACCTGCTCGGGGGTGCCGTTGGCGGCGATGGACAGCTCCCAGTAGGCGTGGTCGAGCCGGCGTCCGGGGCAGGGGAACGGCTGTGATAGTGCCCCGGGCAGGGGGGCAGCACTGGGTTCGGTGCTCATGGCAGGCCTCCGAGGTCGGTGCCGAGCCCGCGCCGGTGCGCTTCGACGTGGGCGGCCGTGGCGCGTGCGTCAGGCGCCACCTGCCGGACGCGGGTGTCGGCCAGCCGGTTGCGGGTGTGGCGTTGGGCGGCGAGCAGTGCCTTCCCGGGCTTGCCGTCGATGCAGCGGGCGAGCCTGGCGATGAGGGGTTTGCCGTTCTCGGCGACGACGAGGGCGTGCCGTTCGGGGAGCTGTCGCACTTCGGCGCCGGTGAGGATGGGGATGTCCTCCCCGGTGACGGAGCGGTGCGAGCGGCCGGACTGCCAGGTGGTGCGGGCGACGCGGACGGGGCCGAGGAGGTCGCTGATCTCCTGGTTGAAGGCGACGTCCTTGGAGCCGCCGAACATGACCAGGGTGTTGGTCAGTCCGAGAACGGCGCGGGCTTGGTGGTCACCGAAGATCTGGGTGAGCTGGGCTCTGGTTTGGGCGGCCCAGATGAACGAGACACCGAGGGCGCGTTCGTTGGCCATCCGGGTCTGCAGGGTGGGTAGGGGTGCGGTGGAGGGCAGCTCGTCCAGGCACGCCAGCATGGGCGGGCACAGCCGCCCGTGTGGTGACTGGGCGGCCAGGGTGAGAGCGGTGTCCAGGACGTGCTCGGCGACGGCGGTCATCAGCGGGGACGCGGACTCGTACGGGCTCTCCCGGCCGAGCAGGTAGATGGTGCCGCCGGCGGTGATGACGTCGGCGATGTTGGTCGCAGGGCGGCCGGGCCCGGGGACGCAGCGGGTGCGGATGGCCTGCTGGAAGAACAGGCCGAGGGCCTGTTGGACGGTGGTGATGGTGTTGCCGGCGGTGCGGTCATCCCCGCGCAGCGCGCCGTGGAGCAGCCCGTGCCAGAACGGTGCGGCGTGCGGGTGCTCGCGCAGGATCTCGGTCGGTTCCGAGGCGGCGACCGGGTTGGCGACCCAGCGCAGCACGTCGTCCAGGGTGCGCCCGGTCAGCGCGGCGGCGTGGAAGTAGCCCTGGATAACTTTGCCGGCTTCGGCGGCGTAGAACCGGGCGGCGTCATCGCCCTGCCCTCGGGCTCCCGCGCCGGAGATGGTGCCGGCGGTGAAGGCTTTGGCGCGTTTCTCGGCGACCATGGGGTCCACGCACCCGGCCACGGGGTCCCAGACCAGCTCGGGCAGTCCCGGGGCGAGCCCGAACGGGTCCAGCACGACGCACGGGCGGTCCCTTGTGGAGCGGTGCCCGATGGACAGCAGCAGGTCGTCGGCCTTGGTGAGGGTGACCAGGGCGGCGCCGGGTGCGGCGAGCAGCGCGGGGATGAGCAGGTCCAACGTCTTGCCGGAGCCTTGCGGGCCGATCACCCCGGTGGTGCGGTCCCAGGGCACCCACAGGTCACCACCGCGCGGTTCCTGGGCGACCCCGAGACGCCACCCGACCTGGCGCGGGTCCACCCGCCCCAGTGCTGGCTTGGCGGTCGGGTACTGGTCAGGGCGGACCACCGGTGCGATCCGACGGAGCCGCCGGACGCCGAGGAGGGTCTGGGCTTGGGCGCGGGTGGCCATGCCGCGAACCCGGGCTGGGCCCCAGCGGCGCATCCCGGCCACGATCGCCCATCCCATGATCAGGACGGCTATCAGCTCGACGAGCACCAGGCAGGCGTAGAGCAGCCCGGGTGACGCGGCGGGTCCGGCAGCCAGCCCGGCTCGGGCGTTCCCGGCCAGGAGTGCGGGCAGCGCAGTGAACAGCTCGCCTTGGGGGGTGAAGTCCCACCCCGCCCCCACCAGCAGGTTGGCCAGGGTGCGGGCGGCGTGTGCCGCTAGCACGAGAACGAGGCCGATGGCCATTGCGGCGCCCAGCGGGATCTCCCAGGTGGAGGGGTAGGGGGTGGTTCGTCGTGACTGCTGCATGGCCATCTCTCCTGTCGTGGTCTGCCTGCCGTGGCGTAAGGGCCCGGGACTGCCTGCGGGCTCGCCCGGTGCCGGTGGGGCCGTCGGTCATCGAGGGCTTGGTGTCATCGGAACCTCGAAGGAGGCGGGGGTGGCCTGCCGGGCGGGTGGGTGCTGCCGGGCGGGTGGGTGCTGCCCCCGCGCCGGTGCCCCCGGGCAGCGGTGAGGTCCACGACGGTGGGGCTGGTCGGGTTCTCGACCCAGGCGTACAGCGATTCGAGCAGGGCGTGGCCGAACCGGACGACGGCTGTGCTGAGGTCGGTACGGGTCGCGGGCACGCCGAAGCGGCGGGCGAGCCTGGCGAGCAGGTCCGGGTCTCGCGCGGTGATCAGCGTGAGCGCTTCCAGGAGCGGAGCAAGGTTGCGCTCGAGCCGGTCGGCCACAAGCTCAGGCGAGCTGGTGTTGGCTGCGGCGTCAAGGACGGCGCGGGCGGCGTTGTACCTGATCAGGGCAATGATGTCGGGTTCGGGCCGGGACGGGTCGGTGCTCATGCCGCTCCCCCGGTGGCACCGGGGCGCCAGATCTCAACAATGGTGTGCCCGATAAGGGTGTAGGTGAAGGTGCCGACGCCGGCGCGAGGGTTCTGGGCCTCGATGGTGGTGGCGGCGGCGGGGTCGCGGACGATGCCGACGTGCCCGATCGCGTTGGGACCGAGGTAGGAGTCGGTGAAGATCAGGTCGCCGGCGCGTTCGGTCCCGGGGGTGATGCGGGTGCCGTGCCCGGCGGCGAGCCAGTCGCGTTGGGCGCCGGCGGTGCGGGGCAGTGCCAGCCCGCCCTGGCGGTAGGCGGCTTGGGTGAAGCTGGAGCAGTCCCACGCGTTGGGGCCGTTGGCACCGAAGACGTACCGGTCCCCGGTGTGGCTGGTGGCCCAGCCCAGGACCTCCTCTACGACGGCCGGGTCCAAGGGCGCCAGAGTGGGGTCGCCGGCCCCGGCGGTGGGGCACGCGGTGGGGTCGCCCAGGACGGCGCCGCCGCCGTAGGCGTGGGCGTAGTACAGGACGTCGTTGACGTACCAGGTGGCGTGGTTGTACGCGAACAGGGCTGCGCGCAGGCCGGCCTCGCCCCTAGTGACTCCGGACCTGGTGAGGTAGTTCGCCGCGGAGAACACCGAATCGGCATCGCTGGTGATGCTGGCGCGACCGTCCCCGTCGCCGTCGACCCCGTAGGCGGCGAACGTGGCGGGCATGAACTGCATCAACCCTTGCGCTCCGGCGGTGGAGGTGGCTGTCGTGCGCCCGTGGGCGGTCTCTTCCATCCCGATCCCGGCGAGCAGTGTCCACGGGAGCTGGTACCTCGTTCCCGCCGCGACGTAGAGGGCCTTGATGGGCGCCGGGATGGATGCGGCCGGGGTGGCCAGCGAGTTCAGCCGAGGCGTCCCGGCGCGCGGAAGGGGGAACCCGATGCCGCCCTCCACGCCCACCGGGGCGACCGGGACGCCTTGACTGCTGGGTGCGACGGCTCGTCCGTCCAGGGGTGCGCCGTGCTTGGCCATGAACGGGATCGGGTCGATCGGGGTGCCGTTGGTGAGGACCTCGAAGTGCAGGTGGGTTCCGTCGGCTGTGCCGGTGGCGCCCTCCACACCGAGGACCTGCCCGATATCCACCGGGGTGCCCGGGGTGATCGTCGCGTCGATGTGGGCGAGGTGGGCGTAGCGGGTGGTGATGCCGCCGCCGTGGTCGATGTCGACGGCGTTGCCGTAGCCGCCGCGGTAGCCGGCGGCCGTGACCGTGCCCGCCGCAGCGGCGACGACAGGGCCAGGGGTGGGCAGGGAGGCCAGGTCGGCCCCGGAGTGGAGCTTCCAGACGTGCTTGATCGGGTGCAAACGCATCCCGAAGGCGGAGGTGCGGGTGTAGGCCTGCTGGAACGGTGGTCGCCAGTGGCCGCTGACCGGCAGGGCTGCCCCGCAACCGAGTCGGTGCTGCTGCGCGACGGCGGGGGTGATGACCGCGACCAGGGCCACGGCTGCGCCGAGCGGCCCGCCGAGGAGGAGCGCGGCCATGGTGGCGATGACCCACCCGATCCGAGTGCTGCTCATGGCTGGCTCCTTTCCGCCCGACTCACGCGGCACCCGCTATGGCGTCATTTGTCCAAGTCAGTCGCGCCTCGAGGGGGTGCAGGACGGTGGCGACCTTGTACTGCCGCTCCCCCACGCACCACAGGGCACGGCCCTTGCCCGCCATGGCCCAGCGGGTGACGACGTCACGGGCGATCGGGCCCAGGCCGAGCAGGTCCTCGAGCTCGGTGGCGACGCCGTGGTCCTGGCCGTGCAGGATCTTGACGTCGGCCAAGTGCAGCAGGTCCTTGGCGATGGTCACGGCTTGGGAGCCGGTGTCACCCACGGAGAGCAGGTCGGCCGGTTTGTGCGCGTTGGCCCACTGGATGTCCCCGGCGGCGCGGGACAGGCGCAGGTCCTGGTCGAAGGACTTCACCGCCTCCACCCCCAGGCGCATCTGCTTCCACACCTCGTCGCGCACGTTGATCCGCAGGTCCCCGGGGGCGGCGTACTCGCGCATCGCGCGCCCCCACGAGGACAGGCAGGTCAAGGCGATGCCGACGGCCTCGTCACCCAGCGGCATCAGCCGGGACAGCGACAGCGACTGGATCGGGGCGTCCCAGTCGACGTCGATGGTGGTGTGGTCGTCGAACAAGCCGGCCAGGGCGCCGTCGACGAGCTGGCCCAGCGCGTCGCGCAGCAGCCGTGTCTCGTCCAGGAACTGCCGTGTGGTGGCGTACCGGCACTCGTGGATGAGCTCTGGTGTGGGGTTGGCCAGCTGGTGCCACAGGGCGGGGATGGTGGTCTCGACCAGTGCGGTGGCGCCGGTGGCGTGACCGGTCAAGGTGCGCAAGGCGGCTTTCACGGCCTGCTCCTCCACCGGCCCGAACGGCACCGGGTGGGCGCCGACGCGCTGGGAGCCGACAAGGCCGCGGATCAGGGTGAGCCAGCGGCCAAAGACGACCGCGGACCGGGCGCGGGCGGAGGCTTCGTCCAGGGTGTCCCAGTGCTGCCCCAGCGGTCCGAACGCGAGCGGGTTGATCCGGGCGGGCAGGCCGGGGCCGATGCTGATCGGGTCCACCCCAAGGGTCGCGCAGAGCGGTTCGTACTCGTCCTTGGGGTCGCCCAGGACCAGGGTGCGGTAGCCGAAGTCCATCATCCGCAGGATGAACGCCTTGGTGGTGGCGGACTTGCCGCGGCCAGGTTTGCCGAAGCACATCACGTTGGGGTTGGTGACCGGGACGTCGTCGCGCAGCACCCACCCGAACGGGTCGGCGTAGAACGACCCCCCGGACAGCACGTCGACGCCCATCTGCGCACCGGTCGGGGGCAGGCCGGGGGTGGCGATCAGCGGCCACAGCACCCCCGCCTGGTCCGACGTCATCCGCCACGACGACACCGGCGCAGCCGGCGAGGCCGACCAGCCCCGCCCCCGGGCGCGCGGGCCACGACGCGGGGCACTCAGGAACAGGCGGGCCGGCCGCTGCCGTGGTGTGTCGGCTGGTGTGGTCGGCAGGTCGTGCCCGAAGTCCGCGAGCAGCCGGGCGACGTCGCGGCCAGGGACGGCGGGGCGGCGGCTCACCGCCACCACCGCGGGACATTTTCGTCGTCGCCCACCCGAGCCGCGCTGTCCTCGACGGCGGTCGCATCGGGCCGCTCGAGGTGGGTGCTGGCGCGTCGGGCTGCGTCCTCGAGGTCGGCGGCCTGATCCGGGAGGCCTTCGCTGCGCAGGACCTTGGCGGAGGCCACGCAGGCGGTGGCGTAGTGCTGGCGGGCGCGGTCGGTGTCGCCGTAGCGGTGCGGGTAGGTGCTCATCGGTTCCCCCGTGACGTCAGTGAAGTGCCCAGCGGGATGGTGGAGGCGGCGAACGCGGCGTCTTGGGACAGGTCCAGGCGCAGCGGCGCGAACCCGGCGGAGCGGACCGCGGCGTCCAGGGCGCGGCCGTGCTCGGCGACGGCGGCGGTCTTGGGCACGGTCACGGTGGCCACGGCGTGGGGGCGGGTCAGGGCGTTGCCGCGGGCGAGCTTGCGGTCCAGGCCGCGGGCCTTGTCGGCGTCGTCGGCGGAGCGGGTGCGCTGCTTGACCTTGGCCTTGGCGCGTAGCCCGTCTGCCATGTCGGCCTTCCACTCGCCGCTGGCGGAGTGCCGGTTCGCGTCGCGCCCGCAGATGATCGGGTAGGACACCATGAACGCGCGCCGCTCCCCCGGTCCTGGGACGAGCACCGGGGCCAGGGCGCCGATGACGGCGCCCTTGGCCGGCAGATGAATGGTGGCCGAGACCGAGTTCCAGGCGTCGTGGCCGTAGTGCCGCACGGTCGCCTCCGCCCCGGACGGCCCGGCCATCGCCCACGGCACGTGCGCGCTCACCCCGGGGTTGGTGGCGGCGGCGGCCAGGGCGTCGATGATCCCGACCCGGTCTCCGGGCGCGAACCCGGTGCGGCACGCCGCGGCGAGCTCGGGCGAGGTCAGCCACGACACGGCGGTCATCCCGAGCCCGCCGCGCAGGTG
>JBBQWX010000106.1:0-15486 GCA_038210185.1 Actinomycetales bacterium
GAGGAGAAGGTCAGCGGGTCTCGCGGTGCGCGGTGTGCTTCTTGCAGCGCGGGCAGAACTTGGCCAGCTCGAGCCGGTCGGGGTCGTTGCGGCGGTTCTTCTTGGTGATGTAGTTGCGCTCCTTGCACTCCGTGCACGCCAGGGTGATCTTGGGGCGGACGTCGGTGGCCTTGGCCATGGGGGCAACCTGCTCTCAGAAAGTGACTCGATCAAAGGGGTGTCGGGCCAGCACACGAGGGCTCGCGCAACACCAGCACAACAGAATACGCAACCACGGGCATTCCCCGAAATCGCGACCTCGGTAGCGGGAGCGGGGCTCGATCCCGCGACCTCACGATTATGAGTCGTGCGCTCTAACCAGCTGAGCTACCCCGCCAAGGGGGTTCGACCGGACCAGCCTCTCGACCGGCCCCGGCGGACCAGAGCCCCCTGTCGGAATCGAACCGACGACCTTTTCCTTACCATGGAAACGCTCTACCGACTGAGCTAAGGGGGCGTGCGCCGGCAGCAGGAACCGCCCCGGGCGCGACCGAGACATTACACGCTCAGGATCGGTCCAGCGAAATCCGTCGGCAGCACCTGCGGTCACCGCATCGCGACGGCGACGACGGCCGCCACGACCGCCGAAACGACGTGGTAGCAGCCCGTGACGAGCCCGTACAGGAGCGGTCGGGCCGTACGCGGTGTCAGGGCGTTCGTGAACGACACGGTGAGCCCGACACCCACACCCACGACCGCCCCCAGCACCAGGGCGTCGCCTGGCGCGGCGACGTCAGCCGCGACCACGAGGACCGCGAGGGCATAGGCCGCCCCGGCTGCGCCGACGAGCGGCACGGCGTAGTAGGTGAGACCGAACCGCTCCCCCGGTCGGCGGCTCACACCGACCCCCCGGTCCCAGGCGCGACCGAACATCGGGGTGAACCACAGGGCACCCAGCACGTAGATGCCCACGGTGGCGCCGAGCACACCGAGCCAGACGGAGGGGGTCAGGTACAGCGCGGAGGTCATGACGTCACGATGACTCGCCCCGAAGGCCTCGTCTTGGACAAAGCCGACGGCTAGCGTGCTCGCGATGGACCCACGCCCACCCCGCACCCGCCCGATCACCGCCACGGAGCGGTCCGGGGTCGTCGCTCCGGGCAACCTCGAGCGGTACGCGGCCCGTTGGATCACCCCCGCACCCGGGCTCGAGGCCGTCGTCGACCAGTACTGGAGCGTGCGGTGGGCGCTGCCCGCCGGCGAGCGGATCAGCCAGCGGATCCTCACCCTCCCTGCCATCACGCTGTCGATCGAAGCAGGCGACGTGCCGGCCCGCCTCGTGGTCACCGGGGTGCACCGTGGCGCCTGGCGACGCGACATCCAGGGCGCAGGACACGTCTTCGCCCTGCGCCTGCGCCCCGCCGGCCTGGCCGTCGTGTCGGACCTCGCACCGGGGGACGTCGCCGACGCCACGCTGCCCGTCAGCCGCGAGCTCGACGCCCGGTTGCACGACCTGCTCGATGCCGTCGCGGAACAGCCAGACGACGCCTCCCGAGCCCGCGTCGCGGACACCCGGCTCGCCGCCCTGCTGCGGTCACGCCCGGTGCGTCGCGGCGGACTGCTCGCCAACGCCGCGATCGACGAGCTAACGGCGTCCGTGCACCCGCGTACCGGGCCGGCGCTCGCGGCGCGGCTGGGCTGCAGCGAGCGCACCCTGCAGCGGGCGCTGCACGACACCTTGGGCGAAGGGCCGAAGTGGGTCGCCCGCTGGGTCCGCCTGCAGGAGGCGACCCGGCTGCTCTCCCGGCAGCCGGCACCCCCGCTGGCCGAGGTCGCGCACGCGTTGGGCTACGCGGACCAGGCGCACCTGACCAACGACTTCCGCGACGCCGTCGACCTCACCCCCGGCGCCTACCTCACCTCCCTGCGCCGGCTCGGCTGAGCGCTACCGGTCGAGGGAGTCACGGGCCTCGACGAGCGCGGGCCCGTACCAGGTGAGCAGCCGGCCCGAGACGAGCCGGGTCGGCAGGCGCGCGAACGCCTCCGGCCCGTCACCCGCAGTGAACACGTACGGCTCGTCAGGGAGCAGCACCAGGTCGGCCACCGCGGGGTCGTCGAGCGCCTCGAGATCGACCGCCGGGTAGCGGCCCGCCACCCCCGCCGTCGCCACCTCGAACCCGGCCCGGGCCAGCAGGTCGGAGGAAAAGGTCGGTCGGCCCACGACCATCCACGGGTCGCGCCAGATCGGCACGACCACACGGGCCGACGACGGCGGCACCGGCCCGCACCAGGCCTGCTCGGCCGCGGCAAGCCACGCGGGGTCCTCCTCCAAGGCGAGCACGTCCCGAAGGAGACGCCGCATCGACGTGACGGCCGCCGGCACCGTCTCGATGTCGGTGACCCAGACCGGGATGCCGCGCGCACGCATCCGGCGCACGTCGAGCTCGCGGTTCTCCTCCCTGTTCGCGACGACGAGGTCCGGGCGAAGGGCCGCAACCGCGGCGAGGTCGGGGTTCTTGGTGCCGCGCACCCGGGCGACACCGCGGGCGGACAGGTCGGCGGGGTGGGTGCACCAGTCGGTCGCCCCGACGAGCCGCTCCGGGCAGGTCGCGGCCAGCGCCTCGGTGAGCGAAGGCACCAGCGACACCACCCGGGCGATGACGCCCGGCAGCGTGACGAGGTGCCCGAGGTCGTCGGGGAGGGTGCGCGGCATCCGGCCGTGAAGGGTCAGCGCGGGGCCATCCGCAGTGCGCCGTCCATGCGGATCGTCTCGCCGTTGAGGTAGTCGTGGTCGACGATCGCCAGCGCGAGCTTGGCGTACTCCTGCGGGCGGGCGAGCCGCTGCGGGAACGGCACCCCCGCCGCCAGACCGGCGCGGATCTCGTCCGACACGGTCGCCAGCATCGGCGTCTCGACGATGCCTGGAGCGATGGTCACGACCCGGATGCCGTACTGCGCCAGGTCGCGCGCGGCCGGCAGGGTGAGCCCGACGATGCCGCCCTTCGACGAGCTGTAGGCCGCCTGGCCCACCTGGCCGTCGAAGGCGGCGATGCTCGCGGTGTTGATGACGACGCCGCGCTGGCCGTCGGCGTCGGGTTCGGTCGCCGCGATCGCCTCGGCCGCGACCGCCATGACGGTGAACGAGCCGACCAGGTTGATCTCGACGACCTTGCGAAACAGTGCGAGGTCGTGGACACCCTTGCGGCCCAGGATGCGGGTCGACGGGCCGATGCCGGCGCAGCTCACCACCGTGCGCAGCGGCCGCGCGGGGTCGTCGGCCGCGCGGGTGACGGCGGCACGGACCTGGTCCTCGGAGGTCACGTCGGTGGGCACGTACCTCACCCCCTCGACGGCGGGGCCGGACGCGCAGGCGTCGGGCAGGTCGAGGGCGAGGACGCGGGCGCCCTGGGCGGCGAGGGCGGCCGCGGTGGCGGCACCGAGCCCGGAGGCTCCTCCGGTGACGATGGCGGTGGTGTAGGCGAGCTGCATGGCTGCCATCCTGCCACCGCTCACGACCGCCCGGGTGTCGGCGGTGAGCCGTACGGTGGGGGTCATGGAGCTGCGCATCGGAGGGCACGTCGACCAGGCCGACCCGGTGGCGGAGGCTGCCGCCCGGGGGGCGACGCTGAGCCAGTTCTTCCTCGGCGACCCGCAGAGCTACCAGGGCCCGGTGGTGCAGTTCGCGGGGGGTGCCGCCGCCCTGAAGGCCGCGGCCGAGGGCGCGGGCGTCGACCTCTACGTGCACGCGCCCTACCCGATCAACGTTGCATCCACGAACAACCGCATCCGCATCCCCGGCCGCAAGCTGCTGCAGCAGCACCTGCACGCCGCCGCGCAGATCGGCGCGAAGGGGGTCATCGTGCACGGGGGGCACCTCGGCAAGGACGAGGACTCCACCGTGGGCTTCGACAACTGGCGCAAGTGCGTCGACGGGCTCGAGATGCCGGTACCCCTGCTGGTCGAGAACACCGCCGGCGGTGACAACGCCATGGCGCGACGGCTCGAGGCCATCGAACGGCTGTGGGAGGCGATCGGCCGGGCCGAGGGCGGCGACACCGTCGGCTTCTGCCTCGACACCTGTCACGCGCACGCCGGCGGCAACGACCTCGGCAGCGTCGTCGAGAAGGTGCGAGCGGTCACCGGGCGGGTCGACCTGGTGCACTGCAACGACAGCCGCGACGAGTTCGACACCGGCGCCGACCGGCACACCAACCTCGGTTCCGGCCACATCGACGGCGCCGACCTCGCCGACGTCGTGCGCGCGGCCGCAGCGCCGGTGGTCGTCGAGACACCTGGCGGTGTCTCGGGTCAGTCGGCCGACATCGCCTGGCTGCGCGAGCGGCTCGACGCGTAGGCAGGCCCCCCGGCGGGGTCAGTGGCCCGAGCCGGTCACGACCTTGGCGCGCTCGCTCTCGTGCGCACCGCCCTTGCGAGAGAGGGTGGCGCAGGCCTCCTCGATGTCGCGCGCGAGGGTGTCGACGTGCTCGCGGCTCATCGTCTCCTTGACGAGCGCGCGCATGATCGTCACGTTCTGGGCGTCGGGCGGAAGGGTGTAGGCGGGCACCATCCAGCCGCGCTCGGCGGACAGCTGCCAGGCGATGTCGAACTCGTTGTAGACCTCCTCGCCGGCCAGCCGGAACGCGACGAGCGGCAGCTGTTCCTCCTCGCGGCCGATGATCTCGAAGCGGCCCATCGCCTCCAGCTTGTCGGCCAGCACGCGAGCGTTCTCCTGCATGTTGCGCATGATGTACGTGTAGCCGGCCCGCCCGTACCGCACGAGGTTGTAGTACTGCGCGAGCACCATCGACGAGCCGGTGGAGAAGTTCAGGGTGAAGGTGGCGTCGGTCTTGCCGAGGTAGTTCTCCTCGAAGACCAGGTCGGGCGCGAGGTCGGACTTCTCCCGGAAGATGAGCCAGCCGATGCCGGGGTAGACCAGCCCGAACTTGTGGCCGGAGACGTTGATCGAGCGCACCTGCTCGAGTCGGAAGTCCCACGGCGAGTCCGGGTGGAGGAACGGCCAGACGAAGCCGCCGCTGGCGCCGTCGACGTGCAGCGGCACGTCGTAGCCCTGCTCCTTCTTCAGCCGCACGAGAAGGTCGTTGATGCCGACGATGTCGTCCTTGTGGCCGGTGAACGTGGTGCCCAGTACGGCGGCCACGCCGATGGTGTTCTCGTCGATGTGCGGGGCGACGTCGTCGGGGCCGATCGTGTACGTGCCCGGGCTGAGCGGCACGATGCGGGCCTCGACGTCGAAGTAGCGGCAGAACTTCTCCCACACCACGTGCACGTCGCCGCCGAACACGAGGTTGGGGCTGGTGGTCGGCCGGCCCGCCGCCTGCTGCCGCGTGCGCCAGTTCCACTTCAGCGACAGCGCGCCGAGCATGATCGCCTCGGACGAGCCCTGGGTGCGAGCGCCGGTCGTCTCTCCCGGCGCGTGGAAGAGGTCGGCGAGCATCCGGATGCAGCGCTGCTCGATCTCCGCCGTCCGTGGGTACTCGGCGTGGTCGATGAAGTTGCGGTGCAGGTTCTCGGCGATGATCCGCTGCGCCTCCGGCTCCATCCACGTCGTGACGAAGGTGGCGAGGTTGCGCGCTGGGTCGCCCTCGAGGGCGAGGTCCTCCGCCACGAGGCGCATGGCGTCGACCGGGCTCATCCCCGTGTCGGGGAAGGCCGTGCTCGGCACCTCCTGGGTGGCGAAGCGGTTGCCGAAGAGGGCGGCGTCGGCGTCGGACGGGAGGTAGCTGGGCATCGATTCTCCTTGGGGCAGGTTCAATGGCTACAGGTGTGGGGATTCGGGGGTGCTCGGGGACAGCAGGGAGCGCCGCCACGCCATGGAACATCAGGGCCGCGCCCGCCAGGAAGCTCAGTGCGCCGAGCAGGGTGCCGGCCACCGTGACGCGGGTGTTCAGGACCTCGTCGGTCGCCGGCAGCACGTAGCTGGACAGGGCGGAGGCCATGAACAGCACGGACCCGAACAGGTCAGGGCGCCAGACCGACCTGTCGGCCGCGCTGGCCGTGAGGTTGGAGGCGAAGGCCGCGAAGGTGCTGATGTTGAAGAACACCGTGCCGGGGAACTGGGTGGCCGCTGCCATCCAGTTGCGGTCGTGCGGTTGCCAGCCTCGCCAGTGCGCGGGCGCCGGCAGGTGCTGGCCGATCGCGTCGACCCCCGTCGTGGCCGGGCTCTGCGCCTGCACCAGCTGGCAGAAGGAGGCCGAGGTGAAGAAGATCGACCCGACGAAGTAGGTGGTGCCGTCGAGCGGCCCGCCGACCGCGTTGACGTAGGCGGGCACCGACCCGAGCACGAAGCAGGCGGACCCGATGATGAAGAGCACGGCGATCGCGGCGTTGAGGCATGCTGGACGCACGGTCATCTGGCGGGCTCCCTGCTCGACGGGCCGGTGCCCCCACTATCGAGCGGCCCCCCGGCGCGGCGGCTCACCCCGACGGGGTGAGCCGGGTGGCGAGCCACGGCCGGACCCGGTTCAGGCAGGTGCGCCCGCGGCATCCGGCGTGGCACTGCCAGCAGCACCTCCAGCAGCCCTCCAACCGGCGCCGGCGGCACCCGGCTCGGCCGACCCAACCGGCTGGGGTGGGCCCGGGGTCCCGAGGACGGTGGTGACGACGAAGGCGACGACGACGGCCACGATCACCTCGGGGGTGACCTGGAGCCCGTCGCTGCCAAGCAACAGTGTGGCGAGCAGCACGGAGGTCAGAGGCAGCCGCAGCATGGCGCAGCACATGGCTCCGATGCCCATGCCGATCGCCGGGGCCAGGCTCATCCCGGGGAGCCCGCTGATCGCGATCCCGAGCACCGCCCCGACGAACATCGCGGGGAAGACGGGGCCCCCGCGGAAGGCACTCAGTGACAGGGCGTACGCCAGCAGCTTGCACACCCCGAGGACGAGCAGCGTCGCGACGGAGTAGTCAGCGGCGTTCGCGACGAGGTCGGGCAGGGCGTCCTGGCCCGAGAAGAGCACGTCGGTGAAGCCCTGGCCGGTGATCAGCTGGTAGGCCATCGCGGTCAGACCGATGAGCAGGCCCAGCCCGACCGTGACCGGCACCCGGTTGCGATGCACGAGCGGGCGCACCGACAGGCCGATCCAGCGGATCGCCCACCCGAGCAGGGCACCCACGATGCCGACCGGCACCGCCCACAGCAGCGTGGCCAGGGTGGGGTCGACGCCCGGGGGCACCGTGGTCAGCGCAAGCGAGAACGTGCCCAGCCCGGTCCAGGCGTCCAGTCCGAGGAAGACGAGGGCGCCGATGCCGGACGCGAGCAGACCCGGTAGGGCCACGAGGCTCAGGGTGGCACCGGCGACGCCTGCCGCCTCCATGATGAGGAACGCGCCCAGCAGGGGCGAGCCCAGCAGGGTGCTGACGGCAGCGAAGCTGCCGGCCGAGGCCATGACGGTGAGGGCCATCGGCGGGGCGTCCTTCTTGAACAGCCGGACCGTGGCCGCCGCACACCCGGAGCCGATGGCGATGAGCGGCGCCTCGGGGCCGAGCACCGCACCCAGGCTGAGCGTCGCGAGGGAGGCCAGCACGATGCCGGGCAGGTGCCGGTCGACCGGCGGGCCGCCGCCGACGGAGAAGCCCAGGGCCGGCGAGTGGCCGCCCGGGCCGGGCAGGTGGCGGATGGTCAGCGCGACGAGCAGGCCGCACAGCGCGAGCCAGGGCACCGGCCACCAGGCCGGGGCGGCACCGTCGAACAGGTCGGTGGGGAGGTCGTCGAACAGGTAGCCCTGAACGGCCCTGACGAGTGCGAGGAACCCGTAGGCCACGGCCGAGATCGGGACGCCGAGCAACGCGGCGAGCACCAGCGCCGAGAGGTAGGCCCGGGAACGGACCACGCTTGCCGGGTCGAGGGCGGCTGGCGCGGCGGGGGCGGTGGCGTCGGACACCTCGGTCTGCCTCCTCGGGGGACAACGCGCACCGGGGGGACCCGACGCGGGTGCGGCCAAGATATCGACGGCCCTGCGGAGCGAACCCACCCGTCAGGGGTGAACGGCCGGGCGACGACACGGCTCCCTCGTGGCGCCCGGCCGGTGACAGGTCGGTGAAAGGTCGGCGCCAGCCCCTCCCGGCAGCCTCGCTCGCATGACCACCACCAGCACCACCTATGCCAGCGACGTCAGCGACGTCAGCGCCGCCAGCGCCGTCACGGACATCCGGGCCCTCTCCAGGGGCGACACCGACACCGTGCACCAGGTCTTCGCCCAGCTGTCGGCGCGGTCGGCCTTCCTGCGCTTCCACACCGGCCTGCCCCGCCTCAGCCCGGTGATGGCCCGCCGGCTCGCGGCCGTCGAGCCGGGTCAGCACGAGGTGCTGGTCGCCGAGCACGAGGGTCGCCCGGTCGGACTGGCGCGTTGGATCCGCGACGTGGGTGACCCCACGGCGGTCGAGGTGGCGGTGGAGGTCGCCGATGCCGTGCAGGGGCGCGGCATCGGCGGTGACCTCCTGCGGGCCGCGCTGGCGTCCGCCCGGTCGGCTGGGGCGTCGACGCTGCTCGCGCACGTGCACTCCGACAACGGCCCGGTGGTCGCCTGGTTGACGCGGCTCGGCGCCGAGCGCCCGTCGGAGCCCGACGAGCCGTTCCGCCTCCCGTTGCCCGTCACCGAGGCCGACCGGGGGTCGGCACCGTGTGGTTGCATGACTGCGTGCAGGTCCGGGTGCTCGGACCCCTCCGGGTGGGGGGCGACCGTGCCGTGCCGCTCCGGGGTGAGCGTCCACGGGAGGTCCTCGCCGTCCTCTTGTCGAGGCGCGGCCGGCCCGTTCCCGCCGAGGTCGTCCTCGACCTCGTGTGGGGCGAGGACGCCCGCCGACTGACCACGTCGACGGTGCACACCGTCGTGGCCCGGCTGCGTCGTCGGCACGGCCCCGGCCTGGTGAGCACCAGTGAAGCCGGTTACCTCGTGCCCGCCGACGTCAGCACGGATGCCGACCGCTTCGTCGCGCTGGCGGGCTCGGCCCACGACGGGACCGCTGCGGACGACACCGAGGTGTGCAAGCAGCTCTGCCGCCAGGCGCTGGCCCTGTGGGACGGCCACACCGCGTACGAAGGGGTGCGGGCCGAGCTCGTGCTCGCCGAACGGACCCGCCTGGAGGAGCTGCGCCGCGCAGTGCGGGCCGACCTCGCGGAGTGCCTGCTGCGCCCCGACGCCACCCGCCCAGACACCGAGGAGTCGCTCGCCGTCGCCCGTGGCCTGCTCGACGACAACCCGCTCGACGAGGGCGCCGCAGCCCTCGCCATGCGCGCGGCCTACCGGCTCGGCCGGCAGGCGGAGGCGCTGGACGTGTACGAGGTGCTGCGCCGCACCCTGCGCGACGAGCTGGGCGTATCCCCCGGCCCCGCGGTCTGCGAGGTCCACGCCGACGTGCTCGCCCAGGACGCGGGGCTCGGGTCCGCGGTGGGAGCCGTTGCCACGTCATCCGGTCGCGCCGTCGAGGTGCACCCGGGCCGGCGCCTGCCGATGCCGGCATCCCCCACGGTCGGCCGCTCGACCGAGGTCGATGCGGTGCTCGCCGCCCTGCGCGAGGGGCGGCGCCTCGTCACCGTCACCGGTCCGGGAGGCGTGGGGAAGTCGCGCCTCCTCGTCGACGTCGGCGCGGCGCTCGAGCGGGCAGACCGCACCGCCGAGGTGGTGCACGTGGCCCTGTCCGCCCACGCCGGGCTCACCCCCGCCGAGCTGGCCACGGGCGTCGCGGTGACGACGGGGCTGCCGCTCGAGGGTGACGACGAGGTTGCGGCCCTGGTGCGTGCACTGCGCTCCGCTGACCTCACGGTCCTCGTCGACGAGGCCGAGTGGGCGCTGGAGTCGGCCGCCGAGGTTGCAGCGGCCGTGCTCGCGGGGTGCCCGGACGTCAGGCTCGTCGTCACCTCGCGCACCCCGCTGGCCGTCGTCGGCGAGCGGGTCGTCGTGCTCGAACCGCTGGCGACGGCCGACCCGGAGGGCGACCTCGAGGCCGTTCGGTCGGCACCGGCGGTACGCCTGCTCGCCGAGCGGCTCGCCGACCGCGGCGTCGCGCCCAGTGCCGACCTGGTCACGTGGAGTGACGCCGACCTCCGGGTGCTGGCTCGGGTCGCACGCCGCGTCGACGGTCTCCCCCTGGCGCTCGAACTGGTGGCCGGCTCCTGCGCCACCGTGCCCGTCGGGATGCTGCTGGACCTCGCTTCGCACCCGCTCGACCTCGCCCCCGAGGCCCGCGGCCTGCCCGATCGCCAGCACTCCCTGCGCGACACCCTGTCGTGGAGCCTGGACCGCCTCGACCCGGACGCGCGTGCGGTGCTGCGCCGGATCGCGGTGTTCGCCGGGCCCTTCACGACCACGGCTGCACGGGCCGTCGCCGGGGGCGCACCGGACGAGGTCGACCGCGCGGTTCGGGTGCTGGCTCGTGACAACCTGCTGCACGTCGAGCGCACGGCCGTGACCCTGTCGTTCCGCGTGCTGCGCACCGTGCGCGACCTGGCGCTGGAAGAGCTGGCGGCCAGCGGCGAGGAGGACCTCTGCCGGGCACGGCACCGAAGGTGGTTCGCCGGGGTGTGGCGCGACGCCCCGCTGTCCGACGCGCGGGTCGAGCACGTGGGCCGCACCCATGACGACCACGTGGAGGCGCTCGTCGCCGCGCTCGCCATCGGTGACGACCCCGCTGCGGCCGACCTCACGACCGCACTGTGCCGCCGGTGGCAGTTCCTCGAGACGATGGCGCCCGGCCTGCACTGGACGCAGGTGCTGCTCGACCGCCCAGGGGTGACCCCGCGGCAACGGGCCCGGCTGCGCGTCGCACGGGCCGGTTTTCTCCAGGCGGCTGACTGGAGCCTCACCGAGCACCAGCGGCTCGCCGCCGACCTCGGCGGGGACTTCGACTGGGGCACCCTGCTCGGCCTCGTCTCCGGCATCACCGCCTACGGCGAGGGCGACACGGTGGGCGCCCGCGCCCGGCTCGACGAGGCGGAGCGCCTGGCTCGCACCGGCGCCGCACACCTCGTGGCGGAGGTCGTCGCGACACGCGCGGCGGTCGACGCCGCGGAGGGTCGCACCGAGGCCGCGTTGGCGGCCGCACACGAGTCGTTGGCCCTGGTCGGCTCCACCTCGTCGGCGGTGCAGCTGGTGACCGTCATACCCAAGGTGGCCCTCGCCCTCCTGGAGTGCGGCCGGCCCCGCGAGGCCCTCGACCTCCTGACGGCGGCGGCGGCAGACGCGGGCACCCGGTTCGGCATGCGACCGACGAGCACGGTCGCGATGAACACCGGCTGGGCGGCCCTCGGGGTCGACGACCCCGGGACGGCCTTCGGGTGGTTCCGGCAGGCGATCGTCGGTCCGCAGGCCACGGCCGGTCCCAACGCCCTCGGCGAGGCGGCGTGCGGGGCCGGCGCCGCGATGGCTGGACTCGGCCACCCCGCTGCCGCCGCGGTGCTCGGCCTCGGGGTCTGGCTGCACACCGACGCGGGGCAGGCCCTGCCACCGGCGCTCGAGCGCCACGTACGGCGCGCCACGGACGCTGTGGGCTGCACGGACCCGCCGAGAGGGTGGACCCCCGACCTCGCCGTCGCCCGGGTGACCCAGCTCGTGCGCGGCGGATCCGGGACCTGAGGCTCAGACGTTGCGGCGGTACTGCCCGCCCACCTCGAAGAACGCCTCGGTGACCTGCTGCAGCGAACACACGCGGGCGGCATCCATGAGCACGGCGAAGACGTTCTCGCCGGACGTCGCCGAGTCTCTGAGACGCTCCAGTGCCTCCTGCCCCTGAACCCGGTGCTCCTCCTTGAACGCCGTGACCCGCGCCAGCTGGCCCTCCTTCTCGTCCTCCGACGCCCGCGCGAGCACGACCTCGCGGGGTGGCCCACCGGCGTTCGGGTTGCGGAAGGTGTTGACCCCGACGATCGGCAGCGAACCGTCGTGCTTGCGGTGCTCGTAGAGCATCGACTCGTCCTGGATCCGCCCGCGCTGGTACCCGGTCTCCATCGCTCCGAGCACCCCTCCGCGTTCGGAGATCCGGTCGAACTCGGCGAGCACCGCGGCCTCGACGAGGTCAGTGAGCTCGTCGACGACGAACGCGCCCTGCAGGGGGTTCTCGTTGACGGCCAGGCCCCACTCCTTGGTGATGATCATCTGGATCGCGAGCGCCCGGCGCACCGACTCCTCCGACGGGGTCGTCACGGCCTCGTCGTAGGCGTTGGTGTGCAGGCTGTTCGCGTTGTCGTAGATCGCGACGAGCGCCTGCAGCGTGGTGCGGATGTCGTTGAAGTCCATCTCCTGCGCGTGCAGGCTGCGACCCGAGGTCTGCACGTGGTACTTCAGCATCTGGCTGCGCTCGTTGGCGCCGTACTTCTCCCGCATCGCGATGGCCCAGACCCGCCGGGCGACCCGCCCGATGACGGTGTACTCGGGGTCCATGCCGTTGGAGAAGAAGAACGACAGGTTCGGCGCGAAGTCGTCGATGTCCATGCCCCGCGCGAGGTAGGCCTCGACGTAGGTGAAGCCGTTGGCAAGGGTGAACGCGAGCTGGCTGATGGGGTTCGCCCCGGCCTCGGCGATGTGGTAGCCGCTGATCGACACCGAGTAGAAGTTGCGCACCTGCTGCGCGATGAACCACTCCTGGACATCGGCCATCATCCGCAGCGAGAACTCGGTGGAGAACAGGCAGGTGTTCTGGCCCTGGTCCTCCTTGAGGATGTCGGCCTGCACCGTGCCGCGCACCGTCGCCAGGGCCCTGGCCCGGATGCCGTGCGCCTCCTGCTCGCTCGGCTCGCGTCCCTGCTCGGCCACCCACGCCTCGACCTCGCGGTCCATGACGGTGTTGAGGAAGAACGCGAGGATCGTCGGCGCGGGGCCGTTGATCGTCATCGACACGCTGGTCGTCGGTGAGGTGAGGTCGAAGCCGGCGTATAGCTCACGCATGTCGTCGAGGGTGGCGACGGAGACACCTGCGGTGCCGACCTTGCCGTAGATGTCGGGGCGCTTGTCGGGGTCGCGGCCGTAGAGGGTGACCGAGTCGAAGGCGGTGGACAGCCGCGTGGCGGGCTGGCCCTCGGACAGCATCTTGAAACGGGTGTTGGTGCGGAAGGGGTCTCCCTCCCCCGCGAACATCCGCGCGGGGTCCTCGTTGTCGCGCTTGAACGGGAAGACACCCGCCGTGAACGGGAAGTACCCGGGCAGGTTCTCGCGGCGCAGGAACGACACGAGGTCACCGTCATCGGAGTAGCGCGGCAACGAGACCCGCCGGATCCTGTTGCCCGACAACGATTCCTGAACCAAAGAGATGTGGATCTCCTTGTCGCGAACGGTGATGACCTGCTCGTCACCGGAGTAGGCCTCGACGACGGAGGACCAACCGGCGAGCTGCCGCGCAACCGACAGGGGCAGGTCGTCCTGCGCCCCGCCGAGCAGCGCGTCGACGCCGGACCGGTCGGACCCGGCCCGCCCGAGCGCGGCCCCCACCTCGGTGAGCCGCTGCACGCGACGTGCGGCGTCGGCATACCGCCGGGTGTCGTCGTGGTAGCCGCGCACCGTCTCGGCGATCTCGGCGAGGTAGCGCACGCGGCGCGGCGGCACGACCTGGCGCAGCACCGAGGAGTGCCGCACCCCGACCGGGGTCAGCGCGCCCTCCGACAGCTCGAGCCCGCAGGCCGCGAGCAGCCCGCGAAGCTCCTGGTAGAGCGCGGTGACGCCGTCGTCGTTGAAGGTGGCGGCCGAGGTACCGAACACCGGCACGTCCTCGGGCTTCTTGCCGAACAGGCCGCGGTTGCGCACCATCTGCCGCCCCACGTCGCGCAGCGCGTCCATGGCGCCGCGGCGCTCGAACTTGTTGATGGCGACGACGTCGGCGAAGTCGAGCATGTCGATCTTCTCGAGCTGGCTGGCCGCCCCGAACTCCGGCGTCATGACGTAGAGGTTGACGTCGGCGAAGGTGGTGATGGCGGCATCGCCCTGACCGATGCCGGGGGTCTCGACGACGACGAGGTCGAAACCCGCGGCCTTGAGGATGGTGAGCACGTCGCCGAGGGCCTCGGGAACCTCGCGGCCCCCGCGGGTTGCGAGCGAGCGGAAGAAGACGCGGTCGCCGTCGAGGGAGTTCATCCGGATGCGGTCGCCGAGCAGGGCTCCCCCTCCGCGACGGCGGGTGGGGTCGATCGCCACGCAGGCGACGCGCAGCTTGTCGTGCTGGTCGACGCGCAGCCGCCGCACGAGCTCGTCGGTGAGGCTGGACTTGCCCGAGCCACCGGTGCCGGTGATGCCCAGCACCGGGGTGCGGCGGGTGGCTGCCGCCTGCTCGAGCTCGGCGCGCAGGTCGTCACCGAAGTGGCCGGTCTCGGCCGCCGTGATCGCCCGGGCCACGGCGGATCGCTCCCCCGACAGGACCGCGGCCGCCGTGGTCGGGTGCTGGGCCCACAGGTCGGTGTCGCAGGCGCGCACGACCTGGTTGACCATGCCGGGGAGCCCGAGCCGCTGGCCGTCCTCGGGGCTGAAGATCGTGACACCGGCAGCACGCAGCCGCTCGATCTCCGACGCGACGATGACCCCTCCCCCACCACCGACGACCTTGACGTGCCCGGCGCCGGACTCGCGCAGCAGCTGCACGAGGTACTCGAAGTACTCGACGTGGCCGCCCTGGTAGGAGCTGACCGCGATCCCCTGCACGTCCTCCTCGATGGCGGCGTCCACGACCTCTTGGACGCTGCGGTTGTGGCCGAGGTGGATGACCTCGGCACCCTGCGCCTGCATGATCCGCCGCATGATGTTGATCGACGCGTCGTGTCCGTCGAACAGGGCCGACGCAGTGACGATGCGCACCGGGTGCTCGGGCACGTGCAGGTCGGGCGTCGAGGTGGGTGGCTGCGCTGCCATGGGGCTCCTTCGAAGGCGGTCCCAAGATGGTAGGACGTCCCAGTACCTACCCGGAAGTCATCACCGCAGCCTCCACGGGTGCGGCGCACGGCTGGGTCGTCCTTCGCCCGGCCGAGCCCTCGCCGACCAGGGCGGCCTCTCAGCCTCGATCCCACCGATCGGGCTGGTGTGATCGGCCGTTGGTGTTGGGGGCGACTGCGGCCGAAGGCTCGGGTGGGTTGCCGACCTCGCTGTCAGGGTGTTCCACCGCGAGGTCGCGCCATCGCCAAACGCACACGACCGCCCGGTGAGCGTGCCGTCGGGGTCGGTGGACGCCGAGGCGTCGAGCTGACCGGTCAGACCGATGCAGGAGGACGTGAACGACGCGGTCGGCGCCTAGTTCGGTGGGGGGTTTCCGAGGAAGAGTGCCCGGCCGTTCCAGTTGCGCCCGCCGCTGCCCGGTCCGTTGACCAAGGTCGCCGAGCCGGTCGTGGTCGAGCCCGTCCACGCGATCGAGTACAGGTCCCCGGTGCTCCGCTTGACGAAGTAGAGCTTGGAGCCGGCGACGAACATCCCGCTGACGTCGGCGAAGCTCATCGATGACGAGACCGCCGTCGAGACCGGTCCGACGATCCCGCTGTCCGGCGAGAACGGCAGCGACTGCAGGGCGGAGCCACCGTTG
>JBBQWX010000107.1:0-15480 GCA_038210185.1 Actinomycetales bacterium
GGCGGCAAGATCGCCGAGGGGCGCGAGCACCGTGGCGCGCACCTTGGGCTCGCGCACCTCGGCGATCTTGCCGCCGGGGAACTCGCTGGGGTTGGTCACGACGATCTCGGTGCCGTCGTCCATGGCCACCTCGTAGACCACGTTGGGCTGGGTGGAGATGAGCTCGAGGTCGAACTCGCGCTCGAGCCGCTCGCGCACGATCTCGAGGTGCAGCAGGCCGAGGAAGCCGCACCGGAAGCCGAAGCCGAGCGCCACAGAGGTCTCCGGCTCGTAGACGAGCGCGGCGTCGTTGAGCTTGAGCTTGTCGAGGGCCTCGCGCAGGTCGGGGTAGTCGGAGCCGTCGAGGGGGAACAGGCCGGAGAAGACCATCGGCTTGGGGTCGCGGTAGCCGCCCAGGGCGGTGCTCGCGGGCTTGTTGAGGTTGGTCACGGTGTCGCCGACCCGGCTCTGGCGCACGTCCTTCACCCCGGTGATGAGGTAGCCGACCTCGCCAACGCCGAGGCCCTTGCCGGGCACCGGCTCGGGGCTGATGACGCCGATCTCGAGCAGCTCGTGGGTGGCCCGGGTCGACATCATGATGATGCGCTCGCGCGGGTTCAGGTTGCCGTCGATGACCCGCACGTAGGTGACGACGCCGCGGTAGGTGTCGTAGACCGAGTCGAAGATCATCGCGCGTGCCGGGGCGTTCGCGTCGCCCGAGGGCGCCGGCACCTGCCGCACGATGTCGTCGAGCAGCGGCTCGACGCCCACCCCCGTCTTGCCGGAGACGTGGAAGCAGTCCTCGGGCTCGCAGCCGATCAGCTTCGCGAGCTCCTCGGCGTACTTCTCCGGCTGGGCCGCCGGCAGGTCGATCTTGTTGAGCACCGGGATGATGGTGAGCTCGTTCTCCATCGCGAGGTAGAGGTTCGCCAGGGTCTGTGCCTCGATGCCCTGCGCCGCGTCGACGAGCAGCACGGCGCCCTCGCACGCCGCCAGGCTGCGGCTCACCTCGTAGGTGAAGTCGACGTGTCCCGGGGTGTCGATCATGTTGAGCACGTGGTGCGCCCCGTCGAGGTCCCACGGCATCCGCACGGCCTGGCTCTTGATCGTGATGCCGCGCTCGCGCTCGATATCCATCCGGTCGAGGTACTGGGCACGCATCGACCGGTCGTCGACGACGCCGGTGATCTGCAGCATCCGGTCGGCCAGCGTCGACTTGCCATGGTCGATGTGGGCGATGATGCAGAAGTTGCGAATCGCCTCCGGCGGCGTGGCGTGCGGCTGCAGCGCGATGCGGGCACGGGGGGACACGAGCGGGTGGTTTCCTTGCGTGGGGGGAGTCAGGGCACTGTGCCCAAGTCTCCCACGATTCGCGGATGCCGTTCACGCACCGAGTGCCGGGCCGTCGGGGCACTCGACGTCCGGCTGACCGCGACCGGCGGGAGAACCGGTGGCGGATGTCGGTACGGCCTCACCTGCTGAAGGGGTGACAGAGCCGATCTCCGACGCGCTGCGCGACGCGATCGGCGACCAGGAGGTCGGCCGGCGATTGCCTCGGGGCCTCACGCCCTTCCGCTCCCCGGCCTACCGCTGGCTCGCCGTCTCGCTCACGGCGAGCTCGTTCGCGGGCGGGGTGTGGGTCGTGGCGCTGGTCTGGGAGGTCACCAGGCTCGGTGGGGGCCCCACCGACCTGTCGTTCGTCACGACCGCGAGCGCCATCGGCGTGCAGCTGCCTACCCTTGTGGCCGGGGTGGCGGCCGACCGGGTGCCGCAGCGCCTCATCCTCGTGGCGGTGGCCGTCGTCGAGGTGCTCGGCCTGGGCCTGGTCGCCCTGCTGTCGTCGATGGGCCTCAGCAGCCTGTGGCTGCTGGCGGCGGTCGGCCGGGCGTCGCCGGTGCGGTCGTGGCCGCGGCGAGCCCCTCCACCGCGTTCACCGTCGCTGCGCCAGCTCGGTGGTCACGGTGCTGGCGCTGCTCAAGGTGCCGCAGACGCCGATCCGGCGCACCCTCGACGCCGAGCACACGGCGCACCCGGTGCGCTCGGCCGTGCACGACATGCGTGAGGGGTTTCGTCCACATGGTGCGCACACCGTGGCGCGGGCCACGCTGCTGTTCGCCTCGCTCATGGTGCTGGTCATGATGGGCCCGCTCGGGGTGCTGATCCCCTTCCACGTCAAGGACGAGCTCGGCGGCGGCCCCACGGACCACGCCTACGTGCTGGCCGGCTCGGCATCGGCGGCGCGGTGGGGTCGCTCGTCATGGCCTCGGTGCGGATGCCGCGCCGCTACCTCACGCTGATGAACCTCGGCTGGGGTGTGGCGTGCCTGCCCTTCCTCCTCATCGGGGTGACCACGCAGATCTGGGTCGTCGTGGCGTGCGCCTTCGTCATGGGCGCGGCGTTCGCGGCCCCGATGGTCATCTGGGGCACGCTGCTCCAGCGCCGGGTGCCGCCGGCCCTGCTCGGCCGGGTCGCCTCGCTCGACTTCTTCGTGTCGGTCTCACTGATGCCGGTGTCGATGGCCGCCGCCGGGCGGGTGGCCGACCTCATCGGGCTGCAGGCCACCTTCGCGGTGGCCGGCACCGTGCCGGTCGTGGCGGCGGTCGTCGCCACGCTCTGGGCGCGGCTGCCCCAGGACGAGCTGGCTCACCCCCTCGACGTCTTCGAGCCGATCGCCTCGGGCTCCCCCTAGGCTCTCCGGGTGGCCTCCACGTCCCCGACCCCTCGCCGCCTCGGGCTGCTGCGCAGCGCCGCCTCCTCGCTGCGTCGCTGGCTCGCCGGCAACGCGACGCCCTACTACCCCGGGGACTACACCGGGCGTCTCGTCCCGGTCTACGACCCGCACGCCGACGGCCGCCCCGACCCGGGCGAGATCGTGTGGACCTGGGTGCCGTTCGAGGAGGACTTCCGCCAGGGCAAGGACCGCCCGGTGCTGCTCGTCGGCCACGACGGGCGATGGCTGCTGGCGCTGCAGCTGACCAGCAAGGACCACGACGGCCACCCGTCGCCCGGCGGTGGGCGCCGCTTTGTCGACATCGGCTCGGGTGCCTGGGACCGCCGGGGCCGGCCGAGCGAGGTGCGCGTCGACCGGGTCGTCCGCGTCGACCCGAGGGCAGTGCGACGTGAGGGGGCGGTGCTGGCCCGCCAGCGGTTCGAGACGGTGGCGCAGGCGGTCGCCGACCTGCACCCCTGACCCAGCGGCGGCTTCCCGCCCCGGACACGACCGCGGGGCCCGTCACCGTGATCGATGACGGGCCCCGTCGGGGTCGCGCTCGCTCAGCGAGAGGCGGCCTTCTTGGCCATCGAGGACTTCTTGTTCGCGGCCTGGTTCTTGTGGATGACGCCCTTGCTCACGGCCTTGTCGAGCTTGGTCGAGGCGTTCGCCAGGGCAGCCTGGGTCGCCTCGGCGTCACCGGTGTCGGCGGTCTCGCGGAACTTGCGGATCGCGGTCTTGAACTCGGACTTGATCGCCTTGTTGCGCTCGGTCGCGAGCCGGTTGGTCTTGATCCGCTTGAGCTGGGACTTGATGTTTGCCACGTGTGGATGCTTTCTCTGGGGTCGGTATGCCGTTAGAGGGCGGCAGTCGCGCGTCGGGACCGGACGTGGGGACATCCGTGGTTGACGTGCGCTGGGTGGTGCTGCGGTACGCGCACGACCTCAAGCGCGCACGCAATGGACAAAGTTACCAGTGGGGCACCCGAGCCGCCAAAACGTCGGATGCCGTGCCCCCGGCATCCGCTCAGGTGCGGTTGCGTGCGTGCTGGCCGGTGATGGTGAGCACGCAGCGCTCTACGGCGTAGACCGGGTCGCGGCCGCCACCCTTGACCTCGAAGTCGGCGGCCGCGATCGCCGTGACGCAGGTCGCGAGCGCGTCGGCGGTCCACCCGCCGAGGGCCCGGCGCGCCTTGTCGACCTGCCAGGGGGCCATGCCGAGGTCGCGGGCCAGGTCGGCCGAGCGCCCACGGCCGGCCGAGCCGACCTTGATCAGCTGGCGCGCCTGCTGGGCGAGCACCGCGACGATCGGCACCGGGTCGACCCCCACGGCAATGGCGTGCCGCAGCAGGCGCAGAGCCTCGCCGGTGTCACCCGCCATGGCCGCGTCGGCCACCCGGAACCCGGTCGCCTCGACCTTCCCCCCGTGGTAGGTCAGTACCACCTGCTCGTCGATGACGCCCGTGGTGTCGTCGAGAAGCTGCTGGCAGGCGGCCGACAGCTCACGGAGGTCCTTGCCGATGGCCTCGACGAGCGCGTGCACCGCCTCACCGGTGGCCTTGCGCCGGGCCCGGCGGAACTCGTGGGCGGCGAACTCGGCCTTGTCGCGGTCGGTCTTGATGGCCGGGGCGTCGATGACCCGTGCGCCGGAGCCCCTGAGCGTGTCGAGCACCTTCTTGGCGCGGGACCCGCCCTTGTGCAGCACGACGAGGGTGAGGTCGGGCTCCGGCTCCCCGGCCAGCGCAGCGAGCAGGTCGGCCTGCAGCTCGTCGTCGGCCTCGTCGAGGTCGTGCACGACGATGCACTTGGCCCCGCCGAAGAGAGACGGGCTGGCGTGCAGCGTGAGCTCACCGGCGGTGTAGGCGGCGGCGTAGAGGCGGATCGTCTCGAGCTCGGGCTCGGTGACCTTGAGGTCGTCGAGCGTCAGAGCGACGGCCCGCTCGGCGAGCAGCGACTCGGGCCCGGAGACGAGCACGTAGGGCGGCACCCGGTGGTGCACCGCGACCTCGTCCGACATGAGCGTCACTCTGCCACGAGGGGCGGACAGCGCCGGCGCTGCCTAGAATCGCCCGGTGCTCGTCGACCCGCCTGCACACCTCCACGACCACCGGCGCCTCGTGGTGCACGGTGTCACCGGCTCGGGGAAGTCGACGCTGGCCGCGCGGCTGGCAGAGATCACCGGCATCCCGCACGTGCCGGTCGATGACCTGATGTGGCGCCCCGGCTGGGTGCAGCTCGACCCCGCCGAGCAGGTGGAGGCCATTCGCCCGGTGCTCGCGCGGCCGGAGTGGGTGATGGATGCCGTCTGGCGCGCCACGAAGCCCTTCGTGCTCGAGCGCACCGATCTGCTGGTCGCCCTCGACCTCCCCCGGCGGGTGAGCCTGGGTCGCCTGCTGCGCCGCACCGCCTCCCGGCTCGTGACGAGGAAGCCGGTCTGCGGCGGCAACACCGAGTCGTGGCGCCAGTCGTTCTCCGGCGACTCGATCGTCGCGTGGCACTTCCGCTCGTTCGCGAGCAAGCGGGCACAGCAGCTGCAGTGGGCGGCGGACCCGTCAGCACCCCCGCTGGTGCGTTTCACCTCACCACGCGACGTCGACGCCTGGCTACGGGTTCTCGAGCGCGCGCACTCCCCACGCTCGAGCTGATTCGAGGTGATGTTCGGCTCCCTGGAGCCAGAATAAAACCTCGAACCGGCGGGGGCCCGAGCTGATTCGAGGTGATCCGCTGGTCCCTGAAGCCGGAATGTCACCTCGAACGGCCCGCTAGTCGACGGTGAGCGTGGGGCCGCTGCCGGCCCCGAGCCCAAGGCCGGCCAGCCGCGCCGTGACGGCGTCGACCGGCAGCTCCATCGACTCGGCCAGCTCGTCGAGGGTGAGCCCGAGCTCGATGCCGTCGCGCAGCTCCTCGTCCTCCTGCTCGGTCCAGGGGTGCCCGTGGGTGACGGCGGTGCGCGACGACTCCGGTGGCGGTGGGTCCTCGGCGACCGGGCGTTCGGCGGGCACGGGGGTCGCGGCATCGGCACCGCGGTCGGGGTCACCGACCGGGGCAGCCACGGCGCCGGTCAACCCACGCAGGGCGGGCTCGGCCACCGGCTGCGGCGGCTCGGCGGTCTCGTCGAGACGCTTCAGCGCCGCGAGCACGATGGCGCGGTCGGCGGTGGGCCAGAACGGCGGCAGCGAGCGCTGGAGGAACCCGGCATACCGCGCGGTCATCATCCGGTTGTCGAGGAAAGCGACGACGCCCCGGTCGTCGGCCCGCCGGATGAGGCGGCCCGCTCCCTGCGCCAGCCGCAGGGCCGCGTGCGTCGCGGAGACGGCCATGAAACCGTTGCCGCCCATCCGGGCGATGGCCTGCGAGCGCGCCGAGGCGAGCGGGTCGTCGGGCCGAGGGAAGGGGATGCGGTCGATGATGACGAGCTGGCACGACGAGCCGGGCACGTCGACCCCCTGCCACAGCGACAGCGTTCCGAACAGGCAGGTGCGCGGGTCGCGGGCGAACTGACGCACCAGGGTGCTGATCTGGTCCTCGCCCTGGCAGAGGAAGGCGATCTCGCCGTCGGCGTCGGCGAACCGCTCGCGCATCGCCTCGGTGGCCTCCTTGGCGGCGCGCATCGACGAGAACAAACCCAGGGTGCGTCCGCCCGCCGCGCGCACCAGCGCCTCGATCTCGTCGAGGGTCTCGGTGGCGAGGCCGTCGCGCCCCGGCGCGGGCAGGTGCCGCGCCACGTAGGCGATGCCCTGCTCGGGGTAGGCGAAGAGGCTGCCGACGTCGAGCCCCCGCCAGGTCGGCGCCCCCTCGCCGCGCAGCCCAATGGTGCCCGCGACGGCATCGAAGGACCCACCGAGCTCGAGCGTGGCCGAGGTGAGCACGACGGTTCGCTCGGAGAACACCTTGTCGCGCACCAGCATCGCCACGCTCATCGGGGCCACCCGCAGCACCGGGCCGCGCCGCGGGTCGCGGCTCAGCCACACGACGTCGAGCTCGCGCTCCTCGAGGATGCGCGAGGCGTTGTCGAAGACTTCGTCGACGGCGGCCCGAGCCACCTGGCGGCCGCCGTCGGGCTCCTCGCCCGGTGGGGGCTTGAGCTCGCTCGCAATGGCGCGGGCCGTGTCGCGCACCCGCGACAGGGCCATGGCGAGCGAGTCGGGGATGCCGGTAAGCCGGCCCTCGGGGGCCGGCTCGAGCACTGACTCGAGCAGGTCGGCGGCCTCGTCCAGAGTCGAGCTCGAGTCGGCCTGGCGGCCGGCCCGCTTGGCGGCAGCGCGCACCATGCCGGGCGTCACCTCGTCGGTGATCGTCGAGGTGACCCGGTCGACGAGCTCGTGGCCCTCGTCGACCACCAGCACGTCGTGCTCGGGCAGCATCTGACGCCCCTCGAAGGCGTCGATCGCCATGAACGAGTGGTTGGTGACGATCACGTCGACGTCGCGGGCCGCCTCGCGCGAGCGCTCGACGAAGCACTCCGACACCATCGGGCAGCGGCCGCCGAGGCACTCCTCGGCGCTCACCGACACCTGCCGCCAGGCGCGCTCCGACACCCCGGGGACCAGCTCGTCGCGGTCGCCGGACTCGGTGGCCTCGGCCCAGCTCCGCAGCCGCACCACCTCGGCGCCCAGGCGCGACGCCTGCTGGTCGACGGCGCCCAGGGACATCAGGGTGTCGGCGTCGTCGTCGGGGAACCCGCCCTCGAGCTTGTGGGCGCACAGGTAGTTGCGCCGCCCCTTGACCAGGGCGTAGGTGGGCCGCCGGCCGAGCAGCGGCGCCAGCGACTCGGCCAGGCGCGGCATGTCGCGGTCGACGATCTGGGCCTGCAGCGCGAGCGTCGCGGTGGCGACGACGGTGGGGGTGCCCGAGTCCATGGCGTGCCGCACCGCGGGCACGAGGTAGGCCAGCGACTTGCCGGTGCCAGTGCCGGCCTGGACGAGCAGGTGGCCCTTGCCGTCGATGGCGTCCGCGACGGCGTGCGCCATCTCGACCTGCCCGGGGCGCTCGGTGCCGCCGACCCCGCCGACTGCGGCGTGGAGGAGCTCGTCGAGGGTTGGCACCAGAGCAGGGTATGCCGTCACCGCGACCGTCGCCGTCCGCCCTCCACAGGCACGCCTCACCACATTTCTCGGTTCCCACACGCTCGTGGTGCCACGATGGGAGGCGTGAGCATCGACGTCGACGCACCTCCCCCGTTCCCGTCCGACATCGAGATCGCCGAGGCCGCCGACATCACGCCCGTCGTCGACCTGGCTCGTGACGTGCTCGGCATCCCGCCCGAGGCCCTCGTCCCGTACGGCCACACCAAGGCCAAGGTCTCGCTGCCCTACCTGCGCTCCCTCGATGGTCGGCCCGACGGGCACCTCGTGCTCGTCACCGCGATGTCACCGACCCCGGCCGGCGAGGGCAAGACGACCACCTCGGTCGGGCTGGCCGACGCTCTGCGCCGCATCGGCGAGAAGAGCGTCGTCGCGTTGCGTGAGCCGTCGATGGGACCGGTGTTCGGCATCAAGGGAGGTGCCGCGGGAGGCGGCTACAGCCAGGTCGTGCCGATGGTCGACATCAACCTGGCGTTCACCGGCGACTTCGCCGCCATCGCCGCGGCCAACAACCTGCTGGCCGCGATGCTCGACAACCACCTGCACCAGGGCAACGCCCTGGACATCGACCCGCGCACCGTCACCTGGAAGCGCGTCGTCGACCTCAACGACCGGGCCCTGCGCGACATCGTCGTGGGGCTGGGTGGCGTGACGAACGGCGTGCCCCGTGAGGACGGTTTCGACATCGTCGTGGCATCGGAGGTCATGGCGATCATCTGCCTGGCCGACTCCCTGGCCGACCTCAAGCGCCGGCTGGGCGACATCGTGGTCGGCTACACCCGCGGCAAGGAGCAGGTCACCGCCCGCGACCTGCAGGCCGACGGGGCGATGACCGTGCTGCTGCGCGACGCCCTCGCCCCCAACCTCGTGCAGACCCTGGAGCACACACCGGCCTTCGTCCACGGTGGGCCGTTTGCGAACATCGCCCACGGCTGCAACTCGGTGATGGCCACCCGGGCCGCTCTCAAGCTGGGCGACTGGGTCATCACCGAGGCCGGTTTCGGTGCCGACCTGGGGGCCGAGAAGTTCCTCGACATCAAGTGCCGGGCGAGTGGTCTGCGCCCCGAGGTCGCGGTCGTCGTCGTGACGATCCGTGCCCTGAAGTTCCACGGAGGTAGCGCCCTGGCCGACGTCGGCCGCGAGGACCTCGCCGCGGTCGCGGCGGGCATGACGAACCTGCGTCGTCACCTCGAGAACGTCAGCGGCGTCTTCGGGCTCACTGCGGTCGTCGCGGTCAACCGCTTCCCCAGCGACACCGACGACGAGGTCGACCTCGTGCTGCGGCTGTGCTCCCAGGAGGGCGTGCGGGCCCATGAGGCCACCCACGTGCGCGATGGCGGGGTGGGTGCGGAGGCACTGGCCCGCGGCGTCATCGAGGCGGTGCGCGAGGGCAGGAGCGACATGCGCCTGGTCTACGACGACCACCTCTCGCTGGAGAAGAAGGCCGAGGCGGTCGCGACCCGCGTGTATGGCGCGGCGCGGGTGGAGTTCGAGCCTCGCGCCCGCCGACGCCTCGACCAGGTCGAGGCCGCCGGCTACGGGCACCTACCGATCTGCATGGCCAAGACGCAGTCGTCCTTCTCGACCGACCCGTCCCAGCGTGGGGCGCCCACCGGGCACACCGTCACCGTCCGCGAGGTGCGCCTGGCCGCCGGGGCCGGGTTCGTCGTGCTGGTCACCGGCGAGATCATGACGATGCCGGGGCTGCCGAAGGTGCCCGCCGCCCACCGCATCGACGTCGACGACGAAGGCCGAGTCGTCGGCCTCAACTGACCGGCATCCGGTGGACCCCCTCCTTCTGGCCGGCACCTACCTCGTCGCCGCGCTCGTCGGCGGCCTCGCGGCCCGGCTGTTGCACCTCCCCCCGCTCGTGGGCTTCCTCGTCGCAGGCTTCGCGTTGGCCGCGGTCGATGTCGATGAGCACCCCGCTGTCACCACCCTGGCCGAGCTCGGAGTCACCCTGCTGCTCTTCGCCGTCGGGCTCTCGCTCGACGTCCGCCGCCTGGTCCGCCGAGAGGTGTGGCTGACCGCGCTGCTGCACACCGGGCTGATGATCGGTGTCGGCGTGGCCTTCCTTTCCGGGCTTGCCCTCACGGGTCTCGCGGCCCTCGCCGGCCTCGAGCTGCGAGCTCTGGTCTTCGTGGCCTTCGCCCTGTCGTTCTCGAGCACCGTGCTCGTCGTCAAGATGCTCGACGAGCGCAGCGGGTCGCGTTCCCGCTACGGCCGGGTCGCCGTCGGCATCCTCGTCGTGCAGGACCTCGCGGTGGTGGCGTTCGTGGCGCTCGGGCACGGCCACGCCCCCAGCCCCTGGGCCGTGCTGCTCGTGCTCCTCCTGCCCGCCCGGCACCTGCTGCGCGCGGTCTGGGACAGGCTGGGACACGGCGAGCTCCAGGTGCTCTTCGGGGTGGCCATGGCCCTGGTGCCCGGCTACCTGCTCTTCGAGGCCGTCAGCCTCGAGGGCAACCTCGGGGCCGTCGTCATGGGACTGTTGCTCGCTCCCCACGACCGGGCCGGTGACCTCGCCAAGTCGCTGTTCTCGGTCAAGGAGCTCCTCCTCGTCGCGTTCTTCCTCTCCATCGGCCTGCAGGGCATCCCCACGGCAGCGCAGGTGGGCACGGCGCTGCTGCTGCTGCTGCTCCTGCCGGTGCAGACCGGGGCCTACCTCGCCCTGCTGACCGCGTTCGGCGTGCGACGCCGGAGCGCGGTGCTGACCGCGCTGGCCCTCGCCAACAACTCGGAGTTCGCCCTGGTCGTGACGGCCACCGCCGTGAGCACCGCGCTGCTCGACCGGAGCTGGCTGACGACGATGTCGGTGGCGGTCGCCGCCAGCTTCCTGCTCTCCACCGCGGTGAACCTGCGCGCCGAGCAGTGGGCCGACAGCGTGGAGCGGCGCTGGCCGGAGACGCACCCCCAGCGCCTGGACGCCTCGGAACGCCCCATCCCCTTGCACGACGTCGACGTGCTCGTGCTCGGGATGGGACGGGTCGGAACCGCTGCCTACGCCCGCCTCGCCGACGAGGGGCTGCGCGTGCTCGGCGTCGAGCACGACGAGCAGCGGGTCGCCCAGCTGGAGAGCCGGGGCTTCACGGTCGTGGCCGGTGACGCGACCGACAGTGCACTCTGGCGCCGGCTGGTCGCCATCCGCTCGTTGCGGACCGTGGTCCTGGCGATGCCGTTCCACCACGCCAACCTCAACGCCCTCACCGTGGTGCGCTCACGCCACTTCACCGGCACGGTCGCCGCCGCGGCCCGTTACGACGACGAGGTCGGTGACCTGGTCGACGCCGGCGCCGACAGCGTGCTGCACATCTACAGCGGGTCCGGGCTGGCCCTGGCCGAGGCGGCCCTGGGTGACCCGGCCACCCTGCGCTCCATGGACGGCGCCCCCGTCCCGCCCGGTCAGGGGCGCCCCTGCGACGACGAGCCGGACGAAGGCCGACTCGCCGGCCCCGGCTGACCACCGTGCGCGACGGCCAGCACCTCACCAGCTACGAGCAACCCGGTGGGTCAACGGTCCCCGGCGGCCGCGAGCTCATCGATGACCTCCCCGCCTAAGTCGACCTCCTTGGTGTCCTTGGTTCGCTGGTGGCATCCGCAGCGGCGTGTCCATGGCGATGATCCGCTGATACACCCGCTCGGAGCACTGCCCGTCGCGGAAGGGGAGAGCATCGGCCATCCGCGTGGCGTACGGCTCCTGCGGCGCCGGTCCTGCAGCGGCAGCTTCGGCGACCGCAGCCAGAGCCCCGTCGACGTCCGGAACCACCGGTCCGAAGCCGTCCTCCTCGCAGCTCTGGCTGCCGCGCCGGAAGGCGTGTCCGCCGGCGAAGAACTCCGCCTGGTCGAACTCGAAGTAGACGACAGGGCGCTCGATGTAGGCCATCTCGGAGGCCAGCGAGCTGTAGTCGCTGACCATCAGTGCCGACCCGGCGAGCACCTCCTGCACGTCGGTGTCGCTGTAGCGGAGGACGCTGACATGGGCGGGCAGCGGAAATGCGTCGAGTCGTGCTGCTCGGCGACCTCTCGCAGTCGGTCGGACGCCAGCAGCGACAGCCAGTTCTGCGCGTAGGGCGAGTCGAGGAAGTCCTCACGCAGCGACCTCGCATTCCCTCCCGCAGCGTTGACGGTGTCGCCGAGCAGGGTCCGGCGCCAGGTCGGCATGACGACGAGCCCGCGTCGGTCGCCCGACGCGCGGGAAAGCCGCAGCAGGCGGTCGTGCCGCGGGAACCCGGTGAGCTGGACCTCCTTGTCGGTGAAGACGCACGGCGTGTGGTCACCGGCGAAGGAGGCGTGCTCGTCGGGGCTGGCGGTGACGAGCAGGCTGATCGGCTTGCCGTTGATCCACCGCGACAGGTCGTTCCTGGTCACGCCGTGCTGCAGGAACGTGAACCGCCAGCTCGTCGTGAAGCGCCGGCGGTCGAGCGGGTGGACGACGTAGTGGTCGACCTGCGACGAGATCAGGTGCACCGTGTTGAGCAGGAGCATCGTGTGCTCCTGCGAGCCGTGGTCGACCAGCCGGAATCCCTCAGCCGCGAGGCGAGCCCAGTCGGTGGACGACCGGCTCAGCACGAACCACGCGTTCACCTCGGGGTGTGCCTGGCGCACGTGGCGGTAGAGGTGCTCGGCATTGTCCTGCGCCTGGATGTCCCTGTCCATGAAGGTCCTCGCCTGCCGGGACCGGCGCTGCACCGCCGCCGACCTCGCCCTGGCGACGAGCCGAGCATCAGCACGCTGCTGACGCGCGTCTGGGGACCGCTTCGCCATCGCGCTGTCGACCCAGGCCCGTGATGCGCGCACCGTGCGACCGGCCACCCGGCGGGCCCGGCGCTTCAGCGGCAGCTGCTCGGCGCGAGTCGTGGAGGGCGTCCCGACTGCTTTCTCGGTCGGTCCCGAGTCACCGGCGAGCTGACGCCAGATCATCGAGGGACGCATGAGGTAGACCGGGTCCGGCCGGGTTCCCAGGGTCAGGGGAACGGCTCGCCCGTCGATGACGACCCGGATCGTCCCGGTCGCGGGCAGCCAGACGATCCGCTCGTGCATCAGCACGCGTCCGAGGTAGCTGACGTCCCGGACCTTCGCGTGCACCGGCTCGATCAGCAGGCCGCGAACCCGGAACTCCTCCGCAGGTAGGTCGCCGCCGAACCAGTAACGCACCTGCACCAGTTCCCTACCGGTGTCGACCCGGACCAGTGGAAGGCTCGTCGGTCGCGCGTCGAGCCCTTTGTAGCCGATGAGCAGCGCCTGCCGAAGCTGGGCGCTGGTGGGCAGGATCGAGAAGCCGTCGATGGTCTCGGCGTCGATGTGCTCGAGGATGCGGCGCACGAGCGGGTGGAAGACCTGCACGATGGAGTCGTCGAGCCACGCCGTGGCGCTGTGGATGCGCTCGTCCTGACGGTGGTAGAACAGCAGATCGTAGAGCACGAGGTTCTGCGCCCAGACCGGCACGTGTCCGCGCCGCGCCTTGACCTTCTCGAGCACCCGGAGGTACCCCACCTCCGGCAGCAGGGTGTATTTCGTCGGCTTGCGCCAGCTGCTCTGCACCAGCGAGCTGCCGTCCTCGCGCCTGCGGTAGTGGTAGCGGGCCTCGGGGATGATGCCGACGCGGGGCTGCGCCTTGTCCGCGAGGTAGAGCGTGGTGAAGTAGGCATCCTCGAGGTTCGGCTTGATGCCTGGCTCGAACGCCAGACCGAGCCGAGCCACCTCAGCAGACCGGTAGAACGCCGTCGGGGACTGCAGGTGGATGTACTCGGGGTGCCGGGTGAGGTCGACCACCTGGCTCCCGTTGCGGAACTTGCGACGCAGGGGATGCGTGTCGCTGACCTCCCCGGTTGCGTCGTTCAGGAGCAACAACTGCGTCGCCAGGAGGTCCGCGCCCTTTCGGCCCCGGCCTTTGAGGAAGCCCAGGACCGCCCTGAAGTAGTTCGGGTCGAAGACGTCGTCCGGGTCTGGAAAGGTGACCCGTTCGGCCGTGACGAACGCGAGCCCCGCATTGCGCGCCGCGGCGGCGCCACCATTGTCCTGGGTGAGCACCACGGAGTGCGGCGCGTGCTCGGCGCACCATTCCCGGATCAGCTCTCCGGAGCGGTCGGGGGAGCCGTCGTCGACGAAGACCAGCTGGAGCCGGTTCAACGGCAACGTCTGGGCAGCCAGGGACTCGAGGAACGCCGGCAGGTACTGCTCGACGCCGTAGCACGGCATCACCGCAGCGATCCGCACGGCCCCCGCGTCACTGTCCTTCTTCTCGACCACGTTCGACTCTCCTCACCCCAACATGGCAGGTGGAGCACGCCGGAGCACGCCGCCCGCGGCGGCCGGAAGGAGGTCGTCGAGGGCAGCCTCAGGCGCCGAAGGCCCTCAGGTCGCCGGCCAGCTGCGCGTGCACGCGGGCGCGCACCCGGGTGCCCTCGGCCTCGTGCCGGGACTCCAGCACCTCGCCCTGCTCGTGCAGCCGGCTCACGAGGTCGCCGCGGTCGTAGGGCACCAGCACGTCGACCTCGACGTCGGGCTGGGGCAGCTCGTCGGCGATCAGGGCGCGCAGCTCGTCGAGACCGGCACCGGTGCGAGCCGACACGACGATCGAGTGCCTCTCGTGCCGGCGCAGCCGATCGATGACCTCCGGGTCGGCGAGGTCGGCCTTGTTGATGACGGTGACCTCGCGCACGTCGGTGGCGTCGACGTCGGCGAGCACTGCGCGCACGGCGGAGATCTGCCCCTCGGGGTCGGGGTGCGAGCCGTCGACCACGTGCAGCAGCAGGTCGGCCTCGGCGACCTCCTCGAGGGTGGAGCGGAACGCCTCGACGAGCTGGTGGGGCAGCGCCCGCACGAAGCCCACGGTGTCGGCGAGCGTGTAGAGACGCCCGTCGGGCGTCTCGGAGCGGCGCACCGTCGGGTCGAGGGTGGCGAAGAGCTGGTTCTCGACCAGCACCCCCGCGTTGGTGAGCCGGTTGAGGATCGAGGACTTGCCCGCGTTGGTGTAGCCGGCGATGGCGACGCTCGGCACGGCGTGCGCTCGACGGCTGCCGCGCTTGGTGTCGCGGACCGTCTTCATCTCCTTGATCTCACGCCGCAGCTTGGCGATGCGGGTGTTGATCCGGCGGCGGTCGAGCTCGATCTTGGTCTCACCCGGTCCGCGCGAACCCATGCCTTGGCCGCCGGCGGCCTGGCCACCGGCCTGGCGCGACATCGACTCGCCCCAGCCGCGCAGGCGCGGCAGGAGGTACTGCAGCTGGGCCAGCTCGACCTGGGCCTTGCCCTCCCGGCTCTTGGCGTGCTGGGCGAAGATGTCGAGGATGAGCGCGGTGCGGTCGATGACCTTGACCTTGACGACGTCCTCGAGCGCGCGCCGCTGGCCGGGGCTCAGCTCGCCGTCGCAGACGACGGTGTCGGCGCCCTCGGCGACGACGATGTCGCGCAGCTCCAGGGCCTTGCCCTTGCCGAGGTAGGTCGCGGTGTCGGGCCGCTGGCGGCGCTGCGCCGCGTCTCCGGGCTGTCGACCGAGCTCGAGGACGTCACCGAGGTCGAGTACCGCCAGCTGCGCCTCGAGCGCGTGGTCCTCGCCTCCGTCTGGACCGAGGGCACCGTGACGGACGCCGAGAACTCGATGCGCGAGCTCGCCGCGCTCGCCGAGACGGCCGGCTCCGAGGTGCTCGCCGGCGTGGTGCAGCGCCGTGCCAACCCTGACCCGGCCACCTACCTCGGCAAGGGCAAGGCC
>JBBQWX010000108.1:0-15258 GCA_038210185.1 Actinomycetales bacterium
CGCACCTCGCTGCTCGCGTCCATCGTCGGGGTGCACGCGTTCCAGGGCACCCGCTACACCGTGGCCGGCGAGGTCGGGCGGGCCGGGGGCAACCACCACCCGTCGATCTGCCCCTACGGGCTGTTCACGTGCGCCGACGGCATGATCCAGCTCGCCTGCGGCAGCGAGGGCCTGTGGCAGAAGCTGGCCGCCGGCTTCGACCTCGACCCCTTCGCGCCGGGCTTCGCCACCAACCGCGAGCGGGTCGACAACCGCGACGCGGTCATCGAGCTGCTCAACGCGACGTTCGCCGACCTCCCGCAGGCGGAGCTGATGGCGCGGCTGGCCGAGCTCGGCATCCCGGCCGGTGAGGTGCGCACGCTCGACCGCGTCTACGACTGGGAGCAGACCCGGTCGCAGGGGCTGGTGATCGAGGTCGACCACCCGCTGCTCGGCACCATCGAGATCCCCGGCCCGCCGATCCGCTTCGACGACAACGCGTATGCCGGTGGGCGCCGCGAGCACGTCCACCCCCCACTGCTCGGGGAGCACAACGAGAGCGTGCGGGCCTGGCTCGACGAGCTCGACGAGCTCGACGAGCTCGACGAGCGGGAGGGTCCGTGACGACGCCTCCGCCGCACCGACGGCGGGCGAGTGACACTTGCCCAAGGGGAGCACGCCGTTGAGCAGGTCCTGACGACGCCGACCCGGAGCACGGCTGCCTAGGGTCGGTGCTGGCACCAGTCGAAACCGACCGACCCGAGAGGTGGCACCACATGCGGGTTCTACTCGCCCTGGGTGGCAACGCGATGACCGCCCCCGACGGCAGCGCCACCCCCGCCGCCCAGATCGAGGCCGTCGGTGTCGCGATGCGGGCCGCCGCTCGGCTGGTCGCGGCCGGTCACGAGCTCGTCGTGACCCACGGCAACGGCCCCCAGGTCGGCAACATCCTGGTCAAGAACGAGCTCGCCGCCCACGTCGTGCCGCCCGTGCCGCTCGACTGGTGCGGCGCGCAGACCCAGGGCACGCTGGGCTTCATCATCCTCGACGCCCTCGACCAGGCGCTCGCGGATGCCGGCCTCGCACGCCCCGTGGCCGCGCTCGTCACCCGTACCCTCGTCGACCGCGACGACCCCCACTTCACCTCCCCGACCAAGCCGATCGGGCGCTACCTCCCGCGCGAGCAGGCCCAGACCCTCGTCGACCACGGTCAGGTGTGGGAGGACCGCGGCACGAAGGGGTGGCGCCGTGTGGTCGCCTCCCCCGAGCCGCTCGAGGTGCTCGACGTCGGCCCGGTGCGGGTGCTGCTCGAGGCCGGTCACGTCGTCGTGGCGGCCGGTGGCGGCGGCATCCCGGTCGTGCACGATGCCGACGGTCGGCTGCGTGGCGTCGAGGCGGTCATCGACAAGGACCTCACCGCCGCGCTGCTCGCCAGCACCCTCGGTGCCGACGTGCTCGTCATCGGCACCGATGTCGACCACGCCGCACTCGACTGGGGCACCCCCGCGCAGCGCGACCTCGGTCGGGTCACCCTCACCGAGATGCGGCAGCACGCCGCCGACGGCCAGTTCGCGTCGGGGTCGATGGGCCCCAAGGTCGACGCCGCGATGCGGTTCGTCTCCGGCGGCGGGCAGCGCAGCGTCATCACGTCACTGGACCACATCACCGACGGCGTCGAGGGCACCTTCGGCACCGTCATCGAACCCGGCTGAGCTTCCGAGCACGCCGGCCCGGGCGCACTTCTCGGCGAGGGCGTGTTGGACCAGGCGCAGGTCGTCGTCGCCGCGCTCAGTGGGCGAAGTGGCGGGCTCCGGTGAAGTACATGGTCACCCCGGCTGCCTGAGCCGCCTCGATCACCTCGGCGTCGCGCATCGACCCACCCGGTGCCACGACCGCACGCAGCCCGGCGTCGAGCAGCACCTGAAGACCGTCCGCGAAGGGGAAGAACGCATCGGATGCCGCCACGGCACCACGCGCGCGGTCCTCACCAGCGCGTGAGACGGCAAGGTGGCAGGAGTCGACCCGGTTCACCTGACCCATGCCGATGCCTACCGAGCCACCGTCGCGGGCGAGCAGGATCGCGTTGGACTTCACGGCCCGCACGGCGCGCCAGGCGAACTGGAGGTCGGCCAAAGTAGCGTCAGCGGCCGGGTCGCCGGACACGAGGCGCCAGTGAGCGACGTCATCCCCCCCGGTGACCGAGCCGCCGTCGGCCTGGACGACCGCGTCGACCCCGTCACGCTGCTGCATGAGCAGACCCCCGCTGATCGGACGGGTCTCGACGCCGCCCCGACCCGGCGCCGCGCACTGCAACAGCCGGATGTTCTTCTTCGCGGTGAGCACCTCGAGCGCGTCGTCGTCGAAGCCCGGGGCGACGACGACCTCGGTGAAGATGTCGGCGACGGTGCGCGCCATCTCGACCGTGACCGGGCGGTTGGTCGCGATGATGCCGCCGAAGGCCGAGACCGGGTCGCACTCGTGCGCCTTGCGGTGGGCGTCGGCGATGTCGGTGCCGACCGCGATGCCGCAGGGATTCGCGTGCTTGATCACGGCGACGGTGGGCTGGTCACCGTGGTCGTAGGCCGCGCGCACCGCGGCATCCGCGTCGACGTAGTTGTTGTACGACATCTCCTTGCCGTGCAGCTGCGTGGCTTGGGCGAGGCCGGGCTGCGGCTGGAACCCGTTGGTGTACAGGGCGGCCCGCTGGTGTGGGTTCTCGCCGTAGCGGAGCACCGACGCCTTCTCCCATGTTGCCCCCGCCCAGGCCGGGAAGCCGGTGCCCTCGGAGGTGTCGGTGTAGGCGTTGCCCATCCACGAGGCCACGTGCACGTCGTAGGTGGCGGTGTGCACGAACGCCCGGGCCGCCAGCCGCTTGCGCTGCTCGAGGGTGAAGCCGCCGCCGCGCACGGCATCCAGCACGTCGCCGTACGTGGCCGGGTCGGTGACGACCGCGACGCTCGGGTGGTTCTTGGCCGCTGCGCGCACCATCGACGGGCCACCGATGTCGATCTGCTCGACGCACTCGTCAGGGCTCGCGCCCGACGCCACGGTGGCCGCGAACGGGTAGAGGTTGACGACCACGAGCTCGAAGGCCTCGACACCGAGGTCGGCCAGCTGGGCCACGTGGTCGGGCTTGCGGGTGTCGGCGAGGATGCCGGCGTGCACCCGCGGGTGCAGCGTCTTGACCCGCCCCTCGAGGCACTCGGGGAAGCCGGTGAGGTCCTCGACCGTGGTGACCGGCAGGCCGAGCGACTCGATGAGCGCGGCCGAACCACCGGTGGACACCAGCGCGACGCCGGCCTCGTGCAGCCCGCGGACGAGTCCCTCGAGGCCGGTCTTGTCGTAGACCGAGACCAGGGCGCGGCGCACCGGGCGGACGTCCTGCGAGGGACCGGGGGGGAAGACGGCGGACATGTGGGGCTCCTTGCGGGGTCGGGTCGGGTCGGGTCGGTCAACCTTGCGGGGCACCCAGGCGGGCGACGCCCCGACGCGGTGACTTCCCGGTGGTGACCCACCCTCGCCAGTCGTCGCCGCCGAGTCTACCGGCGGCGGTCGGCGGTCGTGGCGGGCAAGGCTGCGCACCGGGTTGCTCCGCACCGGGAGCTTCACCTTCGCACCAGACATGAAGGGGTGCGCAGGTGAAGCTTCCCGCATCGGGCGGGAAAGTTGGGACGTCAGGTGGGGTACGGGGACGGCGGGAGCGGGTCGGGCCACGTGCCGCCGAGCACCCGGTCGACGTCGAGCACGACGACCACCCGCTCGGGGTTGGGCCGCGGCTGGCGGTAGCGCACCGCATACCGCTGCTCGGCGTCGTGCACGGACAGGGCGTCCTCGAGCACCCGCGTGGTGCCCTCGAGGCTGATCCACCGGCGCCCGTCGACCTGGGTCAGGGCCGCCCGGCGCCCCGCCCGCGCCTGCGCCACCTTGGCGCTGCTGCGGCTCGAGATGACGCGCGCGACGAGCGCGTCGCGGTCCCAGGTGAACCCCACCGGAACGGCGTGCGGCGAGCCGTCGCGGCGCAGCGTCGTGAACGTCGCCAGGTGCCGCTCGGACAGAAAGGCGAGGGATGCCGGGCTGAGGTCGGCGGGGTCGGTGGCCACGCCGCGAGTGTGCCACCCGGAGCGGGTCAGGGCGCCTCGGCCGCCAGGTGGAGCAGGAAACCCTGCGCCGGCGCGAGCACCGGCATGGCGAGCCCGACCTGGCTAAGGGCAGCGCCACTCGCGAGGATGCCGTCAGCGGTCGCGTCGTCCCACCACGCTGGGGGCGCCCCCTGCACCGTGGCCGGCAGGCCGGCTTCCGGCCGCACGCGCACGAGGTAGCGCCGGTCGGGGTCGAGCCCGGGCAGTGGCACCGTGCCGGGGGTGACGCCGCGCCCGGTGAGGGTCGAGACGAACGTGAACACGGCATCCGACCGGTCGGGGGCGACGACACCGCTGACGAGCAGCGCGTCGTCGGGGTGGTCGGAGCGCACGACGTCGCCCCCGTGGAGCAGCGGCCGCAGCTCGCGGTAGAGCGCGGCCCAGTCGAGCAGCAGCGCCAGCTCGCCAGGGGTGCACGTGGTGATGTCCCACTCGAGGCCGGCGTGACCGCCGAGGGCGACGAGCATCCGCAGCGAGAGGTCGAGCTCACGGTGGGTCGTGTGGGCGCGCGGCGGCCCGACGTGCGAGCCCATCCGCTCGGGCGGCACGAGCAGCCCGGTCCATCGCTGGATGGCCACCCGCTCCACCGCGTCGTTGCAGTCGGAGGTCCACACCCGGTCGGTGCGGGCGAGCACCCCGAGGTCGACCCGCGCACCGCCGCTCGAGCACGACTCGATCTCGAGCCCGGGGTGCCGGGCCCGCAGCTCGTCGAGCAGCCGGTAGGTCGCCAGGGTCTGGGCGTGCACGGCGGGGCGGTCGGTGCCTGACGCGTCGGTGCGCACCGCCTCGTGCAGGTCGCGGTTGTGGTCCCACTTGACGAAGTCGACGCGGTACGTTCCGACCACGGCACTCATCGCCTCGAGCACGTGGGCGAAGGCCTGCGGGTTGGCGAGGTCGAGCACGTGCTGGCGGCGCGACGGCTGCGGCACCCCGGCCACCGGGCCCAGGACCCACTCGGGGTGGGCACGCACCAGGTCGGAGTCGAGGTTGACCATCTCGGGCTCGAACCACAGGCCGAACTCCATGCCCAGGCCCTTGACGTGGTCGACGAGCGGGGCGAGCCCGTCGGGCCACACGTCCTTCGAGACCCGCCAGTCGCCCAGCCCGCGGGAGTCGTCGCGGCGACCGCCGAACCAGCCGTCGTCGAGCACGAACCGCTCGACGCCGATCGCCGCGGCCGTGTCGGCGAGCCGGCGCAGGTGGTCGAGGTCGGTGGTGAAGTAGACCGCCTCCCACGTGTTGAGCACCAGCGGTCGAGGGCTTGACCGGTAGCCGGGCTGGGCACGCTGGTGACGCACCAGCGAGCGGGTCAGGCCGTCGAGCCCCTCGGCGCAGTGCACGAAGACGACGGGAGGGGCGGTGTAGGTCTCGCCGGGGGCCAGCCGCACCTCACCCGGCGCGAGCGCCTCGCCTGCGCCGAGCACAGCGGCGTGCGGGCCGGCACCCTCGGGCAGCCGCTCGACGAAGTGCTCGTGGGCACCGCTCCAGGCCACGTGCGCGGCCCACACCTCCCCCGACCGGAAGCCGAACCCCGTGGTGCCCACGACCATCAGCAGCGTCGCGTCGTGACCGGTGCGGCCACGGCGCCCGGTGCGCAGCCAGGTGCCGTCGCTCAACGGCCGGCGCTGCGGCCACCGTTCCCGGCACCAGCGTCCGGTGAGGTCGAGCACCTCGTCGGCCCGCGCCGGCAACGGCAGCACGGCCCGCAGCGCCGCGACGTCGACCGGGGTCACGTCGCCGGAGGCGTTCGTCAGCGACGACTCGACGACGAGCACGCCGTGCTCGTCGAGGCGGTACCGCACCACCACCTCGACCCCCACGTCGGATGCCGTCGCCCGCACCTCTGCGGCGCCGTCACCCTGACGGAGGGTGGCGACCCAACGGGGTGCGGCGTGACCACCGGCGCGGTGCGCGGCGTACGCAGGGGTGCCCTCCCAGCCCTCCCCGGACGTCGGGAGCACGCTGAGCGCCCACGGCTCGTCGAGCTGGTTGTGCGCCACGGGCCGCCCGGTGAGCAGCGCGAGGTCGGCGACCGCGATCTCCGGCAGGTCGGCGCCCCAGTGCAGCACCTGCGGCAGGCCGCGCTCGTCGTGAGCCAGGACGAGCGCGGACCCGCCACCGCGGATCACGGCGAGCGCATCGGTCATCCCTTGGTCGACCCCATGGTCAGCCCAGAGACGAACTGCTTCTGCAGCACGAAGAAGACGATCAGCACGGGCAAGGCGACGATGATCGACCCCGCGGCGACCAGGTTGGTGTCCTGGAAGAACTGCCCGCGCAGGTTGTTCAGCGCACTGGTGATCGGCAGCTTGTCGCCGCGGGAGATGAGAACCGTGGCCCAGAAGAACTCGTTGTAGATCCACGTCACCTGCAACGTCGCCAGGGCCGCCAGGGCCGGCCGCACGAGGGGCATCGTGAGCTGCCAGTACTGCCGCCACACGCTCGCGCCGTCCATCTGCGCGGACTCGTAGATCTCGTACGGGAGGGTCTTCATGTAGTTGCTCAGCACGAAGGTGCAGAACCCCATCTGGAAGGCGGTGTTGACGAGGATCAGCGCCCAGAAGCTGTTGAGCATCGTCCCGCTCTCGCTCATGAAGGTGGGCAGCGGGATCTCGCGGAACATCTTGAACACGGGGATGAGCAGGGCCTGGGGCGGCAGGAGGTTGGCGGCGAGGAAGACCCCGAGCAGGGTGAGGTTGAAGCGGTAGGAGAACCTCGCGAGCACGAAGGCGACCATCGAGGACAGGAACAGGGTGAGGGCGACCGCGGGCACCGTGATCAACAGCGAGTTCTTCAGGTGCAGTCCGAAGTTCCCACGGCTCCATGCGTTCTGGTAGTTGTCCAATGTCCAGCCGCCGAAGGAGAGGTACCCGTTGGTCTGGGTGTACGAGTAGTCCCTGAAGGAGTTGTAGAGGGACCACAGCAGGGGGAACAACCACAGCAGGGCAAGGAACAACATGACGGCCGTGGCGACCGTGCCGCGGCGCTTGCTCATGACGCCGCCAGCACCCGTGTGGACGGACGCCTTGGCCGTTGCCGGCGTGGACGGTGTCGTGGTCGTGGCGCTCATCCGCGCTCCTCCCGGAAGACGATGCGCAGGTAGATGGCGATGAACACCGTGGAGATGATCATCATGATGACGGCGAGCGCCGAGCCGAAGCCGTAGCGCGTCGCCTCACCGATGACGTTCTGTGTCACCAGGGCCGAGATCAGCTCGAGGCCGTTGCGACCCTTGTTGATGATCCAGACGAGGTCGAACGCCCGCAGCGACTCGATGACGACGATGACCAACACGATCATGTTGATGGGCCGCATCACCGGGAGGATGACGTGGAAGAACGTCTTGACCTCGCTGGCACCGTCCACCGCCGCGGCCTCGCGCAGCGACGCGTCGACGCCCTTCAGCCCTGCCAGGTAGATCAGCATGATGTAGCCGGTGTGCCGCCAGGCCGTCGCGACGAGCACCGACCACAGGTTGATGTCCGGGTCGCCGTACCAGTCGATGTTGGTGCCGAAGACCGCGTTGATCAGCCCCTGGTCCGTGGAGTAGAAGAGCTGCCAGATGAAGCCGACGAGCGCCATCGACAGCACGACCGGAAGGTAGAAGGCCGTCTGGTAGAAGCGGCTTCCCCGCATCTCGCGGTCCAGGATCACGGCGAGCAGGATGCCGAAGATCGTCGGGAACACGAAGAGGAAGACCAGCCAGATGACGTTGTTCTGGATCGCCGGCCAGAACGGCGGGTAGATCGTCACGATGTCGGTGTAGTTCTGCGTGCCGACCCACTCGATCCCGCTGAGCTTGAACCCGTTCCACTTCGTGAAGGACAGGGCCACCGACGCCAGCGCCGGGAGCCAGACGAGCCAGATGACGAGCAGCGTGGGGATCCCGACCATGGCCGCGACGACCAGGCGGTCGCGGGTCCCTTGTCGCTTCTCGACCCGACGCACCGTGCGTCGCGACCGGCGCGGTGCCGTGACTGTGGCCATGATGCCCCCTCCTGACGTCGGGCTCAGCCGAGGATGGACGCGGCCTGCTGCTGGATGGAGGCGGTGATGCGGTCGATGTCGTCGGGGTTCTTGATGAAGTCCTGCAGCGACGCGGTGATCACGGTGTTCGCGAGGTCGGCGTTGGTGTCGCGGTCGAGGAACTGGGCGATGGACTTGGCGTTCTGGACGACCTCCGCGGACTTCTTCTGGAGCGCGCCGTACTTCTCGGTGCTCGCGGCCTCGTTGGCCGCGATGAAGGGCGCGGAGGCGGCATTGTTCGCCGCGTCAGCCGCCTCGGCGGTGCCGAGCCAGGTGATGAACGCCTTGGCGCTCTCGTCGTCCTCGGCCTGGGCCGACACGCAGAACCCGTCGATCGGCGCGTCGAGCGCATCGTTGCCGATGGCCGGGTCGAGCGTGGGGAAGGTGAAGAAGTCGAGGTCGTCCTGGGTCTCGGGCGGGACACCGTCCACGACGAAGGTGCCGAGCAGGTACATGCCGCACTCCTCCTTGGCCATCGAGGTGGCGGCCTCCTGCCAGGTGCGGCCGAGGGAGTTCTCCTGGTGGTAGGGCAGCAGCGCCTTCCAGGTCTGGAAGACGTTCTTGACCTCCGGGCTGTCCCACTTCTTCTCGCCCTTGCACAGCTGCATGTGGAAGTCGTAGCCGTTGAGGCGCATGTTGAGGATGTCGAAGGTCCCCATCGGTGCCCAGGCGTCCTTGGCGGCGAAGGCGAACGGGGTGATCTTCTTGCCCTGCATGTCCGTCATGAGGGCGTTCAGCTCGTCGAGCGTCGTCGGAGCGGTCCAGCCGTTCTTCTCGAAGACCGACTTGCGGTGGAAGACGGCCCACGGGTAGTAGCTCGCGGGAACGAAGTACTGCTTGCCGTCCTCCGCCGTCGCGGACTTCTTGAAGGCGTCGCTCATTCCGTCGATGGGCCACACGTCGCTGATGTCCATGATGAGCTCGTTCTCGGCGAACTGCGCCATGCGGTAGCCGGCGAACCAGGTGAACACGTCGTCCGGGGTCCCCTGGAGGTAGGTGCTGATGCTCTCCTGGAAGGTGTTGTGGTCCACGGCGTTCGTGGACACCTCGGCCCCCGTCTTCTTGGCGTACGCGTCGGCCATCCCCTGGAGGCGTTCGTAGGCGGGGCCGGATCCCTTGGCCTCGTTCATCCCGAACTTCACCGGCCCGGCCTTGGCGCTGGCGCCGCCGGAGGCGGCCGGTTCGGCGTCGTCGCCGCAGGCGCCCAGCAGGGTCGGCACGCCGAGCAGAGCAGCTGCTCCGACCGAACCTCGAAGGATGGACCTGCGGTCGACACCGCGGACCGAGTTGGGAACGGTGCTCGCGAGGTACTGGTCGCGGTTGGCCGGGCGTGCCATGACTGTCTCCTTTGACGTCCTGTTCCTGACACATTCGATCAGAAACACACACTGATGGGCCGAGTCTGTCGCTGAGCCCTGATGCTGTCAAGGACTCCGTACAGGGAGTGACCGGACTGTGATTGTTGTCGCGGCGGGCTGCAACCCGGGGCCTACCGACATCGGCGGCTCGCCCGAGTGCGACGCCGAGATGTTGCTTCGTGTTCGAAAGTGTTGACACGCCCCGGCCTGCTCACCAGACTTGGTCCATGCGCCTCTGGCCGAGCGACCGGATCGCCTTCGGTGGCGACTACAACCCCGAGCAGTGGCCGCGCGCCGTCTGGGACGACGACATGCGCCTCATGAAACGGGCCGGAGTCAGCTTCGTCACGCTGGGGGTGTTCTCCTGGTCCTGGCTCGAGCCGTCCAAGGGTGAGTACACCTTCGAGTGGCTCGACGAGATTCTGGACCTGCTGCACGCCAACGGCATCGCGGTCGACCTCGCGACGGCCACCGCGACCCCGCCCCCGTGGCTTACCGCGGCCTACCCCGAGATCCTGCCCGTCGACCGCGACGGACACACCCTCTGGCCCGGCAGCCGTCAGGCCTGGTGCCCCTCGTCACCCCTCTACCGCGAGATGGCCCTCGGCCTCACCGATCGTGTGGCCGCGCGCTACCACGACCACCCGGCACTGGCGATGTGGCACGTCTCCAACGAGTACGCCTGCCACAACCTGCCCTGCTACTGCGACACCTGCGCGGCTGCCTTCCGCCGCTGGCTCGAACTGCGCCATGGCACCCTCGACGCGCTCAACGACGCCTGGGGAACCGCTTTCTGGAGCCAGCGCTACACCTCCTTCGACGACATCCTCCCGCCCCGGCGCACGACGTCGTTCAACAACCCCACCCACGTGCTCGACTACCACCGCTTCGGCTCCGACACCCTGCTCGACTTCTACCGCGCCGAGCACGAGGTGATCCGACGGCACTCCCCCGACGTGCCCGTCACGACGAACTTCATGACGCTGAACCACTTCCGCCTGCTCGACTACCACGACTGGGCTCCGTTCCAGGACGTCGTCAGCACCGACCACTACGTCGTCGACGCGCTGCCCCACCCGCAGGCCGAGCTGTCCTTCCACGGCGACCTCACCCGCGGCCTGGCCGGCGGCCGGCCCTGGCTGCTGATGGAACACTCGACCAGCGCCGTGAACTGGCAGCCGGTCAACCCGGCCAAGGTTCCCGGCGGCACCATCACGGACTCGCTGGCCCACGTCGCCCGCGGCGCCGACACCCTCGGCTTCTTCCAGTGGCGCCAGTCTCGGTCGGGCTCGGAGAAGTTCCACTCGGCCCTGGTGCCGCACGCCGGCGAGGACTCCGACCGGTTCCGCGAGGTGTGCGAGCTGGGCGCCATCGCAGGCCGTCTCGCCGAGCTGGTCGGCTCCCGGGTCGACGCCGAGGTCGCCGTGCTGTGGGACTACGAGTCGGCCTGGGCGGTGGCCGGCCCGTGCATGCCGTCGTCGGCGATCGACTACGCCACGGCCGCACACACCGTGCACCGGTTGCTTCGAGACCGGGGCGTCACGTGCGACGTCGTACACCCCGACTGCGACCTCGGCGCCTACCGCATCGTCGTCGTGCCGACCCTCTACCTCGTCTCCGACGCCCAGGCGGATGCCGTGCGTGCAGCCGCCGAGGGAGGCGCCCACGTGCTGGTCACCTACTTCTCGGGCATCAGCGACCCCGACGACCACGTGCGCCTCGGTGGTTACCCGGGAGCATTCCGCGACCTGCTCGGCATCCGGGTGGAGGAGTTCTTCCCCCTGCGGGTCGACGAGACGGTCGCCCTCTCCGACGGCGGCACCGGCTCGCAGTGGAGCGAGGACGCCCGAGCCGTCGACACCGAGGTCGTGACCGCCTATGCCGCGGGCCCCCTGGCCGGCCGACCGGCCATCACCCGGCGCCCGGTGGGTGACGGCGTGGCCTGGTACCTCGGCACCCTTCCCGACGACGCCACCCTGGGTGCCCTGCTCGACCGGGTCGTCGAACAGGCCGAGGTCGCACCCGCCCCGGTGCCCCCGGCGGGGGTGGAGGTCGTGCGGCGCCGGTCGGGCGGCGGCAGCTGGCTGTTCGTGCTGAACCACACCGACGAGCAGGCAGAGGTCGCTGCGGCCGGGCACGACCTCGTCTCGGGTGTCGACGTCGGCCCGACGCTGCGGCTCGCCCCCCACCGGGCGGCCGTGGTGAGGGAGGAGTGAGCGTGCTCGCCAACCAGCGCCGCGCCGTCATCCTGGCCATGGTCGAGGAGTCGGGCGCGGTGCGCGTCTCCGACCTCGTGGAGCAGCTCGGCGTCTCCGACATGACGGTGCGCCGCGACATCGAGCGGCTCGACGGCGACGGCCTGCTCGCGCGGGTCCACGGCGGCGCCCTTGCCCTGATCCCTCGGGCCACCGACGAGCCGGGCTTCAGCGCGAAGTCGTTGCTCATGACGGCCGAGAAGCACGCCATCGCCCTGGCGGCGGCGCGCCTCGTCGAGCCGGGCGCCACCATCGGCATCTCGGCCGGTACCACCACCTACGAGTTCGCCCGCGCCATCCGCAACCTGCCGCACCTCACCGTCGTCACGAACTCCGTTCCCGTGGCGCAGCTGCTCCACGAGTCGGGCGCCGGAGGACACGTGGTCGTGCTGACCGGTGGGGTGCGCACCCCCTCGGACGCCCTCGTGGGGCCGGTGGCGGTGTCCGCGCTGCAGGGTCTGCACGTCGACCGCCTCTTCCTGGGCGCCCACGGCATCGACCGCAGCGCCGGCCTGACCACCCCCAACCTCGTCGAGGCCGAGACCAACCAGGCCCTGGTGCGGGCCAGCCGGTCGGTCTGCGTGCTGGCCGACCACACCAAGTTCGGAATCATCGGCTTGTCGACGTTCATGCCGCTGCGTGACGTCGACACGCTCATCACCGATGCCGGCATGCCTGCACGAGCCCGCGTGATCCTCGAGGAGAGCGTCGAGCACGTGGTGCTCGCCGCCGTGCCACCGGTGGCACCGACGGCAGTGCGCGGGGTTCGCCGCGAGGGCAGCGGTGAGGCCGGTTGACGACGCCCTCGTCGGCGACCGGGTGTCGGCGATGGGTGTCGGCGATGGATGTCGGTGGCCAGGGGGCGCGAGTGGCCTGACGTGAGGCTGCACACCTCCCGCCTCGAGTGCGGGAACGGTTTCCCCGGCGACCACTTCCGCACTCAAGGCGAGCTGGAGGCGTCAGGCGAGATGGCGGCGTCAGGTGGGGGTCAGGCGGGCGACGGCGAGGGCATCCAGGAGCGGTCGGTCGCGAGGGCGCGCACGACGCCGACGAGCATCTCGCGCTCGAGCACCTTGATGCGCTCGTGCAGCGTCCCGACGGTGTCGTCGGCCTCGACCCGCAGGGAGCGCTGGTCGATGATCGGCCCGGTGTCGACCCCGGCGTCGACCCAGTGGCACGTGCACCCGGTGACCTTCACGCCGTGGGCCAGCGCGTCGCGCACGCCGTGCGCCCCCGGGAAGCTCGGCAGCAGGGCTGGGTGGGTGTTGACCACCCGGTGCGCCTCGAGCACGGCAGGCCCGAGCACCTTCATGAACCCGGCGGAGACGACCAGGCCGGGTTCGAACCCGGCGACCTGGCGCTCGAGGTCGAGGTCCCAGTCGGCCCGGGTCACGTAGTCGGGCACGCGGGCCACGAACGTCGCGATGCCGGCTCGCTCGGCGCGCGCGGCTCCGCCGGTGCCGTCGCGGTCGGCGCCCACCGCGCGCACCCGGAAGGGGGCGCCCGGCTCGGCGGAGGCGTCGAGCAGGGCCTGGAGGTTGCTGCCGGACCCCGAGACGAGGACGACGAGCCCGAGCGGCGAGGCGGCATCCGCGGCGCCATCGGGGGCGGACCCAGCGGCGCCGGCGGGCCAAGCGGCCGGGTCGCTCATCGACGCAGCCGCCAGGCGTCGCGGAGGACGACGACGAGCGCGCCGACGGCGAGCTCGGCGAGCAGCGCGAGGAACAACCGCGCGGTCGGGGCCCCGACGGCCGAGAGCCGGAACTGGCCGAGCGAACCGCCGCCGAGCAGGTCGAGGGTCGCGAGCGCCAGGGCCGTGACCGTGCACGCGGCGAGGGCGACGGCGAGCTTGGTGCGCAGCCGGGAGAGCCGCGCTACCTGCCTCAGCGCGCGGCGCCCGACGTAGGCGCCCACCGCGACGACGACGAGCCCCGACAGTGAGCTGAACCACGCGAAGGCGCCGGGCTGCGGCAGCGCGGCGAACACCGGGACCAGGGGCAGCAGGCCGCCCTCGGAGCCCGACCACGTGACCGAGCCCCCCTCGACGACCCGGAAGCCCGGGCCCGCCATGAACGACACGGCCCACAGGGCCACGTTGGGCAGGGCGGCGACCTGGGCCAGTGCGAGCACGACACCCCCGAGGCCACCGGCGGCGACCGCCGTCGAGATGGTCCTCACCTCGCCCCACGACAGCGCGACCAGGCCCAGGACGACCGCCAGGCCGATGCCGAGCAGGATGCCGGCCCCCACGAGCCCCGGCCGCACGGCCCGTCGCACGCCGTCGGGCACCCAGGCGAACCCCAGCCGTGGTCCGAGCACATCGGGGTCGTCGCGGGAGACGGGCCGAAGCGCCAGCCCGAGGGCGAGCAGCGGCACCAGCACGGCCGGCACCACGACCGACGTCGGGGTGACCCGGAAGGGACCGGCGACGGCGAGGCCGACCGCGGCGGCGACGGCGACGGCATACCCGCCCCACCAGGCACCGAGCGCGGCGGCGAGCGGTCGCGGCAGCGTGCCCCGCCAGTGCTCCCCGTCGGTCGACACGTCGACCATGGCCTCGCGGGCGCCGAGCCAGGCCACGCCGACCAACAGGGCCAGACCGAGCAGGGGAACCAGCGAGACGGTCACCTCGCCGAGGGCCAGGTGCGCCCCGGAGACCAGCAGCCACAGGGCGGCCCCCGTGCCCGCGGCCTGCCACCCGTCGCCCGTGGCGAGGGGTTCGACGAGCCAGGCCAGCACCACCGGTGCGGCGACGACGAGCAGCGAGGTCAGCCCGGTGAGCACCCCGACGACGGCGCCCCGCCGCCAGGTCGACCCCCCCGGCTCGGCGACGGGGTCGTCGGAGCCGGGCAGGGCCGCACGTAGACGCTCGCTGACAGACATCGCGCCCAGTCTGCGGGACAATGACCCGAACCGGGCCGAGCAACGCCGAGGGGGGACCAAAGAGAGAAAACGCAGCCGGCCCACCGCGGGGAGCGAGCCGAGGGACGAGCGGAGAACAGCGGTGTGACGACCGCGGTCCACGCGCAGGAGTCAGGCGGACAGGCCCTGCATGACCTGGCGCATCAGCTCGGCGGTCTCGTGCGGCGTCTTGCCGACCTTGACCCCGGCGGCCTCGAGGGCCTCCTTCTTCGCCTGCGCCGTACCGGACGAGCCGGACACGATGGCGCCGGCGTGGCCCATCGTCTTGCCCTCGGGGGCGGTGAACCCGGCGACGTAGCCGACGACCGGCTTGGTCACGTGGTCCTTGATGTAGGCCGCGGCCCGCTCCTCGGCGTCGCCGCCGATCTCGCCGATCATGACGATCGCGTCGGTGTCGGGGTCGTTCTGGAACGCCTCGAGGCAGTCGATGTGCGTGGTGCCGATGATCGGGTCGCCGCCGATGCCGACACTGGTCGACAAGCCGATGTCACGCAGCTCGTACATCATCTGGTAGGTCAGGGTGCCCGACTTCGAGACCAGGCCGATCCGGCCGGGGCCGGAGATGTCGGCCGGGATGAT
>JBBQWX010000109.1:0-15194 GCA_038210185.1 Actinomycetales bacterium
CGTAGACCCGGTCGACGCCTTGGCGCGTGGAGTCGGTCCCCGGCCCGGGGTCGTGGTGGCGGGTCACGCTGCCACCGCCTCTCCGCAGTGCGCCAGACTCACGTCGATCCCGACCTCGACGGTGTTGCTCAACAGGGCTGCAGCCCGGTTCAGCGAACCGGCCAGGTCGACGCCCAACGCCCGCCGATCGATCTGCGAGGCGGTGCCCCACCCCCGCTCACCTCCAAGGTGCCGGGCACGTGAACCCGCCCCGCAGACAGTCTCATCTCGCCGGGGGCGCTTGAGAAGGTGATGTGCGGGTAGGGCTCGACGTCGAGCCCGAACCGAGGACGCAGCTGCTCATCACGGAGCCGGTTGCCCGTGTCGAGGCTCGCAGCTTGCACGACCAGCCGGACAGAGGAGCCCGCCGGGGGTCGCAGCAGCATCAAGCCTTCCGGTGACGTGCTGGAAGTCGGCAAGGATCTGGGAGCGCAGCAGGCGTGCCCGTAGCCGGACCTAGGCCTGTCCCGGCTGCACGGTCCAGGTCCCTGGAGGGATGCCCCAGCCGGGTTGTGGATCCCCTCCTCGCTCGGGCGAGCCGGTGTTCGGCGGGAACGATGGCGAGAGCCGTGTCAGTGTCATGGTGGCCTCCTGGTCAGGACGCCCTGATGGCGTCGGTTCGTGCTCCACCTTGACAGCCGATCCTGAGGGTCTGGTCAGGCCGGTTGCAACTTTCGCTCATGGATCGAGGTCCGCCGGATGACTGCTGGCCCCGGCTGCGGCTTGACCCGATCTTGAGGTCTGACCGGGGTTGTCCTTGACCCGAGAGGACCACCATGGGAAGTGTCCGGGGGCACCGGCTCCTGAAAAGACAAACGAGACGAGGAGCTACGTGATGATGGGTTACGGATGGGGAATGGGCGCCGGCGGATGGATCGCGATGACGATCTTCTGGGTTGCCCTGATTGTCTTGGTGGTGTGGCTGGTCACCCGCGCCTTCCCCGGCGGCAACGACCGGGACCGCAACTACCCCGATGCCGGCCGTGGCGAGACACCGGAGCAGACGCTGGACCGCCGGTTCGCTGCCGGTGAAATCGACGAGGCGCAGTATCACGTCATGCGCGAGACGCTGCGGTCGGGACGCTCATCGCGCCAGAACGAGAGGTGAGGGCAGATGAGCAGCTCTAGAAGCAGGTGGACCGGGATGTGGGTGCCGGTGGTGGCACTGGTGGCCGTGCTCGGCGCGGGGGCTTGGCTGGTAACCCAGGAGGCGAACTTCGAGGGCGGCTGGGGGAACAACAGCCGGACCTGGGATGGTCCCGGAAGCGGCCCGGGTGATCGGGGCATGGGCCGCGGTGGGGACGACGGCCGGATGATGGGCGGTTCAGGTTACGGCTGGTTGCCCGGCGACGGGAACGAGGTGGACACCCTGGCGCAGGCGCGCGACCGAGCCGCCGAGTACGCCGACACCCTCGAGCCGGGTCTGGAGATCGGCGAGGTCATGAAGTTCAGCAACCACTACTACGCCGAGCTCCAGGAGCCGGACGGGCCCAAGGCCACCGAGGTGCTCGTTGATCCTGACGACGGCGCGGTACAGATGGAGTTCGGGCCGGCGCGGATGTGGAACACCCGGTTCGGCATGATGGGCGGTGGCGACGTCACGGGCAGCGAGGTCACCGCTGGCGAGGCCCAGCAGATCGCCAACGAGTGGTTGGCCGACCGCAGTGGCGGGCTGAGTGCCGACACGGCGGAGGCATTCCCGGGCTACTACACCCTGCACACGCTCAAGGACGGTGACGTCGAAGGGATGCTCTCGGTCAGCAGCACCGCAGGAGACGTTTGGTACCACTCCTGGCACGGCGATTTCATCGAGATGTCGGAGGGTTCGTGAGCGCAGCGCCGGGAGCCGCCGCCAGCGCCGACAGCGGCCGGGCCCCGCGCCCACCCGCGAGTGGACGACAGGTCCTGGTCGTCGAGGACGACCCGGCGATCTCCCGGCTGGTGAAGACCTACCTCGAGGGGGAGGGATTCACCGTGGTCGTCACCGCCGACGGGGAGAGCGGAGTCGAGCTGGCCCGCACTGAGCGGCCCGACGTGATCGTGCTCGACCTGATGCTGCCAGGCATGGACGGCATCGAGGTCTGCCGTCAGGTCCGGACCTTCTCCGACACCTACGTCATCATGCTCACCGCCCGCACCGAGGAGGTCGACCGGCTGATCGGGCTCTCGGTCGGAGCAGACGACTACCTCGGCAAGCCATTCTCCCCTCGCGAACTGGTCGCCCGGGTGCGCGCGATGCTACGCCGACCGCGCGCCGTGGACCCCGACGCCGACATCGAGCCGCCGCGTCGGTTCGGGGACCTGCTGGTCGACCCGCCCGCCCGGGAGGTCCACCTCGTCGGCGAGCCGGTCGAGCTGACCCGCACCGAGTTCGACCTGCTCGACGCCCTGTCCGCACGCCCGAGGGTGGCGTTCAGCCGGCGCCAGCTGCTCGAGCGCGTGTGGGGTGGGGACTGGTACGGCGACGACCACGTCATCGACGTACACATCGCCAACCTGCGCGGCAAGCTCGGCGAGGACTCTCGCACTCAACGCTTCATCCGCACCGTCCGCGGGGTGGGGTACCGGATGGGAGAGGGAACATGAGGGCGCGGACCCGGTGCGCCGGGTTCGGCTCCCGGCTGCTTGTGGCCCAGGCCCTGGTCGTCCTGGCGGGGAGCGCCACCCTCCTCGGCGTGGTGGTGCTGCTGGCTCCGGGCCTGTTCCAGACCCACATGGACCGTGCTGTCGGCCCGATCCCAAAGGACCTGTCGCAGCACCTGGCGATCGCATTTGCCCGGGCGACACTGATCTCGCTCTCCGTGGCCACGTTTGCCGCCGGGCTGACCGCACTGGGCGTTGCCTGGTTCGTGACCCGGCGGGTGGTCCGGCCGATCCGCGCAATGGCGTCGGCAGCGCAGGCCGTCGCGAACGGCGACTACACCACACGCGTCCACCAGGCCGGGCTGGGTGTCGAGTTCGACACCGTCAGCGAGGCGTTCAACCAGATGGCCCGCAACATAGCCGCGACCGAACGCACCCGTGCGGAGATCCTCCGCGACCTCGCGCACGAGATCCGCACCCCGCTGACCACGGTCCGTGGCTACCACGAGGCGCTGGCCGACGGCGCCTTCACGATGGACCCGGAGACCTACGCAACGATCGAGGCCGAGCTGAGCCGTGTGGAGCGGCTGGTCCGCGACATCGCCCGGGTCTCCAGCGCCGAGGAACGACGCCTCGACCTCCGCCTGCAGCAGACGAGGGTGTCCGAGCTGATCGAGTCCGCCATCGCCGCAGCGAGCCACGCCTACGACGCCAAGGGCGTGCTGTTGGTCGGCCACCCCCCGCTGCCGCAGGCGCCGGTGCGGGTCGACCGAGATCGGATCCAGGAGGTCCTGGACAACCTCCTCGCGAACGCGTTACGCCACACCCCGCCCGGAGGCCAGGTCACCGTAGCCGCGAGAAAGCACGGCCAGGTCGTCGAGATCGGCGTCACCGACACCGGGGACGGCATCCGGGCCGAACACCTGTTCCGCGTTTTCGAACGGTTCTACCGCGTCGATGACGCCCGCTCCCGCGACCAGGGAGGCAGCGGGATCGGCCTGGCCATCGCCCGGGCGTTGGTCGAGGCCCACGGCGGCCGGATCCGGGCCCAGAGCCCCGGACCGGGCCGCGGTGCCACCTTCGCCTTCACCCTCCCGCTGGCCAGTGGGCCGATGAGCCGACAGGACAAAGAGAGCCGGGACCGGCCGGCCACGACCACGAGCGAGGCGCAGCCCGGCTTGAGGGAATCTTGAGCCCACACACCCTGAAACCATGACTTGTGCTCCGTAGCCTCGAAAGAGTAAGAGACCGCATCCAACGAGGAGAACTCATGATGAACGCACCCTCTCTGCCCGAGCGCAAGCCCCGCGAGCGTGAAACGCCCCCACAGATGGTCCCGGCCCCCGTGCCGGGCGAGGCCGACCTGGTGACCGTAGACACAACCTGGGGCCAGATCCAGCCAATGGAGCCCGCCCCCGGCGTCCAGGCGATCGGCGAGAAGGAGCTCATGGATCTGGTCGCCGGCGGGGCGCCGCTGGTCGATGGCCGCACCCCGGACTTCTATGAGGAAGCCACGCTGCCCGGGGCCAGGAGCATCCCCTTCACCGAGGCGATCACCCGGCGCGAAGAGCTCGAGGGCAGCGAGCAGGTGGTCTTCTTCTGCAACGGCCCCCAATGCCCACAGTCGCCCACCGCGATCCGGGAGCTCGTCGACGCGGGCTTCCCCGCCGAGAAGATCCGCTACTACCGCGGAGGAATGCACGACTGGGTCACTCTCGGCCTGCCCACCGCGCCAGGCGGTGAGCCGACCTGATGCCTCCGCCGAGGGTCACCCCATAACCGTGTTAGGTAAGAGGCGCCAACGTCACCATTGAAGCGCCCCAGGTTTGACGCCGCTCCTGTCCATGATCGCGATGATGACGATCTTCTGGGGCTTGGTCATCCTCGCGGGGGTGAAGATCTTCCGCGGCAGCGCCAGGAGCCGCCTTGGAGGTGGCACCCAGGGACATGGCGCGTTCGAGATCCTCGATGAACGTTTCGCGAGGGGCGAAGTCGACCCTGAAGAGTACGACGTGCGCAGAGCCGCCTTCGGTGGGGGCGCGCGCTGACCGAGGACAACCGGCTCTTCGCCGATGAGTGTGGGGTCACAGTCCTAGCCCGCCGCCGATGAGGAGCATTCCGTAGGCGGTAGTTGTCTCGGTTTCTGAAGCCGCGGGCGATGCGACGGTGGAGTTCGATGAGGCCGTTGACGGCCTCGGTGCCGCCGTTGCTCGCGCCGTTGGTATCGAAGTAGCCGAGGAACTCGCTGCGCCACTGCTTGAGCGTTCGTCCGAGACGTGCGACCTCTCGGATCGGGCAAGCGAGGAAGCTCGAGAGGACCTGTTCGGCGATGACGCGGCCGCCAGCGTGGGTGTCCTGGTGGTAGGCCGAGCGGACCTGCTGGGCGCACCGCCACGCGACCTCGACCTCCACGTGCCTCTCATCCGCAGCGAACGCCGCTTGGAGCCGGGCACGTTGCCGGTCGGTGAGGTTCTCGGCGCCGGCGCGCAGGATATTCCGGATCCGGTACAGCGGGTCTCCCCGGCGGCCGCGGTGGCCGGTGGTGTCCTGCTGGACCCGGCGCCGCACGTCGTCGACGACCTGGGTGGAGAGCTTGACGACATGGAACGCATCGAGCACAGCGCGGGCGTCATCGAGTTGGTCATCGATCGCGTTCTTGTACCCGTGAAACGGGTCCAAGGTGGCGATCTGAACCCCGCAGCGGAATCCCTCTCCGCGCTCTTGGAGCCACCCCTTGTAGGCCTGACCGGATCGGCCGGGGACCAAGTCCAGCAGTCGGGCCCGGGTGCGGCCGTGCTCATCTCGGGTGAGGTCGACCATCCCGGTCAGCTCCTTCGGACCCCGCCCACCATCCTCGATCGGCTTCGTCGACACGTGGTGCCACACGTGCTCATCCACCCCCAGGATCGTGACGCCCTCGAAGCGGGACTGGTCCGCGTCCGCCTTCGCGAGCAGCGGCTGGATCGACTCCCACACCGTGCGCCACCCGGTTCCGAGCTGGCGGCGGATCCCGTTGACCGACGCGTGCTCGCGGCGGATCTGTTCGATCGCCCACCAGCGGTCTCGGGCAGGATCCGCGCTGCCCCTGCGCGCCGGGGGCCTGCGTGGTGGACCGGACGCCACGGTTCGTCGCCTCCCACCAGCGTTCCCGGCCGTTTCCGGGTGTCTTGGCGTCGCGCACGAGCCCGTGCTCAGCGAGGTGGCGTAGGTGCCAGCTCGCCACCGAGGGCGTGGCGCCGACGTGGGGGGAGAGGCGGGTCGCGGTGCTCGGGCCGTGCCGCTGGAGCTCACCAGGGATCCGCATCCGCACGGCGTCGGCCAGGGCGCGCATGCTCCTCGCGTCGAGCCCGCTGTCGCCGTACGGTTTGGCCATCAGGTCCTCCACAGATCGGATCTGAGATCGATCAGATCCAGAGAAGGCTCTCTCACGTCTAGCGCGTCATCGACCAGGGTCGCGGCACCCGATGCGAGTCCCGACCCCCCCACCGCAGCCGGGACCTCGCTCCTGAGCGATCCGCGCTCGAGAGGTTCGAAAAGCAAGGGCGACTTCGCACTGGAGCGCGCCTCTTCTTGTGCGCCTCGAACACCTGGGGGACCCCTGAAGTGCGCTGCATTCCCGTGCGCAAACGCGCTTGATCCTCATGCGCATAGCCAACTGGCCGGCACCCTCGCGTGCACCACGGCTCACAGATGCCAGCACCGGTTCTGCTACCCTTCGCGGCGGTCTTCGCCTTGGCGTTCCTCGGCCTGCCCCCGCGCGAACTCTTGCCCCGGTGGCGGCGCACCGTCCCCTACCTGGGTCAAGCAACACGCGCGGTCACTTCGCGTGCGCGCCCACATGTCTCCGCATTGCGCACGTGCGGTCGGGTCTATTGCGCAAACGTGGTGGAGTTCCTTGCGAGTCGTCCGCTCCCGGTCGGTCCCCTCAGGTGACCGACCGGGAGCGTGTTCTGCTCACCCCTTATCGGCGCCGGCGTTGGCTCCTTGGGTGAAGTAGCGCTGGAAGGCGATGAACACCAGCGCGGTGGGGATGGTCATCAGCAGGGCCGCGGCCATCGTAATGGGGAACTGGCTGCCAGATCCCAGCCCGCCGGACGTCAGGCTGGCGACGCCACGGGTGAGGGTGTAGAGCTTGGGGTCATTGGCCGCGATGATGAAGTGCGCCAGCTCGTTCCAGGACCCCTGGAAGGACAGGATGGTCAGCGTGATGAGCGCTGGTCTGGCCATCGGCAGGATCACCGACCAGAAGGTGCGGAACGTGCCCGCCCCGTCCAGGCGTGCGGCTTCCTCCATCGAGGGGGAGATCGACTCGAAGAACTGCTTCATGATGAACACCCCCGCGGCGTCGACCAGGAGCGGCACGAACAGCGCCGGGTAGGTGTTGTAGATCCCCAGGTAGTTCAGCACAAGGAACTTCGGGATGAGCAGCACGATCCCGGGCACCGCGAGCACGGCGAGGATGGCGGTGAACAGGGCATCGCGACCGACGAACTTCAGCCGCGCGAGGGCGTAGCCGGCCAGGGAGTTGAAGAACACCCGCCCCGCGGTGACCAGGAGCGTGACGACGACGGAGTTGGTGAACCACAGCGGGAAGTCGGTCTGCGCGATGCGTTGGAACGCCTCGGTGGTGATCGGGTTGGGAATGAGCGCCAACGGGTTGTTGACGGCGTCCCCGTCGGTCTTGAACGACGTGGAGAGCTGGACGATGAACGGGTAGATGTAGACCAGCGCGAACGCGACGAGCGCGACGTAGACGGCGATCTTTCTGCCCCGGCCGCTGCGTCCGATGAGGTTGCCGTCATCGCTGGAGGTGGAGACCTTCAGCTGGGCCTGGGCGCCGCGGGCTCGCCCTTCCTCACTGACGTTGGTGCCAACTGATGAGCTCATGCGGTCACCTTCTTCTTCGCGGCGCGACGCTGTTTCCTTTCGGCCTTCTTCTGTTTCGCGTCGTCCTTATCTCGCAGCACGAAGCGTTGGAAGGACGTGAGCACGAAGATGAGGATGAAGAGCAGGAACGCCATCGCCGCACCTTGACCCCACTGCTGCTGCCTGAAGGCGGCGGTGTAGGAGAGGTAGGCCGGGGTGAGGGTGGTCTTGGCCGGCCCGCCCTGGGTCATGACGTACATCTGGTCGAAGACCTGCCAGGTGCCGATCACGCCGAGGGTGATGACGAGCAGGATGGTGGGCCGCAGGTGCGGCACGGTGACGTTGCGGAACCGCTGCCAGGCGTTGGCGCCGTCGACCGTGGCGGCTTCCTCGACCTCGGTGGGCAGGTCTTGCAGGGCGGCGATGAACATCAGCATGAAGGTGCCGGCGGTGGTCCAGATCACCTGGAGCATGATCGCCGACATCGCGACGGAGGGTCCGCTGAGCCACTCCCACAGCGAAAGGTTCATGATCTGGGTGTTGGCCAGGAAGTCCGGCGGGGCGTCGGTGGACCAGAGCCCGATCCCGCCGCCGATCATGTGGATCAGTCCGCGGGGGTCGGAGAACCAGGTGGGTCCGTCGATGCCGAAGATCCCGAGGAACTGGTTGACCGCCCCGGTTCCGGTGAACAGGTAGAGGAAGACGAGGGAGATCGCCACCGAGGACACCACGGAGGGGAAGTAGAACGAGGTCCGGAAGAAGCTGCGGCCCTTGAGGAACTTCTGGTTGACGATGACGGCCAGGCTGATCGCGAGGATCGTCTGCAGCGGGACGACGCCGATGACGTAGTAGAAGGTGTTGCGCACGGAGATCATGAAGTCCTGGCGCGAGAGGCCCTCCTGGGTGAGCAGGGCGGTGTAGTTCTGCGCGCCGACCAGGTTCACCTGCGAGGAGAACGGGCTGCCCCGCCCGTTCCAGTTGGTGAAGGACACCCACAGGGCCATGAAGATCGGGATGACAAGGAACAGTCCGAGCACGACGAGCACCGGGGTGACGAACAGCCACCCGGCCACGGACTGGCGCTGCCCCGACCCCTTCCCGCCTCGGCGGTGTCGGTGGTGCTCACTGGGTCAGCACCGCGCCGGCGTTGGTGTCGAACCCCTCGAGCACCTGGGGGAGGTTGGCGTTTCCGAAGCCCTCCAGCTTGGAGTTCAGGTCGCCCACGACCTGCTCCATGCCCGGCGCGTTCACCGGGCCGTGGCCGTAGTCCCCGCCGGCGATGAACGGCGCGTCCTCGGGGAACTTGGCCTTGTACTGGTCGGCGGCGGACTGCCGGCTCGGCATGACGCCGAAGGCGTCGGCGAAGGCCATCTGCTGCTCGACGCTGGTCAGGGCCTCGACCAGGTCGATGGCCTGGGCCTGGGCCTTGGAGTCCGAGGCAACGCCCCAGCACTGGGTGAACTGCAGCGTGCCCTTGCCCTTGGGGCCCTCGGGGAGCTCGACGGTGGTGTATTTCAGTTTGGGGTAGTCGTTCTTCACGGCGCCCTTGATCCAGTTCCCCTCGATGGTCATCGCCGCCTTCTGGGTGCCGAAGGCCTCACCGCCCCAGCCGGAGTCGAGCTGGTTGGCGAACTTGAAGGTGCCGGCCTTGACGTTGTCCTGCACGTACTTCAGCGCTTCTTCGACCTCGGGGGTCGCTGCGGTGGCTTTCGTGCCGTCCTCGTTGAGCCACCAGCCGCCGTTTTGCACCACGAAGGCGCCGACCCGGTCGATTCCGAGGCCGAGCCCGAGCCCGGCCTGCTTGGCGGTCGTCAGCTTCTTGGCCACGGACGCGAGGTCGTCCCAGGTCGTGGGGATGTCGGCGTCGGTCAGCCCGGCCTTGGACCAGGCGTCAGTGTTGATCTGCAGGGCCAGGGTGGAGAAGTCCTTGGGCGCGCAGTACTGCTTGCCCTCGTAGGTGAAGGCTTGGCGCAGCGACTCGTAGAAGTCGTTGTTGTCCTTCAGCTGGTCGGCGTACGCGAACAGGCTCCCGTTCTTGGCGTAGTCGGCGAACCGTCCGGCGTCCATGTAGAACACGTCGGCCGGGCTGCCGCTGGCGAAGCCCTGTGCGAGCTGCTGGTTCATGTCACTGGCCACGGTCACGGTCACCGTGTTGCCGGACTCCTTCGCCCACGCGTCGGCGGCGGCCTTGACCGCGTTGGTCTCGGCATCTCCGGAGGAGGCGATGAGCATCTTCAGGTCAACCGGACCGCTGGCAGATGCGGGAGCGGTGGAACCGCTGTCTTCCTCGAAGCCTCCTCCTCCGCCGCAGGCGGTGAGGAGCAGGGCCCCGGTGAGGGCGATGGACAGGGTCGCGGTGCGGGTGGTGCGTGTCACGGGTGACTCCTTTGTCGTGAGGGTAACCATTGGTGCTGGCGTGGGGAACCCGACGCGAGCGGGCTTCACAGGTGTGGCGTGGTGCTCCTCCCGACGTGCAGCTGGGCAGCGAGGATGGTGCCCCTGGGGGGGCGGGGCGCGCCGGCGAGCGCGTCGTGCACCAGCGTCAGGGCGAGGCCGGCGATGTCCGAGAGCGGTTGGGCCATCGTGGTGATGTGGTGCATCCGCGCGGTCTCGGAGCCGTCGAAGCCCACGATGCCGATGTCGGCGCCGACGACCCGTCCGGCCGTCAGGAGCGCCTGGTGGACCCCGAGGGCGAGAACGTCTGACGCGCAGACCACCGCGCTGGCCGGCATGAGCTGGCGGATCAGGTCGGTCGCTGCCCGGATGGCGTCGTCGAGGTCCTGCTCGCACGAGGACTGCGGGCCGGCGACGTCGGGTCCGGCGGCGGTGCACGCGGCGCGCCACCCCGACCGCCGCTCATCACCGACGACCGAGCCATGCGACCATCCGAGGTAGGCGATCGTCGTGTACCCGCGGTCGAGGCAGTGCTCGACGGCGGCCCGGGAGCCGGCGGCGCCGTCGACGTCGACCCACTGGGTGAACGTGGGGTCGTCCCACACCCGCCCGAAGGACGCGAAGGGGATACCGCGCTCTTCCAGCCACAGGGGGCGTGGGTCGCCGTGGTGGGTGTCGGCGATGATGAACGCGTCGACGAGGTGACGACGCCACATCCCCTCGTAGCCGCCCAGCATGGGCTCGAGCGTGGTGGAACCGAAGGGCACCAGGTGGCACTCGTGCTCGGAAGCCCGCACGCTCAGGGACCCGAGGAACGGGGCCATCGTCTCGTTGTGGGAGCGCGACCCCAGGGTGTTGACCTCGACCCCGATCGCTCCGGAGCGTTGAGAGCGCAGCGACTGCGCCGAGGACGATGGCTGGTAGCCCAGGTCGTCGATGGCCGCCAGTACCCGCTCGAGGGTGTCGGGGCTGACCCGTTCGGGGTGCTTGAGGGCGTTGCTCACCGTCTGGCGGGACACCGCGGCCGCGCGGGCGACGTCAAGGATCGTCACGCGTGCAGATGAGCGGCTGAGCAGCTCCACCGGACCCCCTTGTCCAACGTCGTGGCCGTGGGTTGATCGCTCATATCGGCCCAAGGCTTGAATTGAACGGTCAAACGACTAGAGTAGAGTCATAATGTGCTGCAGATCACTACTCACTGTCAACAGTTCGAGACCATGCCGTTATCGACGGCGCGCGTCACACCCTGTTTGGCGGGGCATGCCTTGCCGGTGACGGGGCATGCGTGAGCGCCCCGCACGAGGAGCCGCCCGTCCGCTCGCGCCAGCCGTGGCTGCACTTGCTCCAGACTGCGGTCCGGGGGAACGCCACGTGCCTGTCCTCGGTTGCCGGGGACATCGACGCGGCCCGGGTTGCCGGTTCGGCCGCTGGGCTCTACGTGGACGACCGCCGGGTGCTGCACCACCTCCGGCTCACTGTCGACGGGGTGGCGCCGGAGCCGGTGGCGGTCGACAGCGAGGGGCCGCAGTCCTCGGTTCTGGCGGTCGCCCGAAACGTCGGTGACCTCGGGGCGGACCCCACGGTGCACGTGCACCGAAACCTCACCCTCCTCCAGGGCGGGATGGACGTGCAGGTCGAGATCCGGTCGCGTTCGATGCACCCGCTGCGATGCACCGTGCGCCTGGAGCTGGCCGGCGACGGGGCTGAGCTGCACGAGGTGAAGGCGGGTGTCGCGGCAGCGCCATCGATTCCTGCAACGCTGGACCCTGACGCAACGGCGCGCTGGAGCGACGCGCGCCACGCGACCGTCGTGCACGCCGGGGGTGCCTCCATGGTGGTGGAGTCGGGCCTTGTCATCGCCCAGTGGGACGTCGACATCGACGCTGGCGGGATGTGTCGACTCGATACCGCGGTGCGCGTTGCTCGCACCTCATCGACCCCCTTCGACGCAGAGTGCGGAGCCTCGGCCGTGTACTGGGGGTCGGTGCAGGCCCGAGCTCAGGACGCGCGACTCTCGCGCACCCTCGAGCGCTCGCTGTGCGACCTGCGACACCTGCTGCTCTCTGACCCCGACGACGAGCGCGACGTCTTCGCTGCGGCCGGGTCACCGTGGTACCTCACGCTCTTCGGTCGCGACTCCATCTGGGCCGCGCGGATGTGCCTGCCCTTTGGCACCGAGCTCGCTGGCGGCACCCTGCGCGCGTTGGCGCGCCGTCAAGGACGGGTGAAGGACCCCTCCCTGGCCGAACAACCCGGCAAGATCGTCCACGAGGTGCGCAGAACCACCTTCGAGGACCCCGGTCACCTCCACCTCCCGCCCTTGTACTACGGCACCGTCGACGCGACCCCGCTGTGGGTCACGCTGCTCCACGACGCGTGGCGGTGGGGCCTTCGAAGGCGCGAGGTCGCCGACCTCGCCGCCCCCCTCCACGCGGCACTGGGTTGGATGCGCCGCTCGGCTGAGGAGAGTGATGACGGGCTGATCCGCTACGTCGACGAGAGCGGCGTCGGTCTGAGCAACCAGGGGTGGAAGGACTCCGGGGACTCCATGCGGATGGCTACCGGGGCGATCGCGAAAGGCCCCATCGCCCTGCTGGAGACCCAGGCGTATGCCGTGGAGGCGGCCCTGGGCGCCGCTGACCTGCTCGAAGCGGTGCACGGCCAAAGCGGTGACCCGTGGCGCCAATGGGCCCACGCCCTGGCCGCACGCGTGCGGGCAACATTCTGGGTCGGGCACGGCGACCATCGTTACCTCGCCATGGCCTTGGACGGGAACGGCCGGGCAATCGACGGGGTGGGCAGCAACATGGGCCACGCCCTCGGCACCGGGCTGCTCAGTGCGCACGAGGACGACCTCGTGGCGCGCCGGCTCGCCCAACCGGACCTGCTCGGTCCGCTCGGCATCAGCACCCTGTCGCGGGACAACCCCGCCTACAACCCGCTCGGCTACCACACCGGCTCGGTCTGGACGCACGACACCGCGATCGGTGCCTGGGGTCTGGCCCGGGTGGGTCACCACGCGCCGGCCGCAGGAGTTCTCCGGTCCCTTATCGACGTCGCCGCGGCGAGCGGCTACCGGTGGCCAGAGCTGTACAGCTCCGAGCCGATCCTCGACGTGCCCGCCCCCTACCCGGCGAGCTGTCGTCCCCAGGCGTGGGCAGCCGCCTCAGCAGGTCTCGTCGTGACGGCCGCCTTGGGACTGCAAGCAGACGCCCCCCGGGGCCGCCTGCACATTTCGCCGCTGCGCGAGGCGCCCTTCGGAGCGGTGACCGTGGAGGGCATGCAGATCGGCGGAGGTGCGCTGCGAGTTGCGGTCGACTCGTCAGGGGAAGTAGTCGAGGTCGAGGCGCCCAAGGGAGTCACGGTCGTGTGCTCAAAAATGACATCGTGACTAGACCCGAGCGCTGTCGATCGATCGCGAAGTCGGTGGCGATGGGGATAGTTGCGTCGACGGTCAGGGTGTGCCCAGCCGGCCTGTGGCCATGTCGATAACCCCGTCCGACGACGAGCTCGTCGAGCAGGCTGCGCGATTGCTGAATCCGCACCGGGTGGGTGATCGTCTCTTCGGGGACGTTGCCTCGATCGTGGTGTCGGAGGCTGGCAACCAGTACGGCGGGGTGTGCATCGACACAGCCTGCGGAACCGGATTCTGTGCCGAGCACGCCGCAGTAGCGGCGATGGTGACGGCGGGTGAGTACCGCATCAGTCGCCTCGTCGCGGTCTGGCGAGGCGAGGACAACCAGCTGTACGTCCTGCCGCCGTGCGGGCGGTGTCGACTGTTCGTCCACCAAATCGACCCGGGCAATCTTGAGGCCCAGGTCGTCCTTGCCCGCGGCGTGTCCGTCGCGATGCGCGAGCTGCTGCCTAGCACCCAGTGGCCGGATCCCTACTGATGGCACGGTCACCATTGACCTACACCGCCCTTCCGAGACTCAACTCGCGGGGCCAGGACCTGCGCGATACCCTGTTTCCAGCGGTGTGCGTGAAGCGTCAGCAGGGGGTGAGGGATGCTGGCGTCACCGGTAGAGAAGGGGATCGGGATGGCTGCTTCATCCGAAAGAGAAGGGGACTTGGGCGCGAGAGAGGTCCAGGTTGATGCCGATGAGGCCTGGGTGTCGGAGCGGGCCGAACACGTTGAGGAGATCCTGGCTGCTGCCGACGAACGGGATGAGCGAGCCGCGGTCCGAGATGAAGCGGCGGACGTGCGTGAGCAGGCCGCCAGCCTTGCGGCCTCCCTCCGCGACCCCCAGTACGTCGCAAGTCTGAAGGCGCGCCGCGCTGCCGCCAACGACCGTTCACAGTCCAAGAGTGACCGCTTCGAGGGCGCCCTCGACCGCTCCAAGCTCAGCAATCGCCCTTCTGTACCTGAGTTCCGCGGCTGACCAGCGTTGGGGGGCACGCAGCGGGGCAGGCGCGCAGGTCCTGGCCTCGAGTTAAGTCTCGGGAGAGCGGTGTACGGGGTGGTGACACAGCCGGGATTCCGTAGCGACACGACTTGGCGTGTTCGTCGCGGTCACCGAGCGGGTGCTGTTCGCGTTGGTCGCGAACCGGGCGTTGGCGCCGTCCTCGATGTTGGCCGCCGCGGGATGGGTGACCCGCGACGTCCACATCGCGGGCCTGCCACAGACCACCGATGCCGCCTGCTACCGGGCGATGGGCTAGTTGTTGGAGGTCGAACCGGTGTTGACCAAGAACGTGTACGCCTCGGTCGCTGACCTGCTCACCTGCAGGTCGACCTGCTGTTCTTCGACACCACCTCGACCTACTTGCAGACCGAGTACCCCGACGAACCCATCTGGCGTGACGCCAACGGCCGCCCCGTCCCACCGAGAACAGCACCGGCGCGGACCCCGAGACCGACAACCCGGACCCAGTCCCTGACCCGGAGTCGGAGCCACCAGTCGGGGCGGTCAAGCAGAGCGGGTTCCGGACCCACGGCACCGCAACCGCCTCAAGACCCGCGCCGCAGTCGAGCAGGCCGCAGCGGCGGCACTGACCGACACCCGCTCCGAGAAGTGGGTCACCTTCACCATCGGCGAGAGCACGACCACGACCTACAAGCAGGCAGGACCCGGCCGGCCCAGCGCCGCGACGAACTACCGGGAGGTCTTGACCACCCGCTACACCATCAGCGCCGACATCACCCTGGAGCGCATCGCCTACGACGCCGCCAGCGATGGCTGCTTCCCACTGATCACCTGCGACCGTGTCCTGTCCGACGCCGACGTGCTCGGCGCCTACCGCTACCAGCCCAACCTCGAACGGCGACACCACCTACTCAAGAGCGTCCAAGACGCCGCACCGGTCCTGCT
>JBBQWX010000110.1:0-15166 GCA_038210185.1 Actinomycetales bacterium
GGCGCGGCTGACCTCGGAGGTCAGCGTGCTCTCCTGAAGCGGCATCGACGAGAGCAGGCGGCCCCGGCCGGTGCCACTGGAGGACACCATGGTGCCGCGCAGCTCGCCGCTGCCGGTGATGCGGCGGACCCACACCGAGGTCGCGCCGTCGAGGGGAGCGGTCGCCACCCGGTCGGCCAGCAGCTCGACCTCGCGGCTGCGCCGCTCGCCGTCAACCACCGTGATGACCTCGGCGGTGGCGTTGCCACCGGTGCTCACGAGGTGGACGGTGCGCACGACGCTGTCACTGCGCCGGAACGCCGCCCCGCCGAGCGAGCTCACACCCGTGGCCGCCGGCGACCACGCGAAGTCACCGGGCACCTCGCCGGTGCCGATGCGGGTGAACGCCGAGGCAGCCACGGGCACGTCGGCCCGCAGGGTCACGGAGAACGTGCCGTCGGGCAGGCCGGCGAGCGGAAGCTCACCGACCGCACCGGCGGGCACACTGAGCACACTCTCGCCCTTCAGCGGCACCAGTCCGTCGCGGTCGAGCACGCTGAACCTGACCACGGCGCCCCGCTCCCCCGGCACAGCGACCCGCACGGCGGTGGAGCCAACGGCGTCGACGACCACCCCCGGCACGACCACGACCGTTCCAGGTGCGGCCGCGGGAACGGTGGTCTCGGCTCCGAGCGCCGTGCTGCCCGCCACCCAGGTGTCGGTGAGCGTGGCCTGGACGCCGCCGCCACCGGAGCGCACGTGGACGGCAGGCGTCGTCTCCGCGCCGTAGCGGGCGTCGAGCAGCACGCTGACCCGACCCCCCGGAGCGACCGTCTCGACCACGGGGTCCCCGAGCCGGCCCGACGTGCCGTGCACGCTGACCTGGGCGGACACCGGGTTGGCGCCCGGGTTGGTGAGCACGAGGCGTTCCTGTCGGCCCGGCCCGGGGCCCCCGCCGAGCAGCCAGAGGTCGGATCCGCCGGCGCCGCACGGCGTGGTGACCAGGCCACGCAGGTCCTTGCTGTTCACCAGCCACTCCTGCGTGCCGGCGATCGCCGGCGCCATGGCGCCCTGCCCGATGAGCAGCACGGGGTCGCTCCCGGACGGTGTCCCGGGGCCGATCGCCCGCGACATCACGACCGTCTCTTCCCCGGGCCGCGAGTCGAGGGCCAGCAGCTTCGTGGCCCCCGAGGTGGCCGTGAGCTCACCGGCCCCACGGGCCGGCACGGGCAGCAGGTCTGCCGGCCCGGCCGCCACGGAGATCGTTGCGGGCACGGGGACGTCGGGGAGGCCGGCGATGCCGCTGAGCTCCGGCCCCGGGCAGGTCTGTGCCACCCGGGTCGCCAGCGAGGTGCCGACGAGGGGGGTCTGCTCGTCCCCGGCGGCGGCAGCGAGGTCGATGCCGACCGGTTGCACCGTCGCGAAGTGGACCAGGCCCACCCCCGCGCCGACCACGAGCAGCACGCGGGCGACCCCGGCGACGTTGAGCCGCTGCACGCCGGAGGTCAGACCGGCGCCCATCGTGCGGAGGCGGCTCACGGCTGACCCACCCGGGACTCACGCCGTCCGAAGGGAACGGCGAGGAAGGCGAGCGCGACGAACGCCAGCGTCTGGGCGACGTGCCACCAGCGCTGGGGGTCGGTGACGGTGATGGTCAGCGATCTGGTGCCGACGGGCAGGGCGTACGCGGGCGTGGCGGAGCCCGCCACCGGCGACAGGGTCACGCCGTCGACCGTGACGACCGCGTGGTCGGACCAGCCGAGGGGCTCGGCGACGACCAGCCGGCTGCCCTGCGGCACGTCGACTGTCGTGCGGGTGCCGGCGTTCTGCCCGGTGGTCTCGACCAACTGCGCACCCTGGGGCGTCTCGAGCCGCAGGCGCGGAGGTGCGACGAGCTCCTGGCCGATACCGGTGGGGCTGACCCGCCACATCTCCCAGCCGTCGCGAGGGGCGACTCGCTGCAGGCCCTCGGTGGAGTCGAGCCGACGGGCCACCTCGGGCACCAGCCCGGAGCGCACCGCCAGCAGGTCGGTGGCCGTGTCGGCGAACAGCTGCGGCCCGGTGGAGGCGTCGCCCAGGGCTGCGCTGACGCGCCCGGCCAGCGACCCGTCGGCGTCGGCCACCGCCGGCAGCGGGCGCACGAGGTCGGCGGCCTCCCGGCCCACGAAGCGGTAGCCGGCGCCCCGCTCCCCGGGGCTGACGAACAGCGCACGGGTGGCGAAGACGCCCTCGGCCTGATCGACCGACACCGCCGGGCGCGGGTCCTGCCAGGGCACGATCTCGGTGCCGAGCGTCGACCACACCACGCCGCCGGCGGAGACGACGACCGCCGCCGCGCCGACCGAGAGCGCGGTGCGTCGGGCGACGACCGGGGCACGTCCCGTCGAGGCCGACTGGTCTCCCGCCAGCCCGTCGAGCCCGCGGGCGACCGCCAGCACCACCACCAGGGCCAGCGGCAGGAGCATGACGCCGGACCACAGCACGATCGGCTCGCCCGCGCCCTCGACACCAGCGGGCACGGTGCCGAGCCGGATGCCGGGTGCCACCAGCGCGAGGGCCAGCAGCAGCGGTGCGAGCAGGGTCAGCGTGGTCGCCGCGGCGCCCCACCCGCGCCCCCGCAGGAGGGCGAGGACGGCGACGGCGACCAGCGGCAGGGCGGTCCACACCACGGGGGCACCGGCCCCACCGGGGTTCAGCAGGGCGAGCTGCCAGGGGGTCGCGGTGGTGCCGCCCCACTGGGCCAACCCGGCCCCGGCGACGAGCACCGGGCCGGACACCTCGGCCTGGCGCACCAGCCAGGGGGCCAGCACGGCGACGGGGACGATCGCCACGGTCAGGGCGTGCCGCCGCACCCGGCTGCGCACGAGGGCGAGCACCAGGGCGAGGGCGCAGACCAGGCCGAGCAGCACCGGCGCGAACGCGCCGAGCACCACGGCCGCGAAGGCCGTGGCGAAGGCCCCGGTGGCCGTCGAGCGGCGGCTGGCGAGCAGCCACAGACCGCACGCGATCGGCGGGAGCAGCACCAGCGCGACCACCGCACCGAGCCGGCCCTGGGCGACGGAGGCGGCGGCCACGCCGGTCGTCGCCCAGGCGAAGGCGGCCAGGCTCCGGACCCAGCGGGTGGGAACCACGGGACGCAGGGCGAGGTAGGCGCTCGCCGCGGCCAACGGCATCGCGCACACCACGAGCACCGCGACGACCAGCCCGGCTGCGGAGGCCGGGTCGGGCAGCAGCGGGAGGTGGTCGACGAACCACGTGGGGATGGCGAGCAGGGCAGCCTGGGGGCCGACCGGGTCGGGACCACCGAGGCCGGCACCGGTCCACCCGTCGGTCCAGGAGTGCCAGAGCACCTGGGCGTCGGCGCGGGTGCCGACCAGCTCGCCCCCGGCCAGCCCGGACCCCGCGCCGGTGACCACCCCGAGCCCGAGCGACCGGCCGGCGACCGCCTCGACGAGGGCGGCGCCCGCGACGGCGAGCACCCCGGGATGGCGCACGACCTTGGCCGTCCAGGATCGGGGGTTGAGGTCGTTGGCCTCGTCGCCGATCGGCGGGCGAGGCGCGACGAGGGCGTCGTGCACGGCGTCGCCCCAGCCGGTGAGCACCGCCCGACGGGGCTCGAAGAGGGTGCGCAGGTCGCGCCGGCTCACCTCCCGCCGGTGCCGCGTGCGCCACCGGGCCGCGAAGCCGCGGAACGGGTCGAGCGAGGCCAACGACGACAGCTCGGCCCACGCCGCGCGGGGTCGCTTGAGCAGCAGCAGCCCGAGAGCGGCGACCACGGAGGTGACCGCGATCCACAGGGCCAGAGCCGGCGCGGCCCACCACGGGGCGCGGGCGAGCGCGACCCGGCGGGCCGCGCGACGGCGGGCCGGCGTGCTGGCCCCGGCCGGCGCGACCCCCGGCTCGGTGAGCATCCGCGCCGAAGGCACCACCACCACCCGACGGCCGGCGTTGTGGGCCCGCCAGCCGAGGTCGAGATCGGCCCCGACGTCACCGAAGGAGGTCTCCCAGCCGCGCAGGAGGTCGAGCAGGTCACGTTCCACGAGCGAGCCGGCGAACGGCACCGCGAGCGCGTCGCTGGTCTGGTCGTACTGCCCCTGGTCGGGTTGGCCCGGAGCGGGCCGCAGCAGCAGCCGGCCACCACGGGTGGTGCGGATGGCCAGCGCCCGCAGCAGGTGGGGGTCGTCGACATCGAGGTGCTTGGGGCCCAGCACCCCGCTGGAGGGCGAACGCCGCCACGTGTCGACGAGGGCGACCAGGGCGTCGGCCTGCGGGGTCGTGCCGACCGGCAGCAGCCAGGCCAGGGTCGTGGGGGCACCGTCGACCTCGTGGTCGGTGAGCGCCTGGTAGGCGGCGGCTCGCACCGGGGCGCCCGGCTCCAGCGGCAGCACGGCGATCGGTGTGCGGGTGCGGCGGCGGGCAGCCTCGACTACGTCGCCCAACCCACTGTCGGGGGCACCGTCGACGCCCGGGAGCACGGAACCGGCGGTGCGGTCGAGGACGAGCACCGCATCGGGCACGAGCGACTGGGCGAACACGGCGTCGAGCAGGTCGCCCAGGCCGTGGGGGTCACCACGGCTGATGACGACCGCGGTCACCGTGGGGTCCACGCCCTCCGGGGCGGAGGACGCGGACATCGGGCACGCGGGAGCCAAGGTCATGCGCAGGAGCGGAGGGCCGGGGCCGGGCCCCGGCTCACACCGCGCGCTTCTTCAGCTTGCGGCGCTCGCGCTCGGACAGGCCGCCCCAGATGCCGAACCGCTCGTCGTTGGCGAGGGCGTACTCGAGGCACTCGGAACGGACCTCGCAGCCGACACACACCTTCTTGGCCTCGCGGGTGGAGCCGCCCTTATCGGGGAAGAACGCCTCCGGGTCGGTCTGGGCGCACAGCGAGCGCTCCTGCCAGGAGAGCGCGCCCTCCTCCGACTCGCCCTCATCGAGCATTCCGTCGATCAGATAGAGCTCGTGCATGTTCACTCCTCGACCCTCGACCCGCGTGCTCCGGCTGGGATCCCGGAATACATAGGTGGAATTACACGCGTGTCATGCCGTCCACGTCAAGCCGAAGAGTGTTATTGCTGCCGTTTCATCCGCCTCCCCCGGCGTTTCGAGGCGGACTCGCCGAGCCTCGAACAGGACTGACAGACTCTCGCCCATGCACATCACGGCCCTCGCCGGCGGGGTGGGTGGCGCCCGCTTCATCCGCGGACTGCGCCATCACCTCGACACCACCCCCGGCCTCCACGACTCGACGGTCACCGTCGTCGCCAACACCGGCGACGACATCACCCTGTTCGGGCTGCGGGTCTGCCCCGACGTCGACACCCTGCTCTACACGCTCGGAGACGGCGTGCACGAGGGTCAGGGCTGGGGCCGCGCCGACGACAGCCATCGGGTGCAGGGCGAGCTCTCCGCCTATGGGGCCCTCCCCCAGTGGTTCTCGCTCGGCGACCTCGACATCGGCACCCACGTCGTGCGCTCGCAGTGGCTGGGCCAGGGTGCGTCGCTCAGCGAGGTGACGGGCCGGCTCGCAGCCCGGTGGGGGCTCCCGCAGCGGCGCATCGAGCTGGTGCCGATGACCGACGTGCCGGTCGAGACCCACGTCGTCGTCGATGACGACGAGGGCGGTGAGCGCGCGATCCACTTCCAGGAGTGGTGGGTTCGCCACCAGGCGGCCGTGCCGGCCCGTCGCTTCGTGGTCGCCGGCCTCGACCGCGCCACGGCGGCCCCGCGGGTGCTCGACGCCATCCGGCAGGCCGACGTGGTGCTGCTGCCCCCGAGCAACCCGGTGGTCTCGATCGGCATCATCCTGGGCGTGTCCGGTGTGCGAGATGCGTTGCGCGGCACCGCTGCTCCCGTGGTCGGTGTGTCACCGCTCATCTCCGGCCGGCCGGTTCGCGGACACGCCGACGCGTGCCTGGGCGCCATCGGCGTCGACTCGACGGCCCAGGCGGTCGGTGGCCTCTACGAGGACTTCCTCGACGGCTGGCTCGTCGACCCCGCCGACGCCGGCACCACGTTGCGACGCACCCGGGTCGAGGTCTTCGACGGCCCGCTGCTGATGAGCGACGTCGCGGCGGCCGGCCGCATCGCCGAGCACGCCCTGCGCATCGCCGCCGCGGTGCGGACGTGACCGACGGGCGGATGCCGTCGCTCCCCCCTGCGGCCGGCATCACCGTCGCGCCGGTGGTCGGGGTCGGCGAGGTCGCCGCCGGCACCGACCTCGCCCGCGAGCTGGTCGAGGCGCTGGCGTCATCGGGGTTTCAGGTGAGCCCCGGCGACTGCCTCGTCGTGTCGAGCAAGGTGGTCTCCAAGGCCCTCGGCCTCACCTGGCCCGGCACTCGTGAGGATGCCGTGACGGCGGCAACGGTGCGCGTGGTCGCCGAGCGCCGCGGGGCCGGCGGGGTCACGCGCGTGGTCGAGTCGGTGGCCGGCCCGGTGCTGGCCGCCGCTGGTGTCGACGCCTCGAACACCGGCCCCTCGCAGGACCTGCTCGTGCTGCCCGATGACCCCGATGCGGAGGCCGCGCGGCTGCGCGCTGCCGTGCTTGCCCGGCTCGGGCTCCCCTCTGCGACAGCACTGGCCGTCGTGGTGAGCGACACCGCCGGTCGCCCGTGGCGGGACGGCCTCACCGACCTGGCCCTCGGCTGCGCCGGGCTCACCGTGCTCGAGGACCTGCGCGGCGCCACCGACCACGACGGTCGCCCGTTGGCGGTCACGCTGCGGGCACTGGCCGACGAGGTCGCCGCCGCGGCCGACCTGGTGAAGGGCAAGGCGGACGGCATCCCGGCGGCGCTGGTGCGCGGACTGCCCAGGGCCTGGTTCTCCCCCGACGCCGACGGCGCCCGGGCCCTGGTGCGGGTCGGGGCGAACGACTGGTTCGCGCTCGGGCACGTCGAGGCCCTGCGGGCCGTGCTCGGGGTCGAACCGGGCAGCACGCACTCCGACGCGGTCGGCATCCGCTCGGTGCAGCCCGACGAGCCCCTCGCAGCACGGGTGGGCCGGGTGGTCGCGCTCGCCCTGCTCGACGTGCCCGACGGTTCGGCCGACGTGGGAGTCGACGACCGCACGGGCGTGGCGGAGCTGACCCTCGGTGCCCCGCACGACTACGACCTCGGGCGCCTGGTGGTGCGCGCCCAGGTCGCAGGGGCCTCCGAGGGGTTACGGGTGCGGGTCGCGGAACGAGCCGGCGGATCGGTGGTCGTGACCCTCCACGGATGAGGGACCACCATCGAGGAGACGGGCGACTCCCGTCGCCGGGAGGTTCGTGGTGGGCGGCCAGTCAGGGGCGAGCCCGCTCGGTGACCGGGTGCAGCTTTCGACGCACGTCCTCGGCGACGATCCCGAGCACCACCGCGAACATCAGCCACCGCAGCGGGGCGGACACGGGCATGGTGCCGAGGAACAGCAGAGCGCCGAGCATCGCCGTCAGGAGCCAGACGAGGATCCAGAAGGTCCACCTCAGCCACACAGTGAGCGTCTCGAATATCATGCCCGATTGTGCCACGACATCCACCGTTCGGCCCATACCGGGTCAGCCGAACGGCTGATGCGGACGGGTGCGCCGTGCTCAGCGGCCACGGACCGGGAGGTGGGTCGGGGTCGACATCCGCGCGCCCCGGCGCGGCCGGCGGCGACCGGCGAGCTCCAGCAGCCGCTGCACGCGGTAGCGGTGCCCGGCATAGGGCGCGAGCAGCTCGGCCAGGCCGTCGTCGTCGACCGGCGTGCCGGTGAGGGCCCAGCCGATGTCCTTGGCGACGTGGTAGTCGCCGAAGCTCACCTCGTCGGGCAGCCCCAGGGCCCGCTGGGCCACCTCGGCCCAGGTCCAGCGCCCGATGCCGGGCAGCGAGGTCAGCCGGGCCCGTGCCTGCTCGACGGGCAGCTCGGCGCACTCCTCGAGCCGGCCGGCGCAGCCCACGGCCCGCAGCACCGTGCGGGACCGGCCCGGGTCGACGCCGGCGGCGAGCCACTCCCACGAGGGGACGGCCGCCCAGCCGCGCGGGTCGGGCGGCACGACGAGGCCGAGGTGCTCGCCGGCCCCGGGAGCCGGCTCGCCGAACCGCCGCACGAGGCGGCGGTAGCCCGCGAAGGCTTCCTTGCCGGTGACCTTCTGCTCGATGACCGACGCGACCAGGGCCTGCACGACCTGCCCCGAGCGGGGCACCCGCCACCCCGGGGAGCGGCGCCAGGCGTCGGCGACCGGCGGGTGGTGCGCGACGAAGCCGCTGGGGTCGTCACGCTCGCCGAGCAGGTCGGGCACCCGTTCCAGCATCCACGCGGCCCCGCTGCCCCAGGCCGTGGCGCTCACCTCCTGGGCGCCGGCCACCGGAACCAGGGCAAGGGTGACGGGACCGTCGGGAGTGCGCCAGGCGAACCACCAGCCCTGGCCGTCGCGATGGCTGGTGGGGTCGCCGGCGCCACGGCGGAAGATGCCGACGACCGCGCCGAGCGGCACCGGGCGAGCCGTGCGCACGATGCGGGTGGTGGGCGTCGCACGCACCGGGGCGGGGTCGGTCACGGCACTCCTGGCTGGTGGGCTCCCGCGAGCCTAACCGTGGCCTCGGACGGCCCCGCCGACATGGGGCGACCGCGCCGTCAGCGGCGGCGGAAGGTCAGCAGGATGAAGGTGTAGTCGAGCCCGGTGCGCTTCCAGTGCACGGGGCGTTCCGCGTGGCTGAGGTCGGGCTCGTCGCCGACCAGCTCCAGCCCGGCCACGTCGGCGTCCGAGATGAAGGCCCTGATGTCGTCGGGGCCGAAGATTCGCACCGGGGAGCCGTAGGCCATGACGCCCTCGGTGTCGGGCGGGTGCTGGTCGTAGTCGGTCGAGACGCAGAGCACCCCGCCCGGCCGGAGCACCCGGGCGGACTCGGTGAGGAAGCCGCCGAGGGGAACGCCGTGCTCGATGACCGACATGCACGTGATCGCGTCGAGCGACGCGTCGGGCAGGCCGGTCGCCGTGATGTCGCCACGGCGGAAGGCCACCCCGTCGCGGTGCACGGGGTCGCCGAACTCCAGGTTGATCCCCAGCAGGTCGCCGGCCTGCTGCCCGAGTCCGTACAGGCGCAGCCACGGGAGCACCGACGAGTACCGCGCCGACCCGGCGTCCATCACCCGGCGGGGGGGCTCGCCGTCGCGCCCGGCGAGTGCCAGAACGGCGGAGACCGCGCCCAGGGCGTCCCAGTTCTTCGGCTGGTCGCGGTGCAGGGGCAGCCGCAGCCGTCGCGCCTCGTCGACGGCTGTCCTCCACTGCGCCGACGAGCGCAGGACGTCGGTGGGCGCGACGACGGTCGGCACCGGCCGCACGAAGCCGCGGCGCGCCTCGACCCGGCGCTGGAGGCCGACCCTGGCCCAGAGCAGCCGTTCGGCCGCGACCTTCGCAAGGCCCAGCAGGCGCCCTCCCGGGGGCGCGGCCACCTGCGGTGCCGGGGCCGGCGTCTCGGAGCTGGTCATGTCCCCAACCCTAGGGGCTGACGTCGTCGGCAGATTTCGGCAGCTTCGCGGGCAGCAGGTGGTGTGCCCGGGCCCAGAGCCAGCCCACCCCGGCCCACAGCACGTCGGCCAGCACGTTCAGGAACCGGATGAGCACCACGACGGCCGTCGCCGCGGCGGCCGGCATGAGGGCGGTGAGGAGGAGGAGCAGGATCGCCTCACGCACGCCGACCCCGGCCGGCAGGAAGACGGCGACCATGCCGATCACCGACGCGAGGGCGAATCCGCTGATGCAGACGAGCAGCAGGCTCGACGCGTCGGCCTCCGGCGCGAGGGCACGGGCGATGACGAACACCGAGGCACCCGTGCCGAGCCAGGCCGCGACAATCGCCAGCATGCAGCGCGTGATGGCGCCCCCCGACAGCCGGTGCTCCAGCGGTTCGCGGCGCACGACCCGAAGTGCCTTGGTGATCAGGGCGTTCAGCACCGGCGGGTAGACCACGACCAGCACCAGCACCACGCCCACGACCCCCCACCACGGCGAGAGGGCGGTGTGCGACTGCGTCAGCAGGCGCGGCAGCGCGGGTAGGGCCACGACCGCCCCACCCAGCACGGACAGGCCGAGCATGACCAGGCCGGCCGCCGCCATCCGTCGTCGGGGGACGCGCAGCCGGTGTCCCATCTCGGTCTGCACCACGACGGTCCAGACCGAGCCGGGCACGTACTTGCCCAGCTGTCCCACGAAGAACGTGCTGGCGGCGGGCGGCAGCGGCAGGTCGGTGCCGAGGTCGCGCAGCAGGGCGCGCCACCCCAACATCGTGAAGGCCGGCGGGAAGAGGCCGATGAGGAACGCCGCCGTGACGACCCGCCAGTCCAGCTTCCGCAGCTCGGTGGAGACCGCCGCCCAGTTGCGCCACAGCGCCACCCCCACCGCCACGAGCACGACCGCCAGCAGCACGGCGCGCACGGCATCGAGGGCCCGTTTCCTGGTCACCGCGCCGTCACCGCCGCCGGAAGGTCAGCCGCAGCACGGCGTACGCGGGGGCGTCGTCACCGGCCGCCTCGCTGCGGGCGTCGCGCATCCGGTCGAGCACGTCGCCGTCGACGTCGCCGACCAGCAACAGACCGAGGTCGTCGGCACGCGCCACGATGCCGCGGACGCCGGCCGGGCGCACCGAGAAGTCGGGGTCGTCGTCGCCGATCGGTACGGTGAGCACGAGGAGCCCCCCGGAGCGCAGCGCCCACGAGGCCTGCCCGATCGCGTGGTCGACGTCGGATGCCGTGCACCCGCCGGGGTGCAGCCGGGTGATGACGTCGAGGCTGGCGGTGTCGACCTCGAGCACCTCGACGGCGGCCCGCCGGCCGGTGAGCTCGAGCTCGACCGGGGCGAAGCCGACGGCACGCGACCAGCGACCCATCGGGCTGCCGCTGCCGCTCTCGTCGACGATGACCGACGAGCGGTGCCCGTCGTCGCGGATGCGCACGATGGCGGCGAGCGCCCCCAGGGCCGACCAGGCCGCGACCGGCTCCCCCGGGCGAGGCAGGCCGAGAGCGCGGGCGATGCCGACGGCATCCACCGCGTCGGCGTCGACGGCCAGCACGTCGGTGGCCCGCACCCGTTCGGGGACGTCGGCGGGTGCGAGCTGGACGACCGGCCCACGCCGGGCCCGGATGCCGGCGACCGTCGCCCGGGCGCGAGCGACCGCACCGAGCGGCACCAGTGGGCGGGTCGGCTCGCCCTCGAGCGGTGCCGCGGCCAGCGCCTCGATGCCGCCGACGTAGTCGGCCCAGGGCCCGGTGAGGTCCGGAGGGTGCACCTCGGCTCGGAACCGTTCGAGGACACCGGGTTCGGCCAGGTGTCGGAGCGCCGATACCAGTGCCACGCGGTCGGACGGCGGCACGAGCAGTCCGTCGACGTCGTCGCGCACCTGCTCGGGGAAGGTGCCGACCGTGCTGGCGAGCACCGGCACCCCGTGGCGGCGTGCGAGCAGGGCGTTCTGGGACGCCGTGGCGGTGACGTAGGTCAGGGCGACCACGTCGTGGTTGGCCATCAGCTCGGGGATGCGCTCGGCGGGCACGTAGCCGGCGTGCACCTCGACCCGGCCCTGCAGGCGCGGGTCGGCGGCCAGCTCGCGAACCCGGCGGCCGGCATCCCCCCACAGCTCACCGGCGACGGTGAGGCGCAGGTCGGGCGCGTCGCGCAGGGCGTCCAGGAGCAGGTCGACACCCTTGTAGTCGCGCACGATGCCCAGGGCCAGCAGCCGCGGCGGCCCGTCGTGGTGGGGGCGGGCCTGCGGTGGGCCGCCCGGCAGGTGCGGGGGCAGGCCGAGCACGCGCACGTGAGCGGCGCCGAGCTCCCCGGCGAGCCGGGCCTGCTCGTCGGAGTGGACGACGACGGCGTCGACGCGGCGCAGGAGGGCCTCCATCAGCTGCCGGTCCCCCGGGTGCGCCTCGTGCGGCAGCACGTTGTGCGCGATGAGCACGGGGCGCGGGCCGTGACCGTTCGGGGTGGTGCGCCCGGTGGCGACGGCACGCCCGGCGCCGGCGGCGCGCAGCAGCGCGAGGTGGGCGGGCACGACCGCCGGGATGACATGGACGACGACGATGACGTCGACCTCGCGCAGCCGCCGCCCGGCGCGCACCCAGGTGTCGGGTCGCGCCCAGGAGAGCACCCGCAGGGTACGCGGGAAGGGGTCGACGTCGGCCCAGCCACCGGGCACCGACTGCTCCCCGGGGTAGAGCGCGGACGGGTAGAGGTGGCTCCACGAGACCAGGGTGACCTCGTGCCCGGCATCGGTCAGCTCGTGGGCGAGCGAGGTCGTGTGCGCGGCCACCCCGCCCTTGAAGGGGTGGGTGGGCCCGACCAGCGCGACGTTGAGCGAGGCGCTGTCAGACACCGTCTCTCGACCTCACCACGAGGTCGGAGAGCAACGCCAGACTGGCGATCATGATGCCGCTGACGATGAGCAGCACCGTGCTCGCCGGGAAGTAGAACGGGTGGCGCACCATGTCGACGATGCCCTTGACCAGGCCGATGACGATCATCCACAGCGCCGGCGGCATCAGCACCTTGAGCGGGTCGAAGTACATCACCATCCGCAGCACCTGCAGGATGTAGCGGTAGGCGTCGTTGACGAAGTGGAACTTGCTGACCCCGGCCCGCTTCGCGTACCTGGTCTCCACGTACTTGATGTCGTGCTGGTTGCTCAGGAAGGCGATGGTGATCGTCGTGACGCACGAGAACCCGGCCGGGAGCAGGCGCAGGTAGGGCAGGCTCACCTCGCGGCGGAAGGCGCGCAGCCCGGAGTTCAGGTCGGGGATGCGGGTCTTGGTGAGCCACTCGGCGATCTTGCGGATGAGCCACTTCGCGGGCACGCGGGCCCACTTGTAGGTGCCCTCCTCGGTGGTGCGGGCGCCGACGACCTGGTCGTAGGTGGCGTCGTCGCGCAGGATGCGCACCAGCTCGGGGATGCGCTCGTTCTCGTAGGTCATGTCGGCGTCGGTCCACACCACGATCTCGCCGCGGGCCTGCTGGGTGCCGATCCGGCGGGCGGTGCCCGAGCCGCCGTTGCGGCGGAACGGCAGGATGCGCAGGTGGGGGTAGCGGCGCTGGGCGTCGCGCAGGACGTCGAGGGTGTCGTCGGTGCTGGCGTCGTCGATGCAGAGCACCTCGTAGGTGAGCTCGGTCGCCCGCATGGTGTTGGTGATGCGGTCGATCTCCTGGAGCACGTGGGCGCCCTCGTTGAAGCACGGCAGCACGATGGTGACGTAGGGCCGGGGGCCGGGGCCGCCTGCGCCGTCCTCGATCGGGTAGCCCGGGTGCCCGGGACGCGCGCCCGCGGCGGAGGTCGCGGCCGACGTACCGGTGACGCCGGCAGCGGGCGCGGGCGCGACGGCATCCGCGGCGGGGGGCGATGCGCCGGCACCCGGCGCGGGCGCGGCGACCGGGGCGACGGCATCCTGGGTGGGGCTCGGAAGGCGGGTGGTGGCCGCCGGGTCGTCGCTGCGGCCGGCCATCTCGCCGGGGCGCACCGCGATCTTCTCGGTGGGGGCGGCGTGGAGGTCGTCGTGGTCGTGCTGGTGCTCGCTCATCGCGTGCGAGCCTACCGGCGCCGGCTGCGCCTCCCGTCCGTCACAACTTTCCCGCCCGATGCGGGAAGCTTCACCTTCGCAACGGAACCGTTGTGGTGCGAAGGTGAAGCTTCCGGTGCGAAGTTGCGCTCGCCGCGGCCTGGCCTCAGCCGGCGTTGTCGATGAGGCGGGCGACGGCCTTCTCGATGGCGGCCTGGCGCCCGGCGTCGTCACGGTGCCTCTTGGCCAGGGTGGGGGCGATCGTGACGCCCGACTCGAACTGGTCGAGAACCCGAGGGTCGATGTACGACGTGCGCGCGATGGTCGCGGTGTTGCCGAGGTAGGCCGCGACCTCCTCGACCGCGGCCTTGACCGCGCGCTTCTGGGAGGTCTTCGTGTCGCCCTTCTCCGGGCTCTCGGCCAGCGCCACGGCGGCGAGCACGGTGGCGTGCCAGGTGCGGAAGTCCTTCGCGGTGAGGTCCTCGTGCACCATCGCGGTGATGTAGGCGTTGACCGCCGAGGCGTCGAGGTCAGCCCACCGGGCCTGTTCGCGGTAGGCCAGCAGGCGGGTCGACCCGCCGCGGCGCCTGCGCATCAGGTTGAGCGACTCGATGACCTGCGGGTCGCTGATCGTGATCGAGTGCTCGACGCCCGACTTGCCGACGAAGGCAAAGACCAGGTCCGCCCCTTGGCGGCGCACGTGGCGGCGCTCGAGGGTGGTGAGGCCGAAGGAGCCGTTGGCGTCGGCGTAGGCGTCGCTGCCGATGCGGAAGTAGCCGAGGTCGAGCAGCCGGGTGGCGGTCGCGGCTGCGCGCGAGAGCGGCATCCCCTCGCCCTGGAGGTCCTCGATCATCCGCTCGCGGGCCCCGGCCAGCCGGGTGCCGGCCAGCTTGACGCGGTCGAACTTGAGCTGGTCGCGCTGGGTGCGCCAGTCGGGGTGGTAGAGGTACTGGCGGCGGCCGGCGGCGTCGGTGCCGAGGGCCTGGATGTGGCCGCTGGGGTACGGGCAGATCCAGACGTCGCGCCAGGCGGGCGGGATGGCGAGGCCCCGGATCCGCTCGACGTCCTGGGCGGGGAGGCGCTGACCGACGGCGTCGAGGTAGGCGAAACCCTTTCCGGCTCGCCGGCGCGTCCACCCCTTCATCTGCGGGGACACCCGCCGCAACCGCACCATGCCGGGAATCTACCCACGGGGAAGACCGACGACCTCGCAGGTCATCAACGTTCGGCTTCGTTTCGTTGAGGACTCGGGCAAGGACATCGCAGCGGTTCGATCGACGCGGGCAGCCGGCGGCTGGCCTGCTTCAGCTCGGCCAGGCTCCGATGGACTGAAGACTGCAGGATGCTGTAGCTCTCGCACCCGCAGATCGCCGGGCAAGTCCTCATCGGCCTGGTCCACAACGAGGCCGGAGCCCTCCAGAATGGATGTGAGCGCCGCCGCCACCGCGGCAGCTTCGCGTGGTTGAGCTCGATCGGTGTGATTGAGGAATCGCGGGCCATCAGTGTCAGCCGGGAACGACTCTGAGACCCGGGCTTGTTTGGACGGCCGACAATGGGACGCCCTCAGCGCCGGATTCTGGGACCACCATCGGCAGGCGAAGAACCTGCCCGCTCGGCGACGACGTCACTGCGACCACAGAGGGGCACTGCTGGTGCACCCGACGGGGTGATGCAGGGTGCGCGACCGGTC
>JBBQWX010000111.1:0-15148 GCA_038210185.1 Actinomycetales bacterium
CTGGCTGTTCCGCCGCCGGCTCGCGGTGCACCCGCTCGCCACCGCGACGGTTGCACCTCCGGCGGTGCTCGGCGTCACGGGCCCGGAGCCGTCGGGGGAGGACGAACCGCCCCCTCGACCCCGTCCGGCAGCCGGGCGTGACCAGGCCCAGGCTGCCGGACACCCCGCCCCGCTGCGCCGGCTCGACCTGTTGGCCCCGCTGGCCTACCTCCTCGTCGCTGGCTGGGTGATGTCGGGGGTCATCGCCGACCTGCGCACCGGCTACCTCTCGCAGGGCGTGCAGGACCAACAGGCGTTCGAGTGGTACTTCGGCGCCGCCGCGCACAACCTCGTGACCCTGGCCAACCCGCTGTTCAGCGACCTCCAGAACTTCCCCGACGGTGTCAACCTGATGGCCAACGCGGCGGTGCTGGGCCTGGGCATCCCCCTGGCCCCGATCACCCTGGTCGCGGGGCCGTCGGCGACGTTCCTCGTCGTCGAGCTGCTCGGTCTGGCGCTCACGGCATCCGCCTGGTTCTGGCTGTTCCGCCGCCGGCTCGCGGTGCACCCGCTCGCCACCGCGATCGGCGCGGGCTTCGTCGGCTTCGCGCCCGGCATGGTCTCGCACGCCAACGGCCACCCCAACTTCGTCGCGCAGTTCCTCGTGCCGCTGATCGTCGACCGGGTGCTGCGCGTCGTCGAGGGCCGCCGCCCCGTGCGGAACGGCGTCGTGCTGGGGTTGCTCGCGGCCTGGCAGGTGTTCATCGGCGAGGAGGTGCTGCTCCTCACGGCCATCGGCCTGGCCGTCGCCGCAGTGGTCTACCTCGCCCACGGCCGGGTCGACGTGTTGCGGATGCTGCCGGGCCTGGGTGTCGGCGCCGGGGTGTGCCTCGCGGTCGTGGCCGTGCCCCTGTGGTGGCAGTTCGCCGGCCCCCAGAGCTACACCTCGATCTGGCACCCGCCCGCCGGCAACGACCTGGCCCAGCTGTGGGGAAGGGCCACCCGTAGCATCTGGGCCGACCCGTGGGCGTCGGCGGCGCTGTCGATGAACCGCACGGAGGAGAACTCCTTCTTCGGCATCCCCCTCCTGCTGGCGGCGGCGGCCGTCGTCGCCGTGATGTGGCGTCGCCTCCTCGTGCAGGCCCTCGGCGCCGTCGTCCTGGTGTCGTGCTGGCTCTCCCTCGGCGAGGAGGTGACCCTCAACGGCACGGCCACCGGTATCCCCGGGCCGTGGGCGCTGTTCGATCAGCTGCCGGTGATCGAGAACGTCCTCCCGACCCGGTTCGCCCTCGTCGCGGTGCCCGCCCTCGGCGCGCTGCTCGCGCTCGGCCTGGAGGAGGTGCGCCGGCTCGCCACCCGGTCTGCCGGTCACGTCGGCGCCGGTCTCGCCGTCAGCGGCCTGGTGGGGCTGCTCGTGCTGCTCCCGGTCCTTCCCACTCCGCTGCTCGTCGACCAGCGGGCACCGATGCCGGCCTTCTTCAGCGACGGCACCTGGCGCCACTGGGTCGACGAGGGCGGTTCTGTGCTCGCCGCCCCGGCCCCGTGGGTCGCCGACACCCGGGCCCTGGAGTGGCAGGCCCGGGCCCGGTGGGGCTTCCCGGTCGTGGCAGGCTACTTCGTCGGGCCGGACTCCACCGCGGCCCGCGGTGGCCAGTACGGTTCCACCCCGACCGCCCTGACCCAGTGGATGGCCGACATCACCGAGAACGGCCCGACGGACGCCTCCGCGAGCCAGGTCGAGCAGTTCCACCAGGACCTGCGCGACGGCCGGGTCGACGTCATCGTGCTGCCCGACGCCCGCCCCGAGGCGCCGGCCCTGCTGGCCTCGCTCAGCACCGCCTTCGGCACGCCCGAGCACACCGGAGGCGTGTACGCCTGGGACGTGCGGGAGGTGACCGATGGCGCTGGCTGAGGTTGCTCGGCAGGCCACCCCGGCGCGGCCGAGCCCGTTCACGTCTGCCGGAAGGCACGCCCTCGGCGCCCGCGCGCTGGGGCACCCGGTGCGCACGATCCTCGCGGTCTACCTCGTCTCGAGGGTCGTGGCACTGCTCGCGCTGTGGGTGGCGGCGACCTGGTTCCAGAACCCCGCCGGGGTCGGCCACCCGACGCCCGGCCTCGGCGACATGTTCGGGCTCTGGGACGGCGTCTGGTACGAGCGGATCGCCAGGGACGGCTACCCGGTGCCCCTGCCCGTCGACGCCGACAACGGTCGGGTCACCTACAGCGCTTGGGCGTTCTACCCGCTCTACCCGTTCCTCGTGAAGCTCGTGATGCTGACCGGGATGCCGTTCGCCCTGGCCGGTGGAGTGCTGAACCTGGTGCTCGGTGGGGTGGCGGCGGTGCTCATCTGGACGGTCCTGCGCTCAGGGGTGCACGCCGACCGCCAGCCGCAGCGCGAACGCCTCGCCCTGGTCGCGGTCGGCCTGTGGTGCTTCTACCCGACCACCGCCGTGATGCTTAAGCCCTACACCGAGGCGCTCGCCGTGGCGCTCGTCGCAGGGGCGCTGCTGCTGCTCGTGCGCCGCAGCTACCTGCTCGTCGCGGTCATGGCGGTGCCGCTGGGGTTCACCCGCGGGGTCGCCCCGGCGCTGGGCGCGGCGGCGCTGATCCACCTGGTGGTCCGGTGGCGTGAGGACCGCAGGGCCGGCGAACGACCGCTCGCCGGGCAACGCGCCAGCGCGGTGGTCATGATCGGGGCGCTGGCCGTGAGCGCGGTGGCGTGGCCCGTCGTGGCGGCCGTGACCACAGGGGTGCCCACCGCGTTCTTCGACGTCCAGGCGGCCTGGGGGCAGCGCCCCGACAAGGGCCCCTTCGTCCTGTGGTTCGAGTGGGCCTGGCAGAGCAAGGGCATCGCCGGAGTCGTCGTGCTCGTGGCGCTCGCCGCCACCTACGTCGCCCTGGTGCTGGGCCGCCACGGACGGTGGATCTGCATCGAGGCCCGGGCCTGGGCCCTGGCGTACCCGGTCTACCTGTTCGCGGTGGTGCGTCCCATCACCAGCATGTGGCGGTTCCTGCTGCTCGACGTCCCGATCGCCGCGCTCGTGGCGTCGGTGGCGATGCGTACGGCCAACGGCCAAGGGGTCGTGCCGCACTGGCGCCGACGGGTGGCGGTGGTGCTGCTCGTCCTCGTGGCCGGCGTGTTCTGGTGGACCTGCTCCCTGCTGGTCTACACCCCGTGGGGGTCGATTCCCCCCTGACCTGCGGGGGGTGGTTTCCACGGATTTCATTCCGTCGCACGGCTACGGGATACTGGAGGTCTACACCCGGCTGTCCGGCGCCGGGACACGCGCGGCGCAACTGCAGCCGCGGAGATGAAGGGATCCAGCGATGGCGGCAATGAAGCCGAGGACGGGCGACGGCCCGCTCGAGGTCACCAAGGAAGGTCGTGGCATCGTGCTGCGCATGCCACTCGAGGGTGGCGGCCGGCTCGTCGTCGAGATGACCCCCGACGAGGTCCGCGCCCTCGGTGCGGCCATCGACAACTGCGAGGGTCTGGCCTGAAGCGCACCAGATGACCGCTGACGAGGCCCCCGCCACACGGCGGGGGCCTCGTCGCGTTCCCGCAGCCGGACGCGTGCACCAGTGGGTAGGGTCGCCGAGTGCCCCGTGACGACGTCATCCTCAGCCCCCGAACGTCCGCGTGGAGTGTGCGCCCCGCCCTCGAGCAGGCCTTGTCCGCCCCGGCCGCAGCGGGCCACGCCCGCTCCGTCATGGTGGCGCCCGTCGCCGACGGGCCGGAGGGGGATGCCGCCGCCCGCACCGCGCTGACCGCCCTCGGGGCCGGCGTCGACGTCCTGCTCGCCACCCACGAACCCGCTACCCGGGCCGGTTCCGTGACGTCGGTGCCCCTGCCGCCGGGCTCGGCCGCGGTGCGCCGGGTGCTGCTCGTCGGGGTCGGCGACGGCTCCGTCGCGGCGTGGCGCAGCGCTGGAGCCGCCGTCGGTCGAGCGACCCGGGACCGCGGCGACGTCGTTCACGCGGTCGGCGACGTGGCCCTGGGCGGCGCGCTCCCGGCCTACGTGGAGGCGGTCGTGCTGGCGTCGTGGGCCGCACCCCGCTGGACGCGCGGTGGTGCGGTCGCCGGCTGCGAGCCGGCGGCGACGTGCGTGGTCACGGGCCCAGCGGATGCCGCGATGGTGCAGCGCGCGGTGGTGCGGGCCAGGGCCCAGCTCGTCGCTCGCGCCCTGGCGGCCACGCCCTCGAACACCAAGAGCCCCGCCTGGCTTGCGGGTCGGGCCCGCTCCGTCGCGCGTCGCACGGGCCTGGAGGTGCGGGTCTGGGACGAGCGGGCGCTGCGGGCCGACGGCTTCGGCGGCATCCTCGCCGTGGGGCAGGGGTCCGCCACTCCGCCGCGGCTGGTGCGGCTCGACCACGAGCCCGCGGGCGCCGCGGCATCCACACCGCGGGTCGTGCTGGTGGGCAAGGGCATCACCTTCGACACCGGTGGGCTGCAGGTCAAGCCGGTCGACGGCATGCTCGGCATGAAGACCGACATGTCCGGCGCCGCCATCGTGCTCGCGGTGCTGTCGGCCTGTCGCGAGCTCGAGGTGCCGGTGCGCGTGACCGGCCTGCTCGCCATCGCCGAGAACGCCGTCGGGGGAGCCTCCTACCGCCCCGGTGACGTCGTCACCCAGTACGGCGGGCGCACCGTCGAGATCGGCAACACCGACGCCGAGGGCCGCATCGTGATGGCCGACGCCCTGGCGTACGCCGACGCCCACCTCGACCCCGACTACCTCGTCGACGTCGCGACCCTGACCGGTGCGGCCCGCATCGCCCTCGGCCGGGCCCTGGCGCCCGTCTTCTCCACGGATGCCGGCCTGACCGACGCGCTCGTCGCGGCCGGCGTGACGACTGGTGAGACGCTCTGGCCGATGCCCCTGCCCGACACCTACCGTCGAGCCCTCGACTCCGACGTCGCCGACCTCACCCACATCGCTCCCGGTGTGGGGGGTGGAGCGGTCACGGCGGCCCTGTTCCTCCGCGAGTTCGTGGGGAAGCGCCGGTGGGCGCACCTCGACATCGCGGGCACCGGGCGCTCGGACGTCGATGCCGGCGCCTCCACGAAGGGGGCCACCGGGTTCGGTACACGACTGCTGCTGCGATGGCTGGAGGAGATGGCATGAACGCCGGGTACGGGCTGACGGTGCGCTGGTCGCTGGAGAACGCCCCGGACGACGCCGCCGACCAGCTGCGCGAGTACGTCGTGGGCACCTCGATCGCGCGGTTCATGTTCCTCGACGGGCTGGCCTTCAAGGTGTGGCGGATGCGGGAGGGGGAGTGGTTCGAGGGAACCTACGTCTTCGACAGCGAGCAGGACCGCACGGTGTTCCGTGCCGGCTTCGAGCCGGGCGCGGCGAACGCCCCCGGCAGCGCCATCGTCGGCTCATCGCCGGTGCTCCTGGAGGACTGGGAGGTCGTCGCCATCGCCGAGGGCCCCGCGGGCTTCCGTCGCGGCGCGGGCCCCGACGTCAGCTGATCGCCGCCGCCCGGGTCAGCGCTTGACCGCGACGAGCAGCCCGTCGCTGACCGGCAGCAGCGCCGTGACGAGCTCGTCGTGGTCGCGCAGCGACTTGCCGAGGTCGCGCAGGGTGCTCGTCGTCGCGTCGCGGGCGGCCGGGTCGGCCACCTGGTCGTGCCAGAGCATGTTGTCCAGCACGAGCACGCCCCCCGAGCGCAGCAGGCGCACGGCGTGCTCGACGTAGACCGGGTAGCCGTCCTTGTCGGCGTCGACCATGACCAGGTCATAGGCGGCATCAGCCATCCGCGGCAGCACGTCGGCCGCCGCGCCGGTGATCACCCGGGTGCGTTGGTGGGCGTACCCCGCCTCGGCGTAGGCGGCACGGGCAGCCCGCTGGTGCTCGGCGGAGGAGTCGATCGTCGTGAGGATGCCGTCGGCCGGCATCCCCGAGAGCAACCACAGACCCGACGTGCCGGCTCCGGTGCCGATCTCGACGACGTGTCGCGCCTGCACGGCCGCGGCGACGAAGCGCAGCACCGCGCCCGCGCCGGTGCCCACGGGGCTGGCGTCGCCGAACTCGAGGCCGCGCCGCCGCGCGGTTTCGACGACCTCCGGCTCGGGTAGAAACTGTTCGGCATAGGACCAGCTGGCCGGCTTGAGTTGGCTCATGCGTCAACCCTATGGCTCTGCGACGCCCCCGGCGCGCAGACGCGGTTCCCAGCGTTCGTTCAGGAAGACCGGGAACAATTCCGAGCTCAGACGCGTATCGATGGGTGACATGAGCAGCCTGGTGAGGGAAGAACCGATGACAACGACGTATGCCGCGCGAGATGGCGGGACGCCGACTGCCGGTTGGGTGCCTCCGACCTGGGAAGAGGTCGTCGAGCAGCACTCCGCACGGGTCTACCGGCTGGCCTACCGCCTCACCGGCAACGTGCACGATGCCGAGGACCTCACCCAGGACGTGTTCGTGCGGGTGTTCCGCTCGCTGCACACCTACCAGCCGGGCACTTTCGAGGGCTGGCTGCACCGCATCACCACCAACGTCTTCCTCGACAAGATGCGCCGCAAGCAGCGGATCCGCTTCGACGCGCTGACCGACGAGTCCGCCGCCAGGCTGCCCAGCCGCGGCCCCGGCCCGGAGCAGAGCTACCACGACGCCCACTTCGACGACGACGTGCAGCGCGCGCTCGACGCCCTCTCGCCCGACTTCCGGGCCGCCGTCGTCCTGTGCGACATCGAGGGGCTGTCCTACGAGGAGGTTGCGGCGACCCTGGGCATCAAGCTCGGCACCGTCCGTTCGCGCATCCACCGCGGACGCGCGCAGCTGCGGGAGTCCCTCGCCCACCGCGCCCCGCAACCGTCCACGACACCGGCCAGGAGCCGGGGCCGGATCATCCGCCGCCCCGCCGCGGGAACCGTATGACCGATGCGTTGCGGGTGCGGTGCCAGGGTGAGGAGCTGGCGGAGTACGCCGCCGGCCGCCTTCCGCTGGACCGCCAGTGGGCCTGGGACCGGCACCTCGTCGCCTGCCAGGCCTGCGCGCACGACGTGGCGCAGGAGCGTCGGCTGCGCAGCGCCCTCGCCGGGGCGCCGTCGATGCCCGGCGACCTGCGCTCGACCCTGCTCGCGCTCGGCACCGCGCTCGCCTCCGACGTCGGCCCGCGGCCGGTGCCGACGGCTCGTGACCAGCCGGCCCTGCTCGCACCGTCGGCTCCCCCCTGTCACCGCAGTGCCCTGCGCGCGACCGTCGTCGCCGCCGCCGCCGCGGGGGTCTCGGCCGCCGCGGCCTGGAGCCTGACCGTCGCGCCGGTACCGGTGGGCGCCCGCCCCGGGCTGGCCACCGCCACGACGCCGGTCGTGTCGCCCGCCGCGACGCCGGGGCGCACCCCGTCGCCCACCGTGTCGCTCACCCAGGTTCGACTGGGCCAGACCGTCGTCGTCGGTCGGGTCGGCGACCGTGCACAATCGTCCCCATGACCACCGACCACGAGCGCGGGCGCGACGACTGGAGCCCGTGGGGCCGCCCCGAGGACGGCGACGTCCCCACCGGTGTCCCCGCGCAGACGGCCGAGATCCCGCAGGCCACGACGCCCGTCTGGGCCAGCCCGGAGCCGGGAACGACCCCCTACGCCCCCGACGGCTCCTCCGCCGGGCAGGACCCGTACGCCGGGCAGGACCCGTATGCCGGCTACGGCTCGCCCGCCGGGCAGGACCCGTACACCGCCACCCAGCCCGTTCCCGCGGTGACCGCGGCCGCCCCCGCCCACCCGACCTATCCTCCGCTGCCCGGCCTCGCCGGGTCGGAGCAGTCTCGTGGGCGTCGCGGCCCGGGGTGGGGTGCGCTGGTCGGCATCTCGCTCGCCGTCGCCCTCCTGGCCGGGCTCGTCGGCGGCCTTCTCGGCGGCGTGCTCGCCGACCGTGGTACCTCGGGCACCAGCGGTGCCCCGGCGCCGAGTGTCGGGGCGGGCGCGACCGCCAGGCCGAACGGCACGGTCGCGAACATCGCGGCCCGAGCCACCCCCAGCGTCGTGACGCTGCGGGTGGAGGGCGCCGACGGCACGGGCACCGGCTCGGGCTGGGTCTACGACTCCGCCGGTCACATCGTCACGAACAACCACGTCATCGCGGGGGCCGCCGACGGCGGCAAGATCACCGTCGTCCTCGCGAACGGCCAGCAGGTCCCCGGCACGGTGGTCGGGCGCGACGGGTCCTACGACCTCGCCGTCGTCAAGGTCGACCGCACCGACCTCACGCCGCTCGTCCTGGGCAGCTCGGCCGACGTCGTGGTCGGCGACGAGGTCATCGCGGTGGGTGCGCCCCTCGGCCTGGACTCCACCGTCACCGCCGGCATCGTCAGCGCCCTCAACCGCCCCGTGACGCCCGGCCAGGCCGACGACCAGTCCTACATCAACGCCATCCAGACCGACGCGGCGATCAACCCGGGCAACTCCGGGGGGCCGCTGCTCGACATGCAGGGCCGGGTCATCGGGGTCAACTCGGCGATCGCCCAGGCGCCCGGCTCCGGCGTCACCGCGCAGGGCGGGAACATCGGGGTGGGCTTCGCGATCCCGAGCGACCAGGTGCGCACCACCGTCGTGCAGCTGATCACGACGGGCAAGGCGGTGCACCCGGTCATCGGGGTCTACCTCGACTCGGGCTACACCGGTGAGGGCGTGCGCATCGCCGACGAGGGCCCCGACGGGGAGCCGGCGGTCAACCCCGACGGTCCGGCAGACGAGGCCGGGCTCGAGGCAGGCGACGTGGTCGTCGCCTTCGACGGCAAGCCGGTCTCCGAGGGCGGCGAGCTCGTGGTCGCCATCCGCGCGCGCACTGTCGGCGAGAAGGTCACGCTGACCGTCCGTCGCGACGGCAGCGAGCGGGATGTCACGATGGTGCTCGAAGGCTCGGGCGAGTGACCACCCGCGGCCCGGCGGTGTCGACGAGGGGACGGAGCTCGGCGTGAACGTCTGGGAGATCGTGCTCATCGCACTCATCGCCGTGTTCGTGCTCGGCCCCGAGCGGCTCCCGGAGTACGCCGCCAAGCTGGCGCACGGCATCCGCCGGCTCCGGGTGATGGCCGAGGGTGCCAAGGACCAGCTCAAGGACCAGCTCGGCCCCGAGTACGAGGACATCAACTGGCGACAGTACGACCCGCGGCAGTACGACCCACGCCGCATCGTCAAGGAGGCCCTGCTCGACCCGCTCGACGAGGCCGTCGCCCCGGTGCGCGGCGAGATCGACTCGGTGCGCTCGGCGGCATCCGGGAGTCCCGGCGACACCAGTGCCGCCGCGTCGGTGGGCGCGACAGCAGGCGCGACCGCCCGCACCGCCGACCACGGCCCGGATGACGCCGGGTCGACCGTGCTCGCCGACCCGCGGTCCTGGGACCCGGCCCGGCCGACCCCCTGGGACCCCGACGCGACCTGACCGCGCCGTCAGTGGCCGGCGCCGGCGAGAACGAGCTCCTCAGGGGTGAGTTTCGCCGACGGCGCGCGCTCGTGGGTGTCGGCCGCGACACCCTCGCGGGCCAGGAAGGTGCCGAGCTCGGCGATGGTCGACATCAACGGAGCGGGGAAGACCACGACGGTGTTCTTGTCGACGCCGATCTCGACGAGGCTCTGCAGGTTGCGCAGCTGCAGCGCGATCGGGTGCGCCATCATCGTGTCGGACGCGTCGCCCAACGCGGCGGCGGCGAGCGCCTCGCCCTCGGCGTTGATGATCTTGGCCCTCTTCTCCCGCTCGGCCTCGGCCTGGCGGGCCATCGCGCGCTTCATGCTGTCGGGCAGCTGGATGTCCTTGAGCTCCACCAGGGTGACCTCGATGCCCCACTCGACCGTGGCGACGTCCAGGATGGAGCGGATGTCGAGGTTGATCGCGTCGGTCTCCGAGAGGGTCTCGTCGAGGGTGTGCTGGCCGACCACCTTGCGCAGCGTGGTCTGAGCGATCTGGTTGATCGCCGCGTCGGGGTTCTCGATGGCGACGACCGAGCGGATCGGGTCGACCACCCGGAAGTAGGCGACCGCCGAGACGTCGACGCTGACGTTGTCGCGGGTGATGATGCCCTGCGACTGGATGGGCATGGTCACGATGCGCAGCGACACCCGGTGCAGCACCTCGACGAACGGGATGATCAGGCGCAGGCCGGGATGCCGTAGGCCGGTGACCCTTCCGAAGCGGAAGACGACCCCCTCCTCGTACTGCTTCACGACCTTGACGGACATCGCCAGCAGCACGAGGAGCAGGACGGCGATCGCGACGAGGACGACGATGCTTGTGGTGGACATGATGGCTCGATCCCGGCCCGCTGGGGCCATGGTGCTGAGCCGGGGGCTGGGTGCCGGATGGGCCCGGCCCTGCGCACCCTCGGTGAGTCCGAGTCTACTGCGCGGGCCGGGCCCCGGGGGTCAGCGGCCGGCGGGGGTGAGGCCGAGCGAGCGACCGGCGAGCCCACGCGCGCGTGAGCCCAGCCCCTTGGCGATGCCGCGCAGCGCGACCGCCGCGGGGGAGTCCGGCTCACCGAGCACGACCGGCATCCCCTGGTCGGCGCCGATCCGCAGGCGGGTGTCGAGCGGGATCTGGCCGAGCAGCGGCACCTCGGCGCCGATGGTGCGGGTGAGCGAGTCGGCGACGTCCCGGCCACCGCCGGAGCCGAAGATCTCCTGGCGGGTGCCGTCGGGCAGCTCCAGCCAGCTCATGTTCTCGATGACGCCCGTGACCCGCTGGTGGGTCTGCATCGCAATGGCGCCGGCGCGTTCGGCGACCTCGGCCGCGGCGGCCTGCGGGGTGGTGACCACCAGGATCTCGGCGCCGGGGATGAGCTGGGCCACCGAGATGGCGATGTCGCCGGTGCCCGGGGGCAGGTCGAGCAGGAGTACGTCGAGGTCGCCCCAGAACACGTCGGCGAGGAACTGCTGCAGGGCCCGGTGCAGCATCGGCCCGCGCCAGACGACCGGCTGGTTGCCCGGCACGAACATGCCGATCGAGATCACCTTCACGTCGTGGCTCAGCGGCGGCAGGATCATGTCGTCGACCTGGGTCGGCCGGCCGGTGACCCCGAGCATGCGGGGGATCGAGAAGCCGTAGATGTCGGCGTCGACGACGCCGACCCGCAGGCCCTGCTGGGCCAGGGATGCCGCGAGGTTGGCCGTGACCGACGACTTGCCGACGCCGCCCTTGCCGGACGCGACGGCGTAGACGCGGGTCAGCGAACCGGCCTGCGCGAACGGCACCTCGCGCTCGGCGACCCCGCCGCGCAGCGTCGTCTTCAGCTGGCCGCGCTGCTCGTCGCTCATCACCCCGAGGGTGACGGTGACGCCGGTGACGCCCTCGACGGCGGCGAGGGCCTCGGTGGTGTCCTTGGTGAGGGTGTCCTTGAGCGGGCAGGCCGCCACCGTGAGCAGGATGGTGACCGCGACGTGGCCGGCGTCGTCGGCGGCGACGCTCTCGACCATGCCGAGCTCGGTGACGGGCTTGCGGATCTCGGGGTCGATGACCGTTGCAAGAGCAGCGTGCAGGGCGTCAGGGGTGACCAGGGGCATGGCCCCAGTCTAGGTCGGCGGCGGTGTTCCCCGGACCTGGCCCTCGCCGGGTTCGACGGCGCGGGTGAGCACCAGGCCGCGCTGCTCCATCTCGTCGAGCAGGTCGCGCAGCTCGCTGCGCACGAAGTCGCGGGTGGCCTGGTCGCGCAGCGCGATGCGCAGGGCGGCGACCTCCCGGGTGAGGAACTCGGTGTCGGCCAGGTTGCGCTCGTCGCGGCTGCGGTCCTGCTCGAGGGCGAACCGGTCGCGGTCGGCCTGCCGGTTCTGGGCGAGCAGGATCAGCGGCGCGGCGTAGGACGCCTGCAGGCTGAGCATCAGGGTGAGGAAGATGAACGGGTAGGTGTCGAACCGCATCGACGACGGCGCGAACACGTTCCACGCGACCCAGATCAGCACGACGATCGTCATGCCGATGAGGAAGAACGGGGTGCCCATGTACCGGGCGAACTTCTCCGAGGCGACGCCGAAGGTCTCCTCCGTGAAGCTCGACGGCATGGTCAGGCGGCGGCCACCCTCGCGCGGCTGGTCGATGCGGGCCCGGCGCTCGCGCTCAGCCACGGCGCACCCCCTCGGCGGTCATGACGTCGTGACGCTCCTCACGCCAGTCCTCGGGAAGGATGTGGTCGAGCACGTCGTCGACCGTGACCGCGCCGAGCAGGTGACCCTCGGCGTCGACGACGGGCAGGCCGACGAGGTCGTAGGTCGCCAGCATGCGGGCCACCTGGCCCAGGGTGGCGTCGGGGGCGAGCGGCTCGACGTCCTTGTCGAGGATGCCGCCGATCGGGGCGTGCGGGGGCTCGCGGAGCAGCCGCTGGATGTGCACCATGCCGAGATAGCGACCGGTGGGGGTCTCGAGCGGGGACCGGCACACGAAGACGGTGGTGGCCAGGGCGGTCGAGAGCTCGACCCGGCGCACCACGGCCAGCGCCTCGGCAATGGAGGCCTCCGGGCCCAGGATGACCGGCTCGGTCGTCATCAGGCCACCCGCGGTGTTCTCGTCGTAGGTGAGCAGGCGTCGCAGGTCGGCCGCCTCGTCGGGCTCCATCTTCTGGAGCAGCTCCTCCTGGCGCTCCTTGGGCAGCTCGGCGAGCAGGTCGGCGGCATCGTCGGGTTCCATGGCCTCGAGCACATCGGCGGCCCGGCCGACGGCGAGGCCCGCCAGGATCTCGACCTGGTCGTCCTCGGGCAGCTCCTGGATGACGTCGGCGAGCCGGTCGTCGTTCAGGGCCGCGGCGACCTCCGCGCGGCGGCGCGGGGTGAGCTCGTGGATGAACTCGGCGAGGTCGGCCGGCTTGAGGTCCTCATACGCCTCGAGGAGGCGCGCGGCGCCCTGGCCGTCGCTGGGCTCGCGCAGGCCGAGGACGTCCTCGATCCCCACCAGGAGGGTCTCGCCACGGCGACGCCCCAGCCGGCCGAGGCCCCCGCGGGCGACGCCGGTGCGCACGAAGGCACGGGCGACGCTCCAGCCGCGCGTGCCGAGCTGCTCGATGCCGATGTCCTCGACCGTCGCGTCGACGACCTCGCCCTCGTCGGTGCGCACCCGCACCGGGCGCTCGAAGAGCTCGGCGACGACGAGGTTCTCGTTGCCGCGCTGCTCGAAGCGGCGCATGTTGACCAGGCCGGTGGTGATGACCTGGCCACCCTCGACCGAGGTCACCCGGGTCATCGGCACGAAGACCCGGCGTCGGCCCGGCACCTCGACCACCAGACCGATGACCCGCGGCCGGGTGCGGGTCAGGCTGAAGGTGACGACGACGTCGCGAACCCGGCCGACCTGGTCCCCGAGCGGGTCGAAGACGCTCAGCTCGGTCAGGCGGCCGACGAAGGCGCGGGTCGGCGTGCTCACGCGCACAGGCTATCGGGGCGAAGCGCTCGCCCTCGTCATCCTGCGGTCAGGCGGAGGGGCGGTTGTTTCGCCGGGCGCCGGCCCGGCCGCGCCAGTGCCACGGCCGCCAGCCCGTGGTCGCCGGTGCCGCCGGGCGAACCGCGGCCGCCCCCGAGGCAGCACGGTAGGACCCCGGGCCCTCGATGGGCCGCCCGTGCGGGGTCAGCACGTGGATGGTGCACGACTCGCGCCACCGCTGCGCGAGGTCGCCCACGCCGTTGAGCCGCGCCGGCCGCAGCACGTCGACCGCGGCGTCCCACCCGGCATCCTCGGGCGTCACCTCGCGGGCGGTCGCGTGCACCGTGACCAGCCGACCGCCCGTGTCCTTGCTGCGCAGGATGAGCTCGACCTCGTCCGGGAGCCAGGGCAGCGTCTGCTCGCCGGGGCCCGAGACCACGTAGGCCGCGGGCCCGGTGCCGCGGTCGTCGCCGTCGTCGTGCCACACGTGCCAGACCGGGTGGGTGCCACCGTCGGGTAGGCGCACCCAGAGCAGGCCCGACTTGCTCGCGGCCTGCGAGATCAGTCGGGTGACGTTGACGTATGCCGCAGCCGGCGCCTCCTCGCTCACCCGGTCACTCTCCCACGCGTGAGTTCGGGCCGCACGCAGCACGTGCAGCTCGGCATCCGGTCTTCTGCGTGCCTTCCTGGGTTCCAGCGTGACGTGGCTCATGCGACGGGGGCGCGCCTCGCTGCTAGCGTCCAAGACAGACCCAGATCTCGCCGACGAGAGGCTCCCGCATGCGCAGCGCCAAGGACTTCTTCACGCCCCTCGCCGTAGGAGCGCCCGCTCCGGTGCGCGAGGTGCCCGCCCGCCCGAGCCGGATGATCCACTTCTTCGACCCGAGCAACCCGAAGATGGCAGCGAAGGTGCCCCAGCTCGTCGGTACCGTCGACGTGCTCCTGGGCAACCTGGAGGACGCCGTCAAGGCCGAGAACAAGGAGGCGGCGCGGGCCGGTCTCGTCGAGATCGCCCGCAGCACCGACTTCGGCGGGCACACCCAGCTGTGGACCCGGGTCAACTCGCTCGACTCCCCGTGGGCGCTCGACGACCTCACCACCCTCGTCGCCGAGATAGGCGACCGGCTCGACGTCGTCATGGTGCCCAAGGTGCAGGGCCCCGAGGACATCCACTACGTCGACCGCCTGCTCGCCCAGCTCGAGGCGCGCGCCGGGCTGGCCCGCCCGATCCTCGTCCATGCGATCCTCGAGACCGCCCGCGGGATGGCGAACGTCGAGGAGATCGCCGGCGCCAGCCCGCGCATGCAGGGCATCAGCCTGGGCCCGGCCGACCTCGCCGCCGACCGCCGGATGAAGACCACGCGGGTCGGCGGTGGGCACCCCGGCTACCTGGTGCGCCGGGATCCCGTCGGGGGCGACATCACCGGTGAGCGCGCCACCTACCAGCAGGACCTCTGGCACTACACGATCGCCCGGATGGTCGACGCCTGCGCGATGCACGGGATCTTCCCGTACTACGGCCCGTTCGGGGACATCGCCGACGTCGTCGCGTGCGAGGACCAGTTCCGCAACGCGTTCCTGCTGGGCTGCGTCGGCACCTGGACCCTGCACCCGGCGCAGATCTCGATCGCCAAGAAGGTCTTCAGCCCCAGCGCCGAGGACGTCGCGCACGCGCGCCGCGTCAGGGACGCGATGGGCGACGGCACGGGTGCGGTGATGCTCGACGGCAAGATGGAGGACGACGCCAGCCTCAAGCAGTGCCTCGTCATCGTCGAGCTGGCCGAACGCCTCGCGAGCACCGACCCCGACCTGGCCGCCCTCTAT
>JBBQWX010000112.1:0-15136 GCA_038210185.1 Actinomycetales bacterium
CCCTGCCCTCCGGCCGGCGACACCATGACCACGGACCACGCGGTGGGAGCCTCCTCAGCCTCACCGTCAGTGACGCTCAGGCTCTCACCGTCGCCACCCTGTGCGACGCCATCGTCCTCAACTGACGCGTCCGTCAACACCGGATCGCATATGGCTACCCAGCCGTGCAGGGATTCTGTGCAGCCGCATCGACGGCGCCGGTGGAGCCGAGTTGATGGATGTGGCGGTGTTGGCCTTGGTCAGGGTGTGTTGGGGTGTCGAAGTCCGGGCCGCGGTCGCTGTGCCGGCTGGCGGGCTCGCAGAGCAGGCGGATTCGATGACCTGGCCGCGGGGTTGTCCACGTTTGCTACCGAGCAGGGGCACCTCTTGCGAACCAGAGGAGTGACCCTGCGCTCTCGTTCACCCTCCGACGTGCTGCTCAGCGCGATCAGTTCTGCAGCTTCTCCATACATGAGCGGGCAAGCCGGGCGGTCATCCCGAGCCGCTCGGCGACCTCGTCCGGGCTTACCGACCCTCCACCTCCGGGCGCGGACTTGACCATCCCCAGCAGGTCCCTGACCCGCTCCATTGCCACGGGTGGTGGGGCGGGGCCAGCCCAGTGCAGGGCCCGCGGCGGCCAGACGTGGTCCACAGAAGGGGCCCCGCCGAACTCGTCTTCCGCCGCGTCCGCTTCGTACCCCTCGCCGAGATGTCCCCGCAGCTCACCCCCACTCCAGTCGAGTGAGTCCAATGGTCCCGCTGAGGACCGGTCGCCGGGGCGAACCGAGGATGTCGGTCCCGCGGGCGGTGACTGGGCGGGTGGAGTCGGCTGCGGCAGCCCAGCGGGACCGTCCAGGCCGGATGGGTCGTAGACGTGCCACGGCGCGCTGGCATACACCTGGCCCGTCACCTGCTCGAGCAGCGATCCAGCGGCGATGAGGTCGCGACCGGATCTCTCACCGGCCATGAACAGATTGTGGCTGGCGCGAAGCATGGGCGGCCAGGAGACCTGGCCGGAGACCATGGAGGGGGCCACGGTGGCGGCCAGAGCCAGCACGTCGGGGCTCTCGCCAAGGGTGTGGCGAAGCATGTGCAGCAGCCGCTCGGCATCGCGCCGGAGGTCCGAGGGCAGGTCCGCGCCGATCGACCGCACCATCTCGTGCAGTGTGAGCAGCCCGAGCATCGGCGGCGCGCTGGGATCGGCGAGCACTCCTTTCCAGACCTCAACCCGCTGATGGGTGCTGCCGGAGCGGAGCACGGCCAGGGTTGCCTCGACCGCCAGAGTTGCGGGGGCGTAGGCGTCCCACGCGACGGCGGTCGGCACGATGTGGACGGAGGCGCCGGCGGCAACGGGACCCGCCGGTCCCTGCGGCACGAACAGAATCGTCTGCGAGTGCGGAGCGATCCAAAGAGCGTGCTCGACCTGGGTGTCAGCGTCGGGCATCGCCCAGCGGACGCGGTAGCCACCGGGCCCGACGTCGACGGCCCAGCCGAGCGCCCGGTTCTCCTGCCCCGGGTCCCAGACGTGGTAGGGGTCCTCGGCGGGGACCGGCAGGGTCAGTGCGTTCCCGTGCTGGTCCCTGACTGTGGGCGCGGGAGCAGCCGCGGCGGTTGGCAGGTCGGCCATCGGCCGGTTGCGCAGGCCGCGAAGGATCACGACGAGCCGCGCTGCCGCGGGCAACGAACCGGACGTGAGCTGCGAGGCCAGCTCACCGTGGGATTCGTTGGCCGTGGCGGTGGTGTACACCGGAGCGGCGGCGTCGAAGTCAGGGGCCAGCCACACGTCATTGGGCGGCCCTCCTGCCCGGACGAGCACCGCCTGACTGACCTCGCGAGCCCCGATCCGCGCAGTAATCCGATACGCGCCGGGGTCGAGTTCGGCGCTCAGGGTGTCCATCGCCGTGGCGCCCTGGACCGGTCGTAGGAACGCGTCCAGGACCCGGATCCGGGCACCGGGCGCGGTCACCGACAGCCGGCCCAGTGTCGTTGGCGGTTCAGAGATCGACAACGCGGTCCTCCCCTGAAACAGACACCAGGCCGTCACCGACCAGGCCCATCGAGTCCTGGCTACTACCAGGACGCTGCACGTACCACTCACCGTCGTACAGTCTGACCGTCCAAGGACCGTCGACCGGCTCCCACGTCATGCGCGCACCGTCCGGCGCGACCAGCTCGACGGAGTCGCTGAAGTCGGCTGGGAAGTTGATAACGACCCTCCGGGCCGTTCGCCCGGGTGGCCGGCCGACCGTTGCGCTGGTCCGGACGGGACCGAAGACCATGTTCTCGGCTGAGTACAGCTCGACATGCTGCGGCACCGGCTTGTCCCGGGTGAGGTTAGCGACGACCGGACCCACGTAGGCCCTGAGGCCGCTGGTGGTGACCAGCCCGGTCTTCGGGTCAGCAGCGTTTCCGCGCAACCCCTCGATCAGCACCTTGCTGAAGAAGCCGCGCCGCGAATCCGCCTCTTCCGCTGAGCCGATCTCCTCGAACGAGAGGTCACCGGCACTCGTCGCGAAGCCGAGAAGCGTGACCACGCGCCCGCCGATTCGCGGTGGCGCGGAGAAGAACGGTTGGCCGGCGGTGGCGAGCAGCTCGTAGCTCCGGCAGCAGTCGGCGAACGCGCAGACCTCGGCGAAGGCGCCGTTCTTGGCCATCCAGGAGACGTAGGACCCGAGCTCGATATTGGGCTGGAACCTGGGCCGGGCTGTCGCATCGAGCAATGCCGCCTCGCCGTCGCCGGGCAGGATGCCGTGGCCGGCGACGAAGAAGTAGAGACGTGAGGCTGCACGGGCGGTGGCCTGGTCTTCCTCGGGAACGGTGCCAATAGCCTGGTTCAGGTTCTCGTGTGCCGCCCACAGGGCCTCGTCGATCAGCTGCTTGGTCGGCTTGGCCGTGGCCGGCTTCGCCGGCGCCTTCTTCGGCGTGATGATGAGCTCGACATTCTTTGCCGGCAGGCCGCCCTGTTCGGGGTCCACCAGCCAGTCAACGAACGCGCGGGCGTCGTTGACCGGACCGCTCAGCGGCTTGTAGCCGCCGGGGTATGCGTTTATGCCGACGGCAACGGCGTAGTGGAACGGGTTCGGGCTGGCCATGTCACCACGTCCGGATCAACTCGACAAGGCTCTCCTGGACTAGCGGGTCGTTGTCGAAATCGCCGTGGCGGACGGCGCCAGAACGGAAGCCGGGCTCGGCTTCCGGCTCCGTTGGCGAACGCACGAGCAGACCCTGGCCGCCAAGGTAATCGCGCAGGTCGGCCAGCCGCGCGGCCTTGCCCGTGTCGGACCTGAGCAACTCGTCAACGTCGCCGTCGAAGTAGCGGGCCAGGCCCACCAGCGGAGACCACGCGGACTTGGCACTCGCATCGCGCTCGAGGAGGCCGGAGACCAGGTAGAGCAGAGAGCGCGGGTAGACAGCACCCGCCAGGCGATCGGCCCGCTCCGCTGCGTCGGTCATGGTGAACATGCGGAAGCGGCCGATCCGTTCTCGACCCAGCCAGTCCGGTTGCTTGCCCAGGGCGTCGGCGAAGTGGACGGACGTCGCGGCCGGCGCGAGGAAGCACACCTGGAACTGCTGGTCCCTCGGAAGGGTGCGCACCTGAGCCTCATCGCGCTGGAGCACCTCGGCGATCAGGTTGTCGATGAAGACCGCCCCGGTCGAATGCCCGACCAGCGTGATTCTCTTGCTGCCGTCGGCTGGCAGTCCCGTGGCCAGGGCGTCCATCAGGAGGCGACCGCCGCGCTCCCCCTTCGTTGCGAAGGTGTCGGAGGTCTCCTTCTTCATCGCTTGCCACTCTGCGCCGCCGAGGTCGGCGATGTAGAAGGCGCGGAGCAGTTCCTCGACCACCGTCGGGTACACCCCGTGGTGGGTGCCGAGGTCGTAGCGGGCGAGGACGGACCGCAGCACGCCGAGTGCCCGTTTGGCCAGCGCGTACGTACTGACCAGCCCACGAGCGCCCTCGGAACCGTCGCCCGCCAATTTTTCGAGCACCGCCGCGTCCATGTGGGTTTCCATCGGAGGCACGTCCGGCACGCCGCGCCCCCCCTCGGTCCGGGCTTCCAGACCGCGGTCGGCCATAGCGCCGTACAACGCCTCTCGGACGTCGGCATCCTGCTCGACATCCGTGAGGAAGCGTTCTTCCTCTTCTTGCGTGAGGGTGACGCCAGATCGTGGCTCTTCGGCCCCGAACGGCTCTTCTCCATCCTCAGGATCGGTCTTCCGCTTTCGCGCAGCAAGCTCGGTTCTGACCTCCTGCTCGCTGGGCAACGACGTTGTCAGACCGGGCCGCCCACCGGCGACGTCACGGACCTTGCCCACCGACCAGGCAAGGATCCGGCGCAGCAGCCTGTCGAACAGTTCCTCGCGCGCGATCTCCAGGAGGTTGTGACGAATGATCTCCACGGCGCCCGACTGCCAGACGAGGAAGATGGGGTACGCCCCCGCCTCCTCGTAGACCGGGGTCAGCATCCGCGCCACCCCCTCTCCGGCCGCCTTGTTGACCAGGCCGCCATGGAAGTGGAGGACGATGCGCTCGCTCTTCAGCGCCTCGGTGACCAACTCGGTGACATCCGCAGCGGTCATGCCGTGCAACTGCCCGTTCGCACCAGTGCTGATGATGTGGCTCATGGCTCCTCCAAGATCCGGGAAGCTCCTAGAGTGGCGCACCCGGCTGGAGGGCGTCCACACCCGAGGGACAAGTTCGGTCGCGGAGCGGCGGCCCTGTCGAACATGGGCTCACTGCGTGATGCTCACGCGGAGGACGCCGGGCCAGTCGTCGCTGACCTCCTCACGAGTAAGCCTTGCTGCCGACGGCTGAGCGCGGGTAGAGTTCACGGTCCTCCTTTCGGTATTTGTCAGCTCGGCAACGCCTCGTCTAGGAGACGTCGATGCCTCGTTCGCTCATCGGGTCGCTCCTGCGGATGTTCTCCGACTCGTCGATGAATGACGACCAGCGCGCTTCAGTCAGGGCCGCGCGCACGCGCGCCCTCTTCGACGCTCAGCTGCTCCCCGAGGCCGTGTCCTCGATCACGCCGGACGGCAATCATCTGACTAACCTGCGGGTCGGCATCGTAGGCGCGGGCTTCGCCGGCCTCAGCGCTGCGTGGTACCTGCGGACCTGCGGTGTCGACGTCACGGTCTTTGAGGCGGTGAATCGGGTCGGTGGCCGGGTCCACACCGATCACGAGTTCATCCCGGGGAAGCTCGTCGAGGCCGGGGCCGAGCTCATCGGCGACAACCACCCCCTCTGGCTCGAGCTGGCCGAGCGGTTTGGGCTGGACCTCGTCGAGCTGACCACTGGCAGCACCAGGATGCGCTTCGGCGACCGAGAGCTCAGCACTGATGAGATCAAGGCGCTGCACGACGGCCTCCTGCCCCACCTCGACGTGATCGGCGAAGAGGCTCTGGCGATCCACCCGGAGCGGCCGTGGGAGTCGCCCGACGCGCAGCGGTTCGATGGAATGTCCGTCTCAGACAAACTCGACGAGCTGGGCTCGGACCTCACCCCGCTGCAGCGTAAAGCGATCGAGTTCACTCTCGGCAACGACGCATGCGCACCCGTGGACGTTCAGAGCTACCTTGGGCTGCTGACGCTGGTCCGCGCGGGCCGCACAGGCGACGACGTCGAGGGGATGCGCGGCTACTGGCAGGCCAGCGAGAGCACCCGCTGCGTCCAGGGCAACCAGGCCTTGGCGGACCGGATCGCCCAGGCGCTCGACTTCGCCGTACCGGGGACCATTCGCCTGGGCACGGCGGTGAACGGGATCGCGATCACCGCCGGGTTCGGGTTCGCCGGTGCGACCGTCACGACCGAGGACGGCGCGACCCATGAGTTCGACCATGTGATCCTGGCCGTCCCGGCGCCGCAGTGGTCGGGGATCGAGATCGAGCCACCGCTGCCCGCGGGCAGGTACGAGATGGACCATGGACCGGCGGTCAAGTACCTGACCGTGTTCGACGACTTGACCTGGCCGGGTTCGGAGCTTGCCCCGACTGGGATGTGGGACCAGCTGGGCAGCTGCTGGGAGAGCACGGACCGGCAGCAGCCGGCAGGCCCGCCGTTCGGGCTCACCGTCTTCTCCGGCGGGGAGTACGTGCTGCCGGACGCGACCGCCTACGCGGGCCGACTCGCCACCTTCCTCCCGGGCGTCACACCGGTGCGGGCCACGCTCGTCGACTGGCGGGCGACCGGCTACTCCGTGCCTACGGTCGGGCAGGTCACCACGGTCGGGCAACGGCTCAGCCTTCCCTACGAGGGGCACCTGTTCTTCGCGGGCGAACAGACCTCGATGGGCTTCTACGGCTACATGGAGGGGGCCTTGCAGTCGGGGGCGCGCGCGGCCATGGCCACGATGCGCGAGGTGCTGGGCGCAGCGCTCCCGGCCACTTCGCCGTCGGGGGTGTTCCTGCCGATCGGCCATCGCGACGGCGACGCGGCGACCCAGCGCGCGTGGAGCCGGGAGATGCCCCGCCTGCTGACCCGCGACCCGGCCCCGTTCGCCGGCGACCGAGTCGATCAGCGCTACTCGGTGCCCGCGTCAGCTCCGGCGGAGCTGCGCACGGTCTGCGCCCTTTGGTCCGGGACGGCCAAGGTCGGCCAGACGGTGGAGATCGTCATGTCGGTGCGGCTGCGGCTGCGGCTTGGCTCGCTGCTCGGCGAGGATGTCCCGATCCCCTTCCGTGCGACCTACGGCCCGGTGCAGGCGACGGTGGCCGGCACGTTCGACGTTACGGGCGGCGCGCCGCTGGGCACGCTGGTGGGCGCGGACTTCACGATCCGCTTCCAGGACCAGGACAACTACCACCTGCACCCGCTCGCGGTGTTCGAGATGTTCGAGCGCCTGGGCCTGTGGGCCGGCACCGGCGGCCTGCGCTGCCCCCTGTTGCCCGACGCGCCCGACGACGTGCCGCCGATGGCGATCGCCGGTCCGGTGCCGGCGCCACCCGGTGCCGCACATCTCGTGCTGTCCGGCGGGTCCCGCGGTTGGACCGTGCACCACCCGCCCGACCCGCTGCCCAGCCGCTACTTGTCCTTCCTGTCGAACGACCCGGTCGTCGTTGCGCTGGGAAATTCGCCGGGTCAGGCAACGGCGCGCCTGACCGTCGGCGACGTCACCGACGCGACGTACCGGACGGCCGCAGCCAACCCGCTCGAGGTTGATCTTCACGCCGGGTACACCTTCGTCGCCGAGACCGCGCTGCGACCGGCACCTCTGCCCTACGGCGCCCTCGTTCCGGACGCGTCGGTCCCCGCCAACCAACCCCTCAAGCCGGGCCGACGGACCCCGAATGCGCCCCTGGCCTATGAGTTCGTCGTGACCCCACCCGGCGGTGGCGCCACGCTGCGGACGATCATCAGCCAGGACTCCCGCGACGTGATCCGCCAGGAGTACCGGTTCCACGGCAGCCCGTTCCAGGCCGAGGGCCCGCTGCCGGTCCCGGCGCGGGCGCAGATCGAGCGGGCCGCGCGGCCGTGGTTCGCCGCCCACTTCACGGACGTCGAGTTCGCGACGAACAACTACTTCCCGGTCGAGTGGCACAACGGCCGGCTCGTGGCGCTGGACCCGCGCGCCAGCTACCTGGTGCGCGGCTCGCAGATGTTCCAGGTGGCGGAGTACCTGCGCAGCCGCTACGCCGATCACATCCGGCGGCTGCGGACTGCCGCGCCCGACTCGATCCCGGCAACTGTGACCCCCGGCCTCGTCCCCACCAGCGCGTGGCGCAATCCCGAGCGCAACGAGAACGTGGGCGGCGTCCGCAACAGCAACCATCAGTGGGGCCAGGCTGTGGACCTCGCACCTGCCGTGGCCGACAAGGGCGCACTGCGCGGTCGGCTGATCGGTTGCCTGTTCGCGGCGGCGCGGGACCTCTTTGAGGAGCTGATCGAGCGCAACGGAGTCGCGGCGCTCGGCGCAGTGGAGATCCTGCTGGAGAACGGTTCCAGCACACTGTGGTCCTACCGAGCGAGACCGGACGGGACGATCGTCGACGCCAGGGGCAGCGGCTTTCGCACTTCATGGGGAAGCCCACCGAGCATCGCGATCGCCGTCAATCACGCGACCCACGTCCACGTCTCCTGGCCGTCCAAGCTCGAGGACGCGCCGTTAGAGCTGCCGCAAGTGCGTTCAGACCCGCCACCGCCCCCCCCACCCCTGGAACTGCGCAACATCATCCTGGTCGCCTCGGACGACAGCTCACTGCCGCGTGCGGAGCGGCTGCCGATCAACCACACCGCGGAGTCGGTGCGGGCCTACCTGGCCACCGTCGATCCGGGGACGAGGACCGACGTCCACGTCGTCGCCGATCCCGTCGAGTGGCTCGCGCGACTCAACGCATTCGACCAGCCCACCTACCGGATCCGCTACCTGTTCAGCTTCAGCCACGCCTGGCCGGGCGGCCTGGACCTCAAGCACTACCCCAGGGGCACCGACTACGAAACGGTGATCCACGACCCCACCGTGATGGCCCGGCTCGGCGAGGTTTACGACCCCCGCCCCTTCGACCAGACCTCGGCCGCGACCCTCCCGACCGGCACCGACGACCTCCTCACCTTCAAGACCAACCAGATCCGCATCGCCAACCTGGACTTTCTGCCCGAGGAGGCGAAACAGCGCCTGCGTCAAACGTTCAGTGACGCGGAGGGCATCTATATCGCGGGCTGCCGGACCGCCCAGGAGGAGGGCGTGCCCCACCCGCCGTTCTGCGCGGCGCTCGCCGCGCTCATCGGCAAGCCGGTCCGCGGCGCCGCCTACTACAGCAAGGTGTTCTCCCCCGATGCCGACGGCAACTGGCTGCAACGCGACCTCACCCGGGACGACCCCAAGCCCGCCGAGCAGCCAGTGGTCCTTGTGCCCGGCGGGTACGGCCGCGGTCAGCTGGCGAAGTACCTGTGGGCACACGCACTGCCCCCGTCGCTCCCCCCGTTCCCAGAGACCTCGTCGAACCTCTTGGAGCTCTACGACACATTCCTGGATCTCTGCGCACCCGAGGAGTCCTGATGCCGCCGGTCCCGGTCCGGCTCTCAGTCGTAGCGCTCGACCTGGCTACGGCGTTCACCGACGCCCCCGTACCCCCAGAGTGGCCCCCGCTGCTGGCCCAGATGGACCAGAGCGGGGTGGTGGTGCACGGCTACCGCGTCGTGGAAAGCGCCGAAGGCCGGATCGTGCAGCTGCGGTTCCCGCCAGGTCCCGCGCGCGAGGCACGAATCGCGATTCCGGGCGTCACGATGGTGGAGCTGGTGGCCACGCTCGGCGGCGACACGGCGCTGGAGGTCGCCGAACCGGGGCCCCATACCCGCTACGCCGAGGTCCGCGGTCTGCGCGTGGCTGTGCGCTTCGACCCGGCCCTGCTCCGGCCCGTCGATGGCGCGCCGCGGGCCGAGCTGGTCTGGACGGGCGCGCTGCGCTGGCACCGCGACTGGCGCGTCGAGCTCGTCGGCGATCCCGGGCTGAGTTTGTCACCCTGCGAGGTCGCGGGCACTGGCATCGTCATCGAGCTGGCTGGGCTTCAGCTCGACCTGTCCACCGACCGGTCACCTGCGGCGATCCTCGGGCTCGGCTTCGATGCGAATTTCCAGGGGGTGTACGCGCGCGGCGGAACCCTGCAGCTGCTACCGCAAGCCCGCTTCGGGGGCCGCACCGGTATCCGCGTCGACGTCCGGGACCTCGCAGTCGGCACTGGCGGTGTCACCGGCCGGGTCGGGCGGTACTACCCGCTGGAACGCACCGCCCAGGGCGGGCTCGACCCGACCAACGCCCTCACTGGAGGCCTGTTCGATGACGCGTGGCAGCTCGGCATAGGCACCATTGAGGTGGCGCTGCGCGCGAACGCGGTCGAACGGTTCCTGGTCGAAGGGCTGGTCAAGGTGCCGGTCATGGACCCGCTACTCGACGTCCGGTTCGGGATGGATCGCTCCGACACCGGCTACGCGACGACGTTGCACGTCGGGAGTTCGACATCGATCTCGATGCCCGTCTCGGGTGGTCAGATCGTCGTTGGTTCCTTCGCCTTCGACGGCACCTTCGACGGGCCCGACGCGATCGCCGTCAGCGGTCTGGTCACCGACGTCGAGGTCGACCTCGCACCCGTCCGGATCACGGCGGGCACGGTCTCAGCCGCCCTCGGGCACCACCGGGACGGCGACGAGCTGCGGGTCGCGCTGCGCGACGTGGCCCTCGGCCCGCTCGGCACGCTCGACACGGCAGAGCTTGTCCTCACCCAGACCCCCACCGGGCGGAGCATCCGGTTCGAGGCCTCCGTCGCGTGGGACGACCTGCGCGGACGGCTCGACCTACCGCCCGGCATGCCGGAGCCCGCAGGCGGACGAGCGACTGTCGACGTCGGCTGGGCGGACGACGGACACGTCGTCGTGCGACTCGCGGCCGAGATCGAGGACCTGAGCAGCCTGCTGACCGTCGTCCCCACCGCGTACCGCCCGCAGATCGAGGCGGCGGCGCTCGCCGTCACGATCGACTACCCCGACGCGGCCGCCTTCGGCGCGGCGTCGGCCAGTGAGCCGCTGACCGGCGCGGCGGCGATCGGGGTCACCATCCGCCTGCCGATGCTGTCAACCATTCCCAGCGTGCTCGCCGTCCGCGCCGGGGACGCGAACGGCCGCGTGCGTGCCGCACTGTCGCTCACCGGCGGGGCAGCAGGCAGGCCACGCGTGGAGTTCGCGCTGTCCGACCCGGTCGCGATCGACCTGACCCTGCCCGGCCTGCAGGCGGGCGCCCCGGTCGTCACCCTGTCCCTCGACTCGCTCAGCCTCGCCGACGGCGACGGGCCGGGCCGGGCCACGTTCACGCTGGCCGGCGCCGTCTCGACCCCGGCGATGGACAGCTACCTCACCGACGTGGCCGTCGAGCTCGGCCTGCCCTCGACGCTGGGATCGCTGCTGCGGCCGTTGGGCGGCGCCGTCGCCGGCGACGGCAGCGTCACGCTGTCGGTGGCGTTCGACGGGACCACCCCGACGCCGTCCCTGGAGATCGTGTCCCGGCCGACGAGCCCGCCGACGCTGGCGCTGCTGGAGGCCATCGGCGCGGTCGCCGACCCCGGCGCAACACCGCCGACCGGCGCGACCGGGCTGCCCGGCCTCGGGGTACCCGCGGACCTCTTCACGGTCTTACCGGGCGAGCTGCGACTGTCCGCCGCCCTCACAAACCCGCCGTCGCTGCGGCTGAGTGGCTCGCTCGACGCCACCGTGCTCGGCGAGACCTTCGACCTCACCGCCACCATCGCCATCGACGAGGGCGACTTCGCCGTAGACGTCCACGCCGGAACCGACGATCCCATCCTGGTCACGGTGCCCCTGCCCGACCCGACCCGCCTGCTCGGTACCGCCGACGTCGTGGCCGTAGCCGCGGCGTATGGGCTCGACCAGGCCGCCCTCGACGAGCTGGTCGGGATCACGGAGTTCCTCACCGAGCTGGCCGCCGAACTGGGGCCGCAGGGCTTGCTCGCCTTCGAGATCAGCAACTTCGGCCTGGGTGTGACGCCCACGGGTCCGACCGTCACCGGCCAGGCCAGACTGGTCCAGCTACCCCGGTTCCTTGAGCTGCTCACTCCGCTCAGCCAGCTCCGCGTCGGGCTGGGCGCCGAGGTCGACAAGATCTTCCTCACCCTCGACCGCGTGGCGGGCAACGCCCAGGAACCCCTTCTCACGGTCCCGGTGCCAGGCGACACCGAGGTCGACATCTATTTCCGCGGGTTCCTGCTCGCCTACGCCTGGGGGCGCAACGAGTTCGCATTCGCGCTCGACGCGGGCGCCGAACCGCGCAAGACGCTCACAGTGGGCGCCGGCGGGTCGGGAGTGCTGGTGCCCGCGGTGAAGGCCGACATCCAACTCGGCGCCACCGTCACCGCCCCGCCCGCCCCGATGCCCGAGGGCATCCTGTCGTTCCGCCGATCCCAGCGAGTAGCCAGCGACCGAGCCGTCGACGAGATGGGGCTGCAGGCCGTGATCGGCGCGGGACAGCGCAGAGCCGTCACGGCCTACCTGCGCCACGTGGAGTTCAGCCCGATCTATTTCCTCCTCTGGCCGGGTTTCGGCGGCGACGCAGGGCTGGTGCTGGGCGGGCCGAACCCGCGCGACCTCCCCACAGCGGCGGCGTACCTCGATGTCCGCGCGTGGGACCGCCGCGAATTCTTCGCCCGCTTCACGGTGCAGAACGGCAGCCTCATCTTCTTCGACGCGCCGCTTGGCCTCATGCTGAACCCGCTGGCCGCCGTGCCACCGTTCGCCACCGCGAACCCGCCCTACTGGATCGTCCCGCCACTGATCATGGGCGACCTGTACGCCGACGAGATCGGGGTCTCGGTCAACCTCCCCGGGCTCGCGTTCCTCGACCTGACCTTTGAACGGCCGCTGCCGTCGTTCTCCCTGCTGGCGCTGCTGGAACTGGCCGCGCTCGCGGCGGGCGGCTTCACCCGCCCAATCGCCACGACATCGCCGCTGCGCAAGATGTTCTACGCACGTGTACGGGTCTTCCTGGATCTGCAGCCGCTCGGCTTGGGCGGGGCCGGCTCTCCGGTGTCGATGACTGTGGAGGTCAACGTCGCCGATCTGATCAACGGTGCCATCGACCTGATGCAGAAGGCCACCGCGACGCTCGACGCCGGCTCCGACCTGCTCGGCGAGGTCACCCGCGACCCGGCCGCGCTCGTGCGCATGCTGCCGCGCGCCACGCGACGACTGGCGTACGACATCGAGCTGGGCGGCTTCGACTTCAGCGGCTCGCTGTACCTGCTGACCCCCGACGAACTGCGCGACGAGCTGATGCTCTTCTTCGAGAACAAGCGCCGCCGGGCGCGCGGCATCGCCGCGAACCAGCCGCCACAGACACCGCCGGCGACCGAGCCGGTGAATCAGCGACCCGTCCTCGTGGGGACGACACCGGTCCGCTGGACGGGCATCCTCGACGTCCGGTCCCTTACGCCGGACGTGCTGGCGATCGGCAAGCGCACGCTCCTCGAGACCGTGGTGACGCAGCGCACCCGTGCGACCCGCCTCGATCACCTGCGGCGGGACAAGCAGAGCAACACGGCCAAGACCGCCGACTTCGTCGTGGACGCGCTGGCCGCACTCCCGGTCGGCGAGGTCGCCGGCCGCCGGGCCCTGCTCGGCCGCCTTGGAATGGCCGACCTCGTCGCCCCAGTCGAGACAGCGTTGGTCGGGATCGGCACTCAGCTCGATCCCCCAGCACTGGTGCGAAGGGTGCGCGCGATCGTCGTCGCCGCTCTGCGTGGCCGCGACGAGGTGATGATCGCCGACAGCGGCCTCTCCTTGCCGCCGGAGGAGGTCGCCGCCCGACTGATCGCGCGGGTCATCCCGGCACCGATCCCGGCGCGGCCCCTCGCCGGGATCCTGCCCGGCCCCGAGCGCCGCAGGGAGATCGACAAGATCGTGCCCGTCGCCCGGGCGGCACGCGCCCACAGGCTGATGACCGACGCCTTCGATCAGCTTGAGCGCGAGCTGAGCACCGCAGGTCCGGGGACGCCTACGGGCAGGCGTGCCATCGCCAACACGACCCGGCTGGTGATCGATGCGCTCACCCAGCAGTTCGCCGTGCGCCGCGGGCCGCTGGACGTGCTCGTCGGACCTGGGATCGACCCGGACGGGTTGAGCGACCTGGTCCGCACGCGAGCACTTCGCACCTGGCGAACCTCGCCGCGCGTCACCGACCGGAAGCGCGACGTCGGCGTCTTCGACGGGGTGCACTTCGCGGGCGTGCTGCGCGGAGTCGACCTCTTCGCGCCGAGCCTGCCGGTGCCGACGAACGTCGTTGAGGAGGTCGTCGGCTACCAGATCCAGCCGCGTGGCGGCGCCGGGTTCTCGGTCCCCGTCCCGACCGCGGGCGCCCTCTACAAGGTCATCCTCGACGGTGGGCGATACCGGCTGCATATCCGGCAGAAGGACCGGTCCTGGCAGGCGCACGACCTCCCGTCCGCGCTGGTCGACCCCGTCCCTGAGGGGCCGAACAAGGCCGACATGCTGCGCGACGAGCTGATCGTCACACCACGCACGACCCGGCGGCCCCGCACGAGCGCCGAGATCGCGGCGGTCGCCGAACAGTTCGAGCAGTCCAGTGATCTGTACCTAACCTCGGTGCTCGCCCGCCCGGAGTACGAGGTGAAGCCCGAGGGTGGCGTGCACGGGCCGTTCTACCTGGCCGACCTGCTGCGGGATCCGGGCAGCGGTGACTACACGGTGCCCTCCGGACCCACCCTGCTCGGCGGCTTTCGCGCGCGGCTGTTCGACTCGGAGCTGCGGTTCGGAGGTGTCCTTATCGGCGGGGAGCAGCGTACGAACGCCTTCCTGTACGGCCACCACAACCTCGACATCGCCGTCGGAGGCTTTCGGGTCCGGGCGCAGGGCGACTTCGTCGCCGGCAGTGGATCGCTGTGGCGCTCCATCCCCGCGCCGTCCGGCACCACCCACACCCAGGATGCCATCGGATTCAGCGGGCACGTGGTGGTGTCGCACGACGACCATGGCGGCCGGCCGGCCAGCCGGGGGGAGGTCGACGACACGCTCCTCGAGGGCAGCGCCGAGGGTGACTTCAGCCTCGCTGGCGACGGGTCGACGACCGCCCGCCTCACCGTGCGCGTCTCGGCGGAGGGGTCGGTGGATGTCGGGGTGGGCGAGTCGGAGTTCTTCCGCGTCGGCTGGACGCTCGACGGCGACCTGGACGTGACGCTGACCAGCCGGCTCACCCTCGGCACCAGCGCGACCGCCACCGTCTCGGTCGAGCGCGCCGTCTATCAGACCACGTGGGAGGTCATCGAACCCGCCCACACCGTCTGTACACGGTTCTACTTCATCGACTCGCTCCTCCCCCCAGAGGGGCATTGGGGGTGGCTGTGCGTCACGACCCCAGAAATCCGCCAGCCGAACATCGACTTCAGCACCCCGCCGAGCTGGGAGCCGCTGGCCAGCGCCAATTGCGCGCTGCAGGCATCAGTTTCCGACAATGGCGTCGCCACTTTCGGCCTCGATCTCACGGGGCTGGGGAGCGTGGTCACCGGGGCCATCGGCACCTCGCTCTCCATCCCCGACCTAGCGGGAGTTTCCGGGCTATTCGGGTCTTGATCGGGTGAGGCGGACGAGACACCCGGGCTGACCTGCGGTTTCTCGGCGTGTCGGCTGTTCTGCGGGGTCGGAATA
>JBBQWX010000113.1:0-14959 GCA_038210185.1 Actinomycetales bacterium
CCGGGCCTACGGCTTCCACTCCGCCAACGCCGCCCTCGCCCTGATCATGGTCACCCTCGGACCCATCGAACACGTCCTCCCACACGAGCGAGCCACACGCCCGGACCCCTAAATCGACCCACATTCATGCCGGGAGGCCCCAAAATGGGCTGTGACACGCTCTGGCACCGCGATGTTGGCCAACTCGGGTCGGCTGGTATGTGCATCTACGTGTCGTCGGGTGACTGGCCGGCGTTGCTGTTGAGGAGCTGCTCAAAGGTGGTGGCGGCGCCGCTGGCTTGGTCGTCCAGGACGTGCGCGTAGACGCGCAGGGTGATGGCGGGGTCGGCGTGCCCGAGCCGTGCCGCGACCACATGGACCGGCACACCGGCCTTGAGGAGGAGGGTGGCGTGCGGGTGCCGCAGGTCGTGCAGGCGGATCACCGGCAGGCTTGGGGCGCCGGCCTGTGCCGCACTGGTGTTGTGCTGGCGTTGGAGCTTGGCCATCAGCGCGGTGGGGGTGTCGGGGACCAGTGGTTCGCCGAGCTCGCGGCGGAAGACGTGGTCCCCGCCCACCCACACCGTCCCCGCGAGGTTGCGTTCGCTCTCCTGGCGTTGGCGGTGCTGGATGAGGGCGGCGGCGGTGCCGGGGTCGATGCTGACGGTGCGTTCGCGTCCGCCCTTGGTGGTGCCCTCGACCCGTACCCCGTCGATGACCGAGACCGTGCCCCGCAGCCGCACGAACGCGCCCCGCCCGTGCTCGTCGCCGAGGTGGACGTCGGCCCAGCGCAAGTTCATCAGCTCCCCGCGCCGGGCCCCGGTGTACGCGGCAAGCCGGAAGTAGCCGTGCAGCCGGTGCCCCTTGGTCGTGGTGAGGAAGGAGGCAAGGTCGTCAGCAGTCCACACGACGACCGCGGCAGCCTGCTCCTTCCGTGGCCGCTTGGCACGCTCAGCCGGATTCACCGTGAGGATCTGGTCGTTGCGCACCGCGTCCGCGAACGCCTTGCGCAGCACCGCGTGCACGTACTCCACCGACCGCGCCGACAACGGCTTGCCACCCCGCCCACCGGACTCCATGAGCTCGCGGTACAGGGTGCTCAGGTGCGCCGGGCGCAGCGCCTGCAGCCGGATCCGCCCGATCCTGGGCGCCACGTAGGTGGTGATGAGGTGCGCGTACCCGGCCCGGGTTCGCGGTTGGACCTCCAACGCGTGCGCCAACAACCACCGGTCCAGGTAGTCCCCCACGGTCAACGTGCTGCGGTCGACGAACTCACCCCGGCCGGCGGCGATCCGCGCCTCGTCCCGGGCTCGCTTGGCCGCGGCCTCTGTGGGGAACCCACCCACCCACCGGGGCTTGCTCACCCCGCCGCTGTCGGTCACCCGGATCACGTACGACCAGCTGTTCCCGCGCCGGATCACCCCGTTACGCAGCTTCGGCGCCGCGCTCCCCTGGGCCATGGCACTCACCACCCGCCATCGCGGGCAGTGGCCGGCACCCGCTCCAGGGAGTGCTCGTAGGTTGCGAGATCCTCACCGCGGACCCGATGTGACCCGCCGATCCGCACCGAGGGAAACGTCCCGCTGCGGACCAGCTCGTAGACCCTGCTGCGGCCGCTCAACGCCGCCACGACGTCGGCCAGCCGGTACAGCATCTTGTTCTCCATGGCGTCTCCTTGTTCGTAGTCACGCGGGCCGCGTGGTCATCGGGGTGCGGGCCTGCTGCCATCCGAAAGCGTCCAACCGGGGACTTGTGGACACCTGAACATCCGTGCTTGTGGAACCACCGCACGGATCCGGGTACAGGCGATACGACAGCCCAGACCCACCGTCGTGCTAACGCTTTGCTAACCGCACACCGACCAAACCCCGCGCCATCCGCACGATCCGAGGAGGCCCTGAGCACGAAACGAGCCCCCAAAAACGTTCCGGGACAGCCAGTCTCGAACTGAAGATCGGAAGGTCGGCGGTTCGACCCCGCCCCTGGCCACACAAAGCCGTAAGTCAGAGGCTTTCGACGCCTTCGGTAAGTCTGGAGTCTGCTAACGCCTGCCAGCGCGAGGCCAGAGCGCCACACTCTCCGACTGTGCTGGCGATCTGATGGATGCACCCCGATTCGGCGCGATCAGAAGGCGCACAGAAGCAGCTGGCCCTGTCCGATGGAGTTCGCTGGGTCAGCCCACGGGTTGGAACGGCTGGCCGCCAGTGGAGGCAAGGATCGTCCGGCCGTCGGCAACCAGTACCTCCAGGTCCTCTCCCTCGCCCGAGGCGTGCAGCGCCTGGGCGTCGTCCGCGACCAGATCGGTCGCGCGCCAAGTCCGGCCGGCGTCGGCGCTGGTGTGGACCTGCCCGTAGGGCGTGAGACCAGCGACGGCGTCTCCGTCACCGAAGGCGGCCATCAGCAGCCATGGCGCCTGGTCCATTCGCTGCCAGTTCGCTCCGCCGTCGGTGGACCGCATCAGGCCCTCCTGCGTGGTGGCGAGAACCGTTGAGCCCTTGCGGGAACCGGCGAGGGTGCGCGGCTGCGCATCGAGGTTCCCGTCGGTCCAGGTCCGTCCATCGGCCGTTGCGCGGACGGCGCCGTCGAATCCGACGACGGCCCGGCTGGTGGTGGTCAGTGCGTGGAAGTCCGACTTGCCGCCCCGGGACAGGACGGTCCAGGTCTTCCCGCCGTCGCGTGACTCGATCAGCCCGACCGGTTGCGGCAGGTCGGTCGCCGTTCCAGGATGCCCCGACGCGTAGTAGTGGCCCGGGCCGGCGACGGTGAATCCCATGAGGTCGATGACGGGCCCGACCCGCGCGGGCGTGGCCCCGTCGTAGACGTACAGCCCGTCGTGGGCGGCCACGACGAGCTTGCCGCTGCCGGGGTCGCGGGCGATGGCGTGGACGTGGGCCGAGGGCAGGGTGACTGGGTCCGCGCCGGCGCTCGGGGAGGGCGCACCGCCGGACGGGATCCGCGGCCCAGGGGTTGGGGTCGCGGTCGACCAGTTTGCGGTCGCCGCCGGCGGGGGCGGCGTGTTGGGAGGTGTCGAGCACGCCGTCACCAGCGCGACGGTGGTCACACCGACGAGGAGGCTGAGTGATCGGGGTAAAGGGGGGCGGGAGCGCATGGTCAGCCGAGTATCCCCTGCATGGTGGCGATCTCCTTCTCCTGACCCTGAACGACCGCGGTCGCCAGCTTCTTCACCTCTGGGTTGGCGGTGGTGGCCAGCACGTCCTGGGCCATGGTGACGGCACCCTGGTGGTGCTCGATCATCATCGTCAGCCACATCTGGTTGAACTCCGGGCCACTGGCACCCATCAGCGAGCTCATGTCCTGGTCGCTCATCATCCCTCCGGAGCCGTGGCCCATCGGACCAGTGCTCTCCTGCGCCCCCCACTGGCCAAGCCACCCCTGCATCAGCTTGATCTCGGGATCCTGGGCGGCCTTGATCTGAGTTGCCAGCGCCTTGACGTCCGCTGAGGCGGAGTCGTTCTGCAGGGCGAGGTCGGCCATCTCCACGGCCTGCTCGTGGTGCGGAATCATCATCTGGGCGAACTCCACGTCACCCGCCGCACCAGTAGTGGCGCCGGCAGACATAGGTGCCGAGCCTGAACCGGACATCATCGAGCCAGACTTGGAGTCGTCGCTCGAACCGCAGGCGCTCAGCGCCAAGACGATGACGGCGGCAGCCGCAGGGACAGCGAGACGAGCGGTGAAACGCACGAGAGGAGCTCCTTGTACGAAGGCGGTAGGACGAAAGGTCTAGCCTGCCCGTCGAGTCATAGGGATCATCTGGTCATTTCATGAAGGTTCGATGAAGGTGCCCCGGCCGTGTCCGGAACCTCGGGCAGTCGAAGACGTTTGAGCATGAGCGCGTTGACGGCCACGATGACGCTGGAACCCGACATGGCCAGGGCGGCCATCTCGGGTCGCAGCACCACACCCCAGCTCGCGAAGACCCCGGCCGCGATGGGTAGCGCGACCGCGTTGTAACCGACGGCCCACCCGAGGTTCTGCCGCATCTTGCGCAGCGTGCCCCGCCCGATCCGCAGGGCGGTCGGCACGTCCAGGGGGTCGGAGCGCATGAGGACCACGTCGGCGGTCTCGATGGCCACGTCGGTGCCGGCGCCGATGGCGATCCCGAGGTCGGCCTGCGCCAGGGCCGGGGCGTCGTTGACGCCGTCCCCGACCATGGCGACCTTCCTGCCGGCCTGCTGCAGCTTGGTCACCTCGGCTGCCTTGTCACCGGGCAGGACCTCGGCCAGGACGGTGTCGATGCCGAGCTGCCCGGCGATGCGCCTCGCGGTTGCCTCGTTGTCGCCGCTGAGCATGACGACCTGCACGCCCATCTCGTGCAGGGCTGCGACGGCGGCCGCGGAGGTGCCGCGCACGGCATCCGCGAGCCCGATGACCCCCACGCCTTGACCGTCGACGGCGGCGAGGACGGCGGTGCGGCCGCTGGCGGCCAGCTCGTCCCGCCGAGCCAGGAGCCCTGACACGTCGACACCCTCGTCGTCCATGAGCTTGCGGTTGCCGACAACGACCCGGCGGCCGCGCACGTGGGCGACTGCACCGTGGCCGGGCACGTTCCGGAACTCCTCTGGCTGGTCGGGAACGACACCACGATCGGCGGCGTAGCCGACGATCGCGGCTGCCAGCGGGTGCTCGGACTCGTTCTCCAACGCCGCGACCAGAGCGAGCAGCTCGGTCTCGTCGATGCCGTGCGTGATGACGTCGGTGACCTCCGGTTCGCCCTTGGTCAGGGTGCCGGTCTTGTCCATCACGACGGTGTCGATACGCGCCGATGCCTCCAGCGCAGTCGCGTTCTTGACGAGCACGCCCCGCTGGGCGCCGAGGCCGGTGCCGACCATGATCGCGGTCGGAGTGGCCAGACCCAGCGCGTCGGGGCAGGTGATCACCACGACGGTGATGGCGAACAGCAGGGCCGTCTCGACGCCGGCGCCGGAGAGCAGCCACGCCCCGAAGGTCAGCAGGCCGCCGATCAGCGCGACGAGCACCAGCCAGAACGCGGCGCGGTCTGCCAGACGCTGCCCCGGGGCCTTGGAGTTCTGCGCCTCCTGCACCAGGGCGACGATCTGCGCCAGGGCCGTGTCGGAGCCGACCTTGGTCGCGCGCACCCGCAGCGTCCCGGTGGTGTTGATCGACGCGCCGATCACCGGCGAACCGGCGCTCTTGGCCACGGGAAGACTCTCGCCGGTCACCATCGACTCGTCCACCTCGGAGGCACCGTCCTCGACGGTCCCGTCCACCGGGACCTTGCCGCCGGGTCGGATCAGGACGAGGTCGCCGACCAGGACCTCAGCAGTGGGGATCTCGACCGGCTCACCGTCGCGAACGACCGTGGCCATCGGGGGCGCCAGGTCCATCAGGGCGCGGACGGCCTCGTTCGCGCCGCCGCGGGCCCGCATCTCGAACCAGTGGCCCAGCAGGACGAATGCCGTGAGCATCGCGGCGGCCTCGTAGAACACCTCGCCGCCACCGGTCAGGGTGACACCGACGCTGTACAGCCACCCCGCGGCGACTGCGACCGCGACCAGCACCATCATGTCCAGGGTGCGGTTGCGCAGCGCACGGTAGGCGCCGTCGAAGAAGATCCAGGCCGAGTAGAAGACGACGGGAAGGCTCAGCAGCAGCGCGAACACGTCGTCCCGCAGGCCGAAGGGCGCAGGCACCGAGAAGCCGAGCATGTCGCGGCCCATCGGCGACCACAGCGCGATCCCCACCGTCATCAGGGCGGCGACGACGAAGCGGTTGCGCATGTCGCGGACCATGTCGTCCATCGACATGCCGCCGTGCCCGCCGTGCCCCATCATCTCGTGCGCCGAGTGCTCGACGGGAGCCGTCGCGGTGGTTACAGCCGTGTGCCCCGCGTGGGTGGCGTCGACGTCAGCGGCCGGGTGCCTCGCCTGATCGGCGTGACGCTCGTGCGTGAGAGCAGCCTCGTGCAGTGAGTCCTCGTCCATCGGCTCGCACACGTGCATGGGCACCGAGCGTCCGGCGCAGTGAAACCCGCACTCGCGCACCCAACCCGCGAGGTCGGCCACGGAGGTCACGTGAGGGTCGTAGGTGACCGTGGCGCTCTGGTTGGCGGCGTTGGCTTCGACCGACTCGACGCCCTCCTGCCGCCCCAGCGTGGACTCGATGGCGTGCTCACTGGTGGCCCAGTGCAGTCCGCCTACGTGCAGAACCGTCGTCTGACTCATGATGGGCAGCTCGCTCTCAACTGGTTTCCGACGTTGCTTCAACCACTGCAACCAGATACCCCCTAGGGGTATTCCGTGGAGGTGACTCCGACCTCCCCGGGATGGCTCCAGTGCTCGGGGCGCGCCCCGCCGGCTGACTGTTTGCCCGCGTTCCGGGCAAAGCACGCGGACCGCGTGACGCTGCATCAGCCGGCTTGGACTGCGGTCTCAGTGTCGGCCTGGTCTCGGCTGCGGTTTGCCGCTCGCTGCCGCACGCCGGGGATGAAGTTGGTGGCGTGACCGGCCCAGGGGCTGCAGACGGCGGCCGGATCCGCCGCACACCCGTCGACGGGCGTCATCACGCCCGACGCGTCGAGGGCCGTAGCCCTCACGGGCAGAACAGAAGCGCGCTCAGTCCCGGTCTGCCCGCATCAGCAGCACATGCTGTCCGTACGCCGCGGCGTCTGACGGCGCTGCCGATGCCGAGGCGGAAACCAGTACCCCCCCGAGTGCGGCGGATGCTGCCGTGGCGGCGAGCCTGAGTGCGAAGCGTGTCATGGTGCGTTCCTCATTCTCTTGATGGATGTGCGTGAAAGGTGCTGGCCACGGCTGGCGGGGGAGCCCCGACGTGGCAGGTGGCCGTGGCCGTGACAGGCGCCCCGCTTGGTGGTGGATCTGTGGGTGAACGCCTGCTGACGGGTTCACCCGTGAGTGGACAGCTGGCTCTGGCGGGAGCGGTACTCCTCGGCGTCGATCTCGCCGCGGGCGAACCGCTCGTCGAGGATCTGCTGGGCATCCCGCTCACGACTCCCGCCGCGGGGGACCGAACCGCGGGTGCCGCGGAAGAGCGCCACGATCCCGAAGACGACCAGTGCCCAGAAAGCAACCGTCGTCAGGGTCATGAGGAGCCATCCGCCCCATCCCATGCCGTTGCCCCACATCATGGCACTCACCTCTCTGTCGGTCGATGAGCCCACCTTCCACGCCCACCCCATGCTGCGCGGTCGTCGTTTCGTGAAGGTTCGCTGAAGATGTGCGCCCCAGCCCTCTCAGATGCGTGACCGACGCAGCGCGGCTGCGACGATGAAGGCATGCCCGCGACGGACCCCGCCTCCCCGTCGGTGACCAGTGACGTCGATTCCCGCGACCGGGTCGCCGTCCGGGCGCTCGTCGTGGAGGACGAGGTCGAGATGGCGAGGGTGGTCGGTAGCTACCTCGAGCGGGAGGGCTTCGAGGTCCACCTCTCCCACGACGGCCTGGATGCCGTGGCCAGGGCCCGCGAGGTCGACCCCGACATCGTCGTCCTCGACCTGGGGTTGCCCGGACAGGACGGCCTGGAGGTCTGCCGTCAGCTGCGCACCTTCTCCGACGCCTACGTGGTCATGCTCACCGCCCGCACCGACGAGGTGGACACGCTGATCGGCCTGTCGGTCGGTGCGGATGACTACCTCACCAAGCCCTTCAGCCCGCGTGAGCTCGTCGCCCGCCTGCGGGCGATGCTCCGCCGGCCCCGGCCCATCGGCACCCCGACTCCCGACCACGAGGGCTTCCGGGTGTTCGGTCCCTTGACCATCGACCCCACCGGGCGTGACGTCTGGCTGCACGACGAGCCGATTGCCCTGACCCGCACCGAGTTCGACGTCCTGGCGGTGCTGTCCGAGCGTCCCCGGCTGGCCTACACCAGGCGTCAGCTGATCGACGCCGTCTGGGGGCAGACCTGGGTCGGCGACGAGCACCTCGTCGACGTCCACATCGGCCACCTTCGCCGCAAGCTCGACGACGAGGCCAGTGCGTCACGGTTCATCCGCACCGTGCGCGGTGTCGGCTACCGGATGGGCACCGGCCAATGACTTTGGGGGGCCCGCTCTCAACGCGACTGGCTGCTGCGGGGCTGTCCACCAGACTGCTCGTCGCGCAGGCCCTGGTCCTCCTCGCGGGCGCAGCCACGTCGTGGGTCGTGGCCACCGTCGTCGCCCCCGGCATCTTCCACGACCACCTCCTCCAGGCCGGCGTCGGACACTCCTCCACCGAGACCACCCACATCGAGGAGGCCTTCAGCGCCGCCTTGATCATCTCGTTTGCCGTCGCGCTCCTGGCCTCGGTCCTGATGGCCCTGCTAGTGACCGGCTACTTCACCCGCCGGGTGCAGCGCTCCACGACCCAGGTCTCCCACGCCGCGGCCAGGATCGCCGACGGTCAGTTCGGGGCGCGCGTCCCCAGCCCCGGCCTCGGCCCCGACTTCGACCAGCTCGCCGACACCATCAACGAGCTGGCCGAACGACTCGGCGACGTCGAGCGCACCCGCCGCCGCATCTTGGCCGACCTCGCCCACGAGATGCGCAACCCGCTGGCCACCATCGAGGCGCACCTGGAGGCCCTGGAGGACGGCGTGCGCGACCTCGACGAGCCGACCCTGCACGCACTGCATGCAGGCACCCAGCGACTCCACCGCCTGGCCGAGGACATCAGCGCCGTCTCACGCGCGGAGGAGGGCCAGCTGGACTCGCGCCCCGTCCCCACCAGTGCGCGACAGCTCCTGGAGTCGGCCTCGGCCGCCGCCCAGGACGCGTTCGACTCCGGCCGGGTGCGGCTCACTGTCCAGACCGCAGAACCGCTCCCGGACGTCCACGTCGACCCCGAGCGGATGGCACAGGTCCTGGCGAACCTGCTCGAGAACGCCCTTCGCCACACCCCACCCGGTGGCACGGTCCGGCTCTCGGCCACGCGGCCGGAACAGCACTGGGTGGAGCTGGACGTGGTCGACTCCGGTGAGGGGATCGCACCCGAACACCTCCCCCACGTCTTCGAGCGGTTCTACCGCGCCGACCCCGCGCGGCGTCGACAGCCCGGCAGCAGCGGCAGTGGCATCGGCCTGTCGATCAGCCGCGCCCTGGTCGAGGCCCACGGCGGTGGCCTGTCCGCACACAGCGCCGGCCCAGGGCAAGGAGCCACGTTCAGCATCCGCCTGCCAGCCGTTTCCGGATGACAGGCACGACGCGAGGAATACACCCCTGGGGGGTATCGTTGACAGGGATGAGGGAAGGAGCGCCATGGCCGATCACGTGCCACACCCCGCCACGATCCCGGGCTACATCGACGACAAGGACAGCCACCTCGCACGGCTGCGCCGCATCGAAGGACAGGTCCGCGGACTGCAGCGGATGGTCGAGACCGACACCTACTGCATCGACATCCTCACCCAGGTCTCGGCAGCCACCAAAGCCCTGGAAGCGGTCGCCCTGGGCCTGCTGGATGATCACCTGCGGCACTGCGTGGTCCACGCGGCGAACGACCCCGCTGGCCTGGAGGAGAAGCTGAGCGAGGCGTCCTCGGCCATCGCTCGACTCGTTCGATCCTGAAACCCGTCACCGACCAGCACTATCCGAAGGAGACACCGCAAGATGAACACCCAGACCTTTCCCGTCACCGGCATGACCTGCAGCCACTGCGTGAACGCCGTGAGCAGCGAGATCAAGGAGATCGCCGGCGTCACCGACGTCAGCGTCGAGCTCGTCGCCGGCGGCACCACCACCGTCAACGTCACCAGTGCGGCACCGGTCAGCGAGGCCGACGTCACCGCAGCCCTCGACGAGGCCGGCGACTACCACCTCGCCACCGCCTGACAACGCCGCACAGGCCCCGCGACACGGGGCCCGGAAGGACAGCAATGACCACGCACCTGGACGACATCCAGCAGCACGACCGCGACGTCGAGCTCGTCATCGGGGGCATGACCTGCGCGTCCTGCGCGGCGCGCATCGAGAAGAAGCTCAACAAGATGCCCGGCGTCGTCGCCACCGTGAACTACGCCACCGAGAAGGCCAAGGTCAGCTTCGCGTCGGACGTCGACCCGGCGGACCTCGTCGCCACCGTCGAGGCCACCGGCTACACCGCGACCCTGCCCGCCCCACCCGCCGCGCACACCATGGGGGCCCCGGTGGAGGATGCCGCGCAACGCGCCAAGGACGAGGAAGCAGCCGCCTGGCGCCAGCGCCTCGTCGTCTCCACCGTGCTCACGGTGCCGGTGCTCCTGATGTCGATGGTCCCGGCCCTGCAGTTCGACAACTGGCAGTGGCTCTCCCTGACCCTGGCCTCCCCGGTGGTGGTCTGGGGAGCCCTGCCGTTCCACCGCGCGGCCTGGACCAACCTGCGCCACCGGGCGGCCACGATGGACACGCTGATCTCGGTCGGTGTGGGCGCGGCCTACCTCTGGTCGCTGTGGGCCCTGTTCTTCACCGACGCGGGCATGACCGGGATGCAGATGCAGTTCGACCTCCTGCCCAGCCGTTCCGCGGGCGACGAGGCCCACATCTACCTTGAGGTCGCCGCCGCGGTGACGACCTTCATCATCGCGGGCCGCTACTTCGAGGCCAAGGCCAAGCGCACCTCCGGTGCCGCGCTCCGTGCCCTGCTCGACATGGGCGCGAAGGACGTCGCCGTGCTGCGCGATGGCCCGAAAGGACCGGTTGAGATCCGGATACCGGTGTCGCAGCTGGCAGTCGGCGACCATTTCGTCGTACGCCCGGGCGAGAAGGTCGCCACCGACGGCAAGGTCATCACCGGCACCTCCGCCATCGACGCCGCCATGCTCACCGGCGAGTCCGTGCCCGTCGAGGTCGCCCCCGGCGACACCGTGGTCGGTGCCACGGTCAACGCCGGAGGACGCCTAGTGGTTGAGGCCACGCGCGTCGGCTCCGACACCCAGCTCGCTCAGATGGCTCGCCTCGTCGAGGACGCCCAGAACGGCAAGGCGGACGTCCAACGACTCGCCGACCGGGTGTCCGCGGTCTTCGTGCCGATCGTCATCGGGCTCTCGCTGGTTACCCTCGCGGCCTGGCTCCTGACCGGCCACTCCGCGACCGCAGCCTTCACCGCCGCCGTCGCAGTGCTGATCATCGCCTGCCCCTGCGCGCTCGGGCTCGCCACCCCCACAGCGCTGCTCGTCGGCACGGGCCGCGGCGCGCAGCTCGGCATCCTCATCAAGGGCCCACAGATCCTGGAGTCCACCCGCCGCGTCGACACCATCGTGCTCGACAAGACCGGCACCGTGACCACCGGGCACATGGGCGTGAGCCAGGTCCACCCGGCGCGGGGTCAGTCCCTCGAGCAGGTGCTCGCCGTAGCCGGTGCCCTCGAGGACGCCTCGGAGCACCCCATCGGTCGAGCGATCGCCAAGCACGCCAGCGAGACCGGCATCGACCTGGCCACCGTCTCGGACTTCGCCGGGCACGGCGGCAGCGGCGTGTCCGGAGTCGTGGACGGCCGCGCCGCCCAAGCCGGCCGCCGCTCCTGGCTCGCCGACCAGTGGTCCCTGACCGCCCCCGCTGACCTCGTCCACGTGGCCGAGGCCGCGGAGACCGAGGGCCGCACCCCGGTCTGGATCGCCTGGGACGGCAGCATCCGCGCCGTAGTCGTCGTCTCCGACACCATCAAGGACAGCTCAGCCGCCGCCATCGCCGACCTCCGGCACCTCGGGCTGCGCCCGGTGCTGCTCACCGGCGACAACGAACGCGCCGCCCGCGAGGTGGCGCGCCAGGTCGGCATCGACCCGGAGGACGTCATCGCCGAGGTGCTGCCGTCGGACAAGGTCGACGTCGTCAAGCGCCTGCAGGGCGAGGGTGCCGTCGTCGCCATGGTCGGCGACGGCGTCAACGACGCAGCGGCTCTCGCGCAGGCCGACCTGGGTCTGGCCATGGGGACCGGCACGGACGTCGCGATCGAGGCCTCCGACCTGACCCTGGTCAGCGGCGACCTGCGGGCCGCGCCGGACGCGATCCGCCTCGCACGCGCCACGCTGGGCACCATCAAGGGCAACCTCTTCTGGGCGTTCGCCTACAACGTGGCCGCCCTGCCCCTCGCGGCCCTCGGCTTGCTCAACCCCCTCATTGCGGGCGCCGCCATGGCCTTCAGCTCCGTGTTCGTCGTGAGCAACAGCCTGCGCCTTCGACGATTCGACCCCTCCCGCTGACACGTCCCGACCTGCCGGGCCGACCGCGAGATCGGCTCGGCAGAACGGCTCGGCAGAGCGGCATCTTCAGCGAATCTTTACCGAACCTCGACGGTGACCGCCGGGTGCCTCCTCCAGGTCGCTGTCGTCGATGTCGATGTCGATGTCGATGTCGATGGTGACCGTCGAACGCACCTGCTCGAACCCCGTCTGGACGGTGACAATCTCCGAGTGCACCAGCGAAATTGGGGATGAGCACGAGCCGGGCATCGAAGGTCCGCACCGCCGTGCTGCTCAACGACACAGCCGTCACGGTGCCGGCCACCGTCGCGAACAGCGATCTGGTCGTCCACACGAGTCTTGTCCCTGGCGAGGATCGCCATCCCGGCGAACATGGTGCCCAGGACGGTCTGGAACGCGATGCCGGCAGCGATGGTGATCACCCCGATCCCGCCGAGCGCATTGCCCGGCCGCACGCTGGGGAAAACCACCGTCACCGCGGCCGCGAAGGAGAACAGCTGGGCGAGCGTGCGGGCGAGGGCGGCGAAGACGGCACTTGCCCTCGTGGAGCGCCCCCCCACAGCTGGAACCTGCGGTTCACCAGCCCAGCGCTCGGCTCAGCAGGTAGCCGCCGACCAGGATGGCCAGCCCCCAGGCCAGGGCCTGCCAGCTGATCGCCGGCAAGGCCACCGCGCCGTCGGCAGTGGCCAGGCTCATGAAGGAACTCGGGTGCATCCGTGGAGTCTGACAGGCCACGAGCCGCTCACCGTCCCAGCGTCAGGGTCCCGGCGCTGTCGACCAGCAGCGCCCGCAACGGCAGCCCGGTGTCCGAGCCCACCGGCACCCGAAGCACGGCATGGCACGTGGAGGCAGAGACCGCATGGGCCGAGTACTGCGCGTTTCATCCCGCGCCGAGACCGCGAGAGTGGTCCCGTCCCTTTGGCAGAACGAGGTCTGCCAAGCGGCAGTGCTGCTTTCACCAGCCGACACCGCAGTGGAGCAGCCCATTGCGCCTTGCTCGGACTCCGTGGTGACCTCAACGCGCCCCTGCCGTCGTCACGGTCCATGCCGATCACGTGGCAAGGCCCGCCAAGCCGACAAAGCAGGGCGCAAGGTCGCTGTGACCGCACGGCAAGCACAACGTGGGCCTCGACCCACACCCCTCAGCCCACGCACCGGTCGCCGTGCTCACCCAATCCTCAGGTATCAAGAGCCCGCAAACCAGCCCGCACATGTCAACGTGGAGACATGTTTGGGATCCGAGGGATCGGCCGTTCGACGGAGTTGCGGATCATGCTCGCGGAGTGGTGCTGGTCGACCAGGGGGCGATCGTTGCGGTCGAGCCGCTCGCCGACGCACGCCAGGATGTCGAGATGACCGATCTGGGCGACGTCTCCTTGCTCTCCGGAGTCATCGACAGGCAACGCCATCTGATCCTTGACGCCACCAACGATCCGGCTGCACGCCGCCTCATTCGGAGATCGGGGACCCCCAAGCCAAGCCGCTTGACCAGGAGGAGCCATGAGCACCGCCGCAGCCGCCCGGAGCAGCCAAACGGACAAGGACGGGGGTGACCGCGCCTTCTTCGGCCAGCCCAAGGGTTTGGCGACCCTGTTCTTCGTCGAGCTGTGGGAGCGCTTCTCCTACTACGGGATGCGCGCCATCCTGCTCTACTTCCTGATCGCGACGACGGCCGACGGCGGCCTGGGCATCGACGAGACGACCGGCACCGCCGTGGTCACCATCTACGGGGCTTCGGTCTACCTGCTCTCGATCATCGGCGGGTTCACCGCCGACCGGATGTTCGGGCCCAGGCGGTCGACGCTCTACGGTGCGCTGGTCATCATGTCGGGGCACATCTGCCTCTCGATCCCGGCCACCCCGACCGCCTGGCTCGGCATCGCCCTGGTCGCTCTGGGCACCGGCCTGCTCAAGCCCAACATCTCGACGATGGTGGGCATGCAGTACAAGAGCGATGACCCCAGGCGTGACGCGGGCTTCTCGATCTTCTACATGTCGATCAACATCGGCGCCTTCTTCTCCCCCATCATCGTCGGCTGGCTGCGCAACAACTACGGCTTCCACGCCGGCTTCTCCGCCGCCGCCGTCGGCATGGCCGTCGCGGTCGTCTGGTTCGTCAAGGGTCGCAAGGTGCTCGGGCCGCACGTCGACGACGTGCCCAACCCCCTCACCAGTCAGGAACAGGTGAAAGTGGGCGGACTGGCCGTCGGGGCCCTGGTCGCCTTCGCCCTGGTCGTGGTGCTGGCCGGCCTGTGGCGCGACACGATGCTCGAGCAGGTCATCGACGCCATCTCGATCGTCGCGCTCCTGGCCCCGATCGCCTACTTCACCATGATGTTCCGCAGCCCGAAGGTCGAGAAGGAGGAGAAGTCGCACCTGCTCGCGTACCTGCCGCTGTGGGTCGGCGCCATGCTCTTCTGGATGATCTTCGAGCAGGCCGCCGGCAAGATGGCCCTGTTCGCCGCCGATCGCACGGTCACCGAGACCGCCGGTATCAGCATCGACCCGGAGTGGTTCCAGTCGATCAACCCGCTCGCCATCGTGGTGCTGGCGCCCATCGCCGGCTGGATCTGGACGCGGCGTGCCGGACGGTTCCCCTCGACCCCGATGAAGTTCGTGCTGGGCGTCACGCTCATCGGGGTCTCGGCGCTGGCCCTGTCGTGGGCCTTCGCCACGTTCAAGGGCAACACCGCGCCGGTCTACATCCTGGCCAGCGTGTTCGTGCTGCAGACCGTGGCCGAGCTCTGCATCTCGCCGGTTGGCCTGTCCGCCACCACCCGTCTGGCGCCGCAGGCGTTCGCCAGCCAGGCGATGGCCCTGTGGTTCCTCG
>JBBQWX010000114.1:0-14728 GCA_038210185.1 Actinomycetales bacterium
CTCTCCTGGGTTGGACTGCGGCTGATCACCGGGACCGGGAAGAACTGGACTGTTGCTGCTCATCAAATCGTCTCCTGTCACCACCCTCCACGGTGGACCCGGGGCTCCGGGCTGTCTCACTACAGCCTGACAGGGAGGGACCGGGTCGCGCACGGTGGACCTGCTCGAGGAGGGCGACCCGGACGCTGGTCACGTGCCCCCCGGTGCGGACCTGTCCGCCCTGTCCCTGGAGGTGCAGGTGCTGCCGAAGCAGCATGACGAGTTCACCTGCCTGCGCTGCTTCCTCGTCACGCACCGCTCGCAGGAGTCCAAGCCAGGCGTGCCCATCTGCCGCGACTGCGCCTGACGGGCCTGGTATCGCGCGCTGCGGCGTCCAGTGGAGCGGCCCTCCGCGCGCTCGGGTCAGCGCTCTGTGACCTCACCGTCACGATGCCTGCCCCGCTCGCTCGGCCCGGTCCCAGCGGGTGGTGCGCCAGCGCCCTGCAGACAGGCACCACCAACTCCGGCAGCGAGATATCCCGGGGCCGGACCTCCCGCGCACGTGTATTACTGGCGCCGGGCGGTGCTCCTGATGGTTGGAATTCGTATCACCTGGCCTGCCGCGCCGGGAGAGCCGGGCGGCGGCTGGCGCGGAGTGCGACCAGGGAGGCAGACATGAGCCGGCGATTGAGTCCCGCCCCGGCCGGAGCGACCACCTCGACAGTGGCGACCACCCCGGCTGGAATGACCACCTCGACAGTGGCAACCGGCCCGGCGGGGGCCACCGCCCCGGCAGTGGCCCCCGCCCCGACCCACCGCATCGTCTCGACCCCAGCGCACGCTGGGCAGGCATCGTCGAACCCACCTGCAATGCCGCCGAGCACGGAGCCCTCGCCCCCCGCCGAGCCAGGCGCGCCGCGTCGCCCGACCCCGGCCCCGTACGGTGCGGGCGGCAACCCGCCCGTGGGCGGCCCGGTGTCCGCCGGCTGGCGTGAGGGCACGCTCACCCGGGCACGGGAGTTGACTACTCTGTGCGACTGGGCGTCGCTGAACACCGAGGTGGCTGAGTCCTGGGTCTTCGTCGACTCGATCACGCGGCACCTGGAGGCCGCGAAGGAGGCCGCCGAATTCGCGAAGGCCAGTCCGAAGGACCGACTTCCGAGGTTCCGCACCGGCGCCCTGCGCGAGCGAGCGAAGAGCAACCTCGACGCCGCAGAGGCCCAGCTGCTCAACTTCGCCCCGCCCGACTATCTGTTGGGCCAGCTTCCCGGTCTGCTCACCCATGTGCAGTGTCATCTCATACCGTCCGACCCGAGGCGGACGCAGTTCGAGGGGCTGGCACGTAGGTTGGGCATCAACGACGGCCATCCGCCCACGCCCGAGACCGAGGCACCGAAGGCGCGGGGCGGGATCAAGGAAGAGCGTCTCAGGATCGTTCGGGAGGAACGAGGCGCGATCGTCTCTGCGGTGCGGGCCGCGAGCTCGGCGTCGATGCGCGAGCAGGTCCGCGTGCGGAGCTTTCGCGACGTCCTTGTCGCCACGAGCGCGCTGATGGGGGTGCTCGTCGTTGCCGTGGCGGTCATCGGCTTCATCTGGCCGACCATGATCCCGCTGTGCTTCGCACCGCAGGACGGTGGCAATGCCATGGTGGTGTGCCCGACCGCGCAGTCCGACCCCTTCTCCACCACACAGCAGGGCGACGGCGCGCAGTCATCGGCCCAGCAGGCCCAGGACATCGATGACTACGTGCGCAAGACCGTCTCACCGCGCGACATCTTCGTCGTGGAGCTCGTCGGCCTGGCTGCTGCGGCCGTGGCCGCGGCCGCGGCGATTCGGGGCATCCGTGGATCATCCGAGCGGTCGAATCTGCCGGTGGCCCTGGCCGTTCTCAAGCTGCCTACCGGAGCGATCACCGCCTTCCTCGGACTGCTGCTGATGCGTGGGCAGTTCGTCCCCGGCTTGAGCGCCCTGGACACCTCAGCGCAGATCCTGGCGTGGGCCCTGGTCTTCGGGTATGCCCAACAGCTGTTCACCCGACTGGTCGATCGTCAGGGGCAGACGGTCCTTGACAGCGTCCGCGGCGCCGACAAGACGAAGCCCGAGATGACCCCGCCGTGATGGCCGTGGCCGGTGGCTGGCCTCATGGTGACCGGGCGAGATCGTGAACGGGGACGAGGGGTGTCCCGTGAGCCAACCAGTGGCAGGGATGCAACATCTCAGGTTCAGTCAGCCCGTGGCCTCAGGTGCGACAGTGCGAGCGAGGTCATCCGGTGCGAACCCTGCAGAACCTCCTGCGGGCGAGTGGCCAGCGCGTCGCAGTGGACGGAAGCTTCGGCCCGCTGACGGACGGCGCAGTCCGGGCGGTCCAGCAGGCCAAGTGCCTCGTCGTCGGCGGGATGGTCGGCCGGCACACGTGGGGCGCGCTCGTGGTCACGGTGCGGAAGGGGAGCACCCATGGTCATCTCGACGCGCAAGTCCGCACATCGGCGTTTGGGTGAACCGGCGGACCTTCTGAGCGGCCGTCGCCATAGCCATATCTGGGCGTAGTGACGTGGCCCCACGGCGGTCCACGTAGTGCCGCGGTCGCGAGGATGCGCCGCACGCTGGCCGCTCCGAGATCTAGGCCCAACGGTCGGCAAATCGGACAGATCAGAGGGCCCCACGGGCGGCCCCAAGGGGCCTGGCCTGCGACGATGGCCGCTGATGCTGTCGCTCAGCGGGCCCGCTGTATGGGTGACGCAGGGCTGGTCCAGAACGCTTCTAGGTCGATATTGACTGGGTCGTGCGCCCCCGGTCCCTTACGTGGTCGAGCGCACGGTCGCCCGTTGCGGCTTACAGCTGGGACCGGCTGGGCGAGTGCACGTCGTCGCCCCCGTTGCGACCCCGCACCAAGGGCACTACGGTCGCGACAGGCCCCGACACCGGGTGCGTCCCTGCAGTTCTTGAGAAGTGGAGATGATGACGCACTCGTCGTCGCTCACCGCGGACCTCGTCCTTGAAGGTGGCGGGGTGCTGGGCATCGGCCATGTCGGGGCCATCTCCGTGCTCGAGGACGCCGGCTACTCCTTCGCGCGGGTGGCGGGCACGTCCGCCGGCGCCATCGTCGGCGCCCTGGTCGCTGCTGGCATGCCGGCGTCGCGGATCACGCAGATCATGACGACGTTGGACTACCGCCGGTTCACCGATCGGTCACTGTTGGACCGGGTTCCCCTCGCAGGCCCGCTGCTCTCTCTGCTGATGGACGACGGGGTCTTCGAGGGTGACTATCTCCGAGAGTGGCTGGGCAACCTGCTGGTCGACGAATGCGGTGTCGAGACGTTCGGGGACCTCGCCGTCGACGACGCCGGCTCCTGTCTTCCGCCCGAGCGCCGCTACCGGCTCGTCGTCACCGCCACTGACGTCACGCGAGGCGAGCTGGTGTACTTCCCCTGGGACTACCAAGGCACCTACGGCCTCGAGCCGGGCCGGCAGCTGGTGGTGGACGCCGTGCGAGCCTCCACGTCGATCCCGTTCTTCTTCGAGCCCGCCACCCTGGTCGGCTCCGACACGACACCATCGACCCTGGTGGACGGCGGTGTCCTGGCCAACTTCCCGATCGACATCTTCGACCGTACCGACGGACGTCCGCCGCGCTGGCCGACCTTCGGGGTCAAGCTGCTCCCCCTCCTGCCCCAGGATGCGGCCAAGCTGCTGCCCATCGCCGGGCTGCTCAAGCACGGCCCCGTCGCGTTGGCCGCGGACCTGGCGATGACCACAATCGTGGGACGTGACCAGGCGCACCTGGCCAAGCCGTGGGTGAAGGTGCGGACCATGCAGGTCGACACCGCCGGCATCAACCCAGTCGACTTCGGGCTCTCCCGGGCTCAGGCAAGGACCCTGTTCGAGAACGGCCAAGCGGCAGCCACACGCTTCATGGCGGAGTGGGACTGGCAGAACTATCTGGCCACCTTCCGCGGAGTCACGCCCCTCAACGCCTGAGCACGGTGGCCCATGCCGCGCGAAAGGTCGCTACCACAACGGCAGCGACGAGCAGCACCGACGAGGGCGCGCACGACGCCATTGACTACTGTCGGCGCCCGGTGGTTCAGTGGGGAAACGGTATTCCGACTCGCTTGACCGGGGGGTCATGATGCGACGCACGCGCACCGCTCACACAGCACGACTGACCGGCGCAGTTGGGGCGCTGGCGCTGGCAGCGGGGCTGCTCGTTGCCGCCCCGACGGCCGGGGCGGGGCCGGCCTCTCCGGCCGGGCTTGCGGCCTCCGGCACGGACGCGCCGAAGCAGTGCGACCCGTTCACCGCGCCGGCCTTGGACGCGCGCGTCCCGACCGCGCGGGACGTCATCGGCATCGACCTGGGCGATCGCGACGTCACCACGCAGGAGTCGGACCGGTACCTGACCGCAGTTGCCGCGGCGAGCCCGAAGGTTGTCGACGGGGTCCTGGCGACCTCGGTGCAGGGGCGCCCCCTGCGCTACGCCGTCGTCGGGCAGAGGAAGTGGGTGACTCGGTCCGGGCTGAGCCGGATCGGGCGGGACCTCGCGCGGCTCCGCGACGCCCGGACCCCCGAGGCGCAGGCTCGCCAGATCATCCGCTCGATGCCGTCAATTCTCTGGGTCGCGGGGAACGTGCACGGCGGAGAGGAGAGCGGCACCGACGCCTCGTTGCGGGTGCTCTACGAGCTGGCCGCCCGCACCGACTGCGCCGCCGACGAGATCCTCGACGATGCTGTGGTCGTCGTGCTCCCGACTCAGAACCCGGACGGTCGCGAAGCCGACACCCGCCGCAACGCGTACGGCTTCGACATGAACCGGGACTGGTTCGCCCGGACCCAGCCCGAGACCGACGGCAAGCTGGAGATGCTCCGACGGCTGCCGCCACAGCTCTTCGTCGACGCGCACGAGATGGGGCGGGCAACCTACTTCTTCCCACCCAACGCCGATCCCGTGTACCACGAGATCGGGGAGACGCCGCTGAAGTGGATCTACGACCTGTACGGCACGTCGATCCAGGAGGCGTTCGGGCGGTTCACGATCCCCTACTTCAACGGTGACGTCTACGACCTGTTCTACATGGGGTACGGCGACAGCGTCCCCACCACCGGCTTCAACGCGGCCGGGATGACCTTCGAGAAGGCCAACGGTGACCCGGCCCCGCAGCGGGTGCAGGAGCAGTACGTCGCGATCTGGGCGACGCTGAGCGCGGCGGGAGCCAAGGACGACGAGCTCCTGACGCAGTGGCGGGCCGAGCACGTCAAGGCCTACAAACAGGGGGCGGCCGGCTCGCTCGAGCCCAACCAGCTGTACTGGGAAGGTGCGGCCATCACCAACCCCGTGCCCGACATCACCGTCAAGCACTACTTCCTGCGCACCGACGACCCCGACAAGGCCGAGGAGGTCCAGCGCATCGCCCGGCGGCTGCAGCGGATGGACGTCGACGTCTACCGGCTCGTGCGCCCGCTCACCGTGCGGGACTACACCCCCTACGGCCGGCCAACGCAACCCACGACGCTGCCGACGGGCACGTACTGGATCCCCATGGCCCAGGGCCAGAAGCACTGGATCCAGGCCATGCTCAACGAGGACACCTACGTCCCGTTCCCCTACTTCTACGACGTGACGGCGTGGAGTGCCCCGCTGCTAGAGAACGTGTCAGGGGGCCGCTCCGGCGCGAACCTCCGGCCGAAGGCGGCGCCCCTGGCTTTGCAGGCCGAGCCCGCCACCGCGGTGAACGGCACAGCACCGCGGCTGGGGGTGTGGCAGGTGTCGACCACCGCGGGCGGCACCATCGAGTCCGCTGGGTGGCTGCGCTGGTGGCTTGACAACCGCGTCGGGCTGGCGCACACCGACCTGACCGCTGCTCAGATCGCCGCCGGGGCCCTGGACGATGTCGACGTCCTTGTGGTGCCCAGCGGCTCGGACAGCACCGCCGCCGACACCCTTGGCGCGACCGGGCAAGCCGCACTGGCCCAATGGGTGCGGGACGGCGGCAGGCTCGTCACCCTGCGCGACAGTTCCCGTCTGGCCACCCGGCTCGGCCTGACGTCCGCGTCGTACACGGACGCGACCTCGGACATCCCCGGCTCACTGATCCGCGTCGAGGTCGACCCGGACAGTTCGCTGTCCGCCGGTGTGGGCGACACGGCGTGGGCGATGTACGAGTACGACTTCGTCTGGACCGCTCCCCCCGCCGCATCCCCCGTCCGCTTCCCGGCAGGGGGCGATCCGGACTGGTTCGTCTCGGGGTTCGCCGAGGGCGAGGAGCAGCTGTACAGCAGGTCCGCCGTGGTGGACGAGCGGGTCGGTGACGGCCGGGTCGTCCTGTTCGGGTTCGAGCCCAACTACCGCGCGTTCACCGGGGGCACGGCGCGGATCCTGCTGAACGCCATCACCGGGGCGGACCCCTCAAGGGCTGTTCAGGCTGACGTGGTGGCCCCCACGGCATCGTCGGCGCCGGCGACGTCCGACCGCCTGGTCATCAGCGTCCGACCCGGTGCGGCGGACCGAGTGCAAGCGCTGCTCGACGCGAGGGCGGCCTCGGCCCAGGTCGTCCGCTCACCCGGGGTGGTCAGCTTCCGGGTCGATCTCGGCGGCCAGCCCGCCGACCAGCACCCGTGGGCTCAACAGCTCGCCCTTGACGCGGCTGCACTGGGCCGGCAGGTAGTCGCCATCCGGCTGCCGTAGCACCACCGCGGCAATGGTGGGACCCCACCAGGGTCGACCGACGCTCACGTTCCACGCTCAGCCACTGATGTCGACGGCGTGTGCTGATCACCGGTCGGCCAGGTTCGCCCGGACCTGCTGGCAGCACGCTGTGCCAGATGCGGCCGGCTCCCCCCGCTAGCAGACGTGATCCGATGGCCGCCCAGTCCGACCTCGAGCAGCCCGGCCGGGGTGGGCGACGCAGCGCCGGTGCAGAACGGTTCCCGGTCGATATTGACTGGGTCGCACTCCCCCGGTCCCTTGCACTGCCCGGCGCGCCGTCCGTCGCGCCAATTCGACTGCCCCCAAGCGGCTCTGACGCATCCCTGTCAACTGGCGCTGGGCGAGCTCCCCGACGCTGATGGCGAGGACGTCATGATCTCGATCGCTCCCCCGGCTCCTCTTCGATGAGGTGCTCGACGCTCCCACCACGCACCTCCCCACACAGCCCGTCTACCCACTGGGCGAGCTCGGGGTCAGGGGGCGGAGTGGAACCGGGTGCGACGCGCCCACCCGCCGCAGGCTCGGCAGCAGGGCCGGGCCACGGTCGCCCTGGTAGTCCGCGAGGTCCTCGGCGGTCAGCATCATGACCGTGAGCCGTTCCGTGAACAACATGAGTTCGCCCATGGTCAGGCCCGCCGGGACTCCGAGCCGCGGCTCGAGCCTCCGACACCACGAACCCGTCAGGTCCGCGCGCCAGTCCATCGTGTCCACAAACATCGGATCCCTACAGCCACCATCCACGAAGGCGCCAGGTCGACACGTGCGGTATGCCGCAAGGACCTGGAAGACTGGACCGTTCTGCGTGACCCGCTCGATGTTGTCAACGCCGCGCCGGCCGCCTCAGGGCCGAAGGCGTTGGCAACCCGGCGCTCCCTCTCGTCATCTTCGGCATCACGATCGTCGGCGGCGCCGTCGGCGAATGGAACCACTACATCCTGGGCAGCGCCATCGAGGTGGCCATGCTCGCCGGCATCGGCTACTACGCCTAGTCCTGGCCGAGGACGACCGAGACTGCAGCCCTTGCCCTGCTCGACGAGAGGGCAACGCACCGGGTCTGACGGAGGCACTCATTTCTCCCTGAGGGCCGGGGGAACGCCGGTTCGGACAGGAGGATGCCCGGCCCGGCCCTCAGAGGTCGGTGAGGAACCGCAGCAGTGCCGACTCGAAGGCATCCGGTTGCTCGAAAGGAGCGAGGTGACCGATGTCTGGTAGCGCGATGAGACGGGCACGCGGGATGCGCGCCGCCAAGGTCACCGATGCCAATACGCCGGGGTCACGGTCCTCCTCGCCGACGATCCTGAGGGCGGGAGCGGAGATCTGCCCGCGGCGGGAGGTCACATCGTCGCGAGCCATGATCGACCGGATGGCCGCCAGCATGGAGGCAGGGTCCTGCTCGAGGAACCGCCGCCGCCACTGGGCGACCAGCTCAGGCTGGCGCTGCCGCGCCGCCGCACCGAAGAGCTGCTGGACGACCACGTCGACCGCGAGGTGCCGGGCGGGGGTCAGTGACAGCCGCCCCAGTGCCGCGACCTTGGCTCGGCCGCGTCAGGCGGCTGGTCCGGCAGCGGTGTCAGCCAGGACAAGGGCCCGCACCCGCGGCTGGTGTCGTAACGCCGCCCGGATTGCTGCGAAACCGCCGACCGACAGACCCACCACGACGGCGTCGTCAACGTGAGCGGCGTCGAGTACCCCGACCAGGTCCTCGGCCATCTCCCACATCGTGAACCGCTGCCGGTGCGGGCCCGAGCGGCCAGGCCCCCGGTTGTCCAGGTTGAGGACCCGATAGCCACCCTCGACCAGCGCCAGCACCTGCGGCCACTGGCGGCCGTCGCACTGCCAGCTGTGGCTGGGCAGAACGGCGGGTCCAGCGCCGACATCCTCGTAGAACAGGCTGACGCCGCCGCTCGTGACCTTCGGCATCAGGTCACCTGCTTGAGTCGATGGAGTCGCTGAACCCATCCCATGGTGCACCTGGGTGGAGGGCAGGGGCAGGGGCCAAGACCCGCCCAATACGTAGCCGTCGATCACACCCCGGCCGCGCCAGCGCGGCCCCGGGGATCATCGAGGTGGTCCGAGCATCGCTCCTTCGTCGTCGTCGCGATAGGCCGCTGGTGCCAGATGGATGCAGGCGGGGCGTCTGCCTTGACATGATGACCAGCATGAGGGGATGTCTGGCAGCGGGACGCCGCGAGGACCCGGGGGAAGTGCGCGCATCCAACCACTGTGGGAAGCGACCGACCTCGGCGATCGAGCCGCGGCGATGACCAGGATCTGCGAAGTCACCTCGAACCCGCTCGTCGGCGCGCGCTGAGCCGTGATGTCCCCACCCAGTTCTGCTGAAGAGGACCGCGGAACCGAGATCCGCGCCCTGCTGGCTCACCTCGGCACTGCGATGATCGCGACCGGACAGCCGGTGCAGGAGATCGAGGAGGAGCTGCTCGAGGTGGGCGTCCAGCTGGGCTTCCCCGATGTCCAGACTGCAGTTGGTCCTACGGGGCTGGTCGTCACCCTGACAGAGGGAGGTCCCGCAACGCATCGGGCGGCTCCCCCCGGTCTGCGCCTTCACCAGTCCGCGAGCGTCCGTCGGATCCGCTACCAGCTGCTCCGGGGTGAGCTCGCGCCTGACGCCGCTCGTGAACAGCTCGCCGCGGTCGCGCGTCGTCCGGTCCGGCATCCACTGTGGTTGGTCGCCCTGGCTTGGCCGGTCCTCGCCGTCGGTATTGCGCTGATCCTGCAACCTGCCTGGGCCAACGTCGCCGCGGCCGCAGTCGGGGCAGGAGTCGTGTTCGTGCTTGTTCAGCTGGCGGAGCGGCACCAAGTGGTGAAGGCGCTGCTGCCGACCCTTGCCGCGTTCGTGGTGTCCTTGGCCGTCTTCGGGGCAGCAAACGCAGGACTGCTCGAGGGTCCGTTGCGCACCGTCTTGCCGCCACTGGCAGTCCTGCTGCCCGGAGCGCTCGTCGTCAACGGCATGTCGGAGCTCGCCGCCGGGCACATGCAGGCGGGGTCGGCCCGGCTCACCTACGGTCTGGTGCAGCTGGGGTTGTTCGTGCTGGGACTACTGATGGCCACCGCCCTGCTACGCGTGCCGTCCTCGTCGCTGGCCAACTTGCGGGTCGACGAGATCGGCTGGGCTGGTGCTCCGGTCGGCCTGCTGCTCATCGGGTTGAGCATCTGCCTGATGGAGGGAGTGCCGCTGCGGATGCAGGGTTGGGTGTTGCTCGTGTTGAGCCTGGCCTTCGGCGCCCAGGTCGCCGGGCAACAGCTCGGTTCGATCGGCCTCGGCGGCTTCCTCGGGGCAATCGCGGCCAGCCTCGGGGCGAGCGTGGTAGAGCTCCGACGACCGCAGCTGGCTCGTCTCGTGCTCTTTCTCCCGGCGTTCTGGCTGCTGGTGCCCGGGAGCCTGGGCCTTGTGGGCGTGACCGAGCTCGCGGCGGGTCGTGAGTCGGCCACCGACGTCGCCATCGGCGTGCTTGGGGTCGCCATCGCGATCTCTCTGGGCCTGCTGGTGGGCTCCGCCTTGGGCCGGTCCCTGCGCGGGCGGTTGGCTACACCCCCCGCGTAGGGCAACACGATGAGCTCAGGCCGACCGCCGTGGTGCCGGCTGCGCGACGAGTTGGGCTCGCCGACCGGTGACACACGGCGTCCGCCGATCGGGACCGGTGCGGGGTTGGTTGACACCGGAGATCTGGGGCCCGCCAACTCGCCATCCGCGTAGGTACCTGGGACGCAATGCAACAAGTGCGTGCGCGTCCTCGTTGGAGCCTGTGAGAGACGGGGCCGCGCGACCCGACCATTGTCGATCTGGAACCGTTGTGGACCTGCGCCGCCTCGCCCAGGCGGCCGGCCCGCTGGACGAGGGCCCGGGTGGCCATCGTCGCAGGCCAGGCCCGTTGGCACACCCACCGGGCTCCCTAGGATGTGTCCGATCTGCCGACCAGTCGAACCAGGATCTCCGGGCGGTGAGCATGCGTCACATCCCGTGCTGGAGCCCCACGTGGACCGCGGTGGGACCGGGTCACAGCGCCCAGATCGACGCCACAATCGCGGTCACAGGCGCACCGGCGCCTTCATGCCGAAGCAGCTTCGGACGTTCGCTCGAAAGCAGTTCGCCGCCTCGGCGGCAGACGTGCCGAGTGCCGGGGTGCTACCCGAGGAACGAGCGCAGCGTGCGGGCGTTGCGCACGGCGTGGCCGCCTCCGTCGTTGTTGAAGTAGGCGTACACGTCACGTCCTTGGGACTGCCATTCCCGGACTCGGTCACCCCACCACCGCAAATCGTCATCGGAGTAGGACCCGCCGTACAACCACTGGCCATCCGGACCATGCAACCGGAGGTACACCGTTGGCGCCGTGGCGCGCAGCACGCACGGCAACTCCGCACCCGACATCACCACGTAGGCGCTGCGGTGCCGTTCGAGCAGGGCGAACACCTCCTCGCACACCCACGATGGGTGGCGAAACTCCACTGCCGTGGGCACCCACCACGGGAGCGAACCGAGGAAGAAGTCCAGGCGTGCATCGTCGCGTTCCATCCGCGGCGGCAACTGGACCAACAGCATGCCGCGCTTGTCGTACAGCCGGTCCCACCCGTGCGTGATCCGCTGCGCCCAGTACTCGGGGGCGTACAACCTCCGAGCGTGGCTGAGCGCTCGCGGAACTTTCACCGACAGGCGGAACCCGGCAGGCAGTCGGCGCTGCCACGAGGTGAACGTCGCATCACGAGGCCAGCGATAGAAGCTCGCGTTGAGCTCGACGGTGTCGAACTCGGCGACGTAGCGACCGAGGCGCTCCGCCGGGGAGCAGCCGTGGTAGAGCACGTCCTGCCAGTGGTCATAGGACCACCCCGACGTCCCGATCCAAGTGCCCACATGGCGAACCTACTTCAGGCCACCAACCGGCACTCGCGGATCACGTTTGGGGGACCAGATCTTGGGCCCGCGCACCTTGCGGAACGCAGTTACGAGCCCGGCGTGACCACGAGCCAGGGGGAACCGCCGGCGACGCTCTCGCCGGGGGGCTGTCCCTTCGACCACCACTTCGCCTCATAGGGCACCAGCCCGACCTGCACGCGCGCGCTCCCGGCGTACGCCTGGGTCGGCTCCCACTGGGGATAGGTGCCGGCGGGAAGGGTCGGTAGGGGGGCAGGGGTGTCACCCGGGAGCACCGGACCGACCAGGGTCCAAGGAGAGTCGCCGGCGTTGGCCACCGGCATGTCGGGGGCGACGCCGCTGGTCCAGTAGCTGGCGATGAAGACCTGGTGGTGCCAGACGACCTTGGTGCCACCGGGGTACCGCCCCAGGGGGTCCCAGATCGGGAAGGGGCTGTGCGCGGGGTCGTCAACCGTCGCGGTCGGCGACGGGGTCGCCGCTCTAGGTGTGCCCGACGTGGACGGTTCGGCGGAGACCGACACCGACGGACGGGCGGTGCCCAGGTCGGCGCTCAGCACGTCGGCGAACTGCTGGTCCCCCTGGTCGACCCCGCTGCACGAGTTCTGGACGACCGGGAGGATGGCGGGCAGCGGGGCTGCGCAGGTGGAGTCCCGGTTGAGCGACCACATGGACAGCTGTCCCACGCCGTGTGCGCGGGCGAAGTCGTTGACGGCGGCGGCGTCCGCGAGGGTGAACTGCTCGGCCTGGACATCGTTCTGGCCGACCATCGGGGTGATGCCGAGCTTGGCCCACCCCTGTCCGTCGTCGAGGGAGTGGTCGGCCTGCGCGAAGGCTGCCCGCACCTGGGCCTGCAGCGCGGTGGATGCCTCGATGACCTTGGCGGACATCGGCCGGGCGGGCGACTCGGCGCTGCCGAAGTCCATGGTCATCCCGTTCACGCCGGCCACGTCCACACCGGCGGACAGCATCCCCGCCAGCACCGCCTCGCCCTCGGCGGTTAGCCCGGTCGGGCCCACCGGAAGGGTCAGCCACACGGCGAGGGGGCGTCCGCCGCTGCTCGCGTCGTCCTGGACGACCTTGATCGCGCCGGCCCGACGCGCAGCGGCCGCCGCGTCGCCCTGGGAGGTGGCCTCGAGGTCGAGGTCGATGCTCGTGAGCTCGTAGCGGTCAACGACCGCCTGGTACGCGTCGGCCAGCGCCGCCGGGTCGGTGCAGGTCGAGGCCAGCTCGGTGCCGACCGCGCCACCGAAGGACACGCGGGCCTGGCCGCCCACGAGGCGCAGCTGGGCGATCCGGCGGTCCAGGTCGAGGTCCGAGGACGCCGTGTCCAGGGTGTAGGCCCCGCCCCACATCGGCGAGCAGCGGTCGTCGGGGCCGGACACGACGAACGCCAGCGTGACATTCGACTGCGCCGGGCCCGACGGGGTCTCGAAGGGGTAGGCCGGCGTGTTCGTGACGTCCACGTAGCCGGAGAAGAACGTCGGGCCGGGGTCGTCGACGGGTGTGACCGCGGACGAGATGGCTTGCGTCCCGAGCCAGCCGACCAGGACCGTGCAGAGCAGCAGGACAGCCACTCGCAGGAGCGAGATCCGGGTCCGGGCGGGACCCGGCGCGACGGTGGGCGAGCTCATCATGACCTCTCGTGGGCACGGGTGTCACCACGGCGGGGTGGTGGTGCCTGGGTGACCGGGATCTGTGACCGTTCGATGGACTCGGACGCGTCCGGACCGAAGTAGAGGACGGACGTCCAGCCCGCGGTCACCGGGCCGGTCGCTGCCGTCGAGGGTGCGTCCTTCGTCGTGGCCTTCGCGGGCACCCGCACCCAGTGCACCATGCCGAGGAACACGTCGACGATCGAGTTGCGCACGCCGAGGAAGGCGACGATGGCGTAGGTGGTGAGGGAACCGTTGAGGGCGGCGAAGACCCCGTTGCTCCAGTTCTGCGACTTGATGTCGTTGGCGAGGGTCACGAAGGCGAACACCGCGATGCCGCAGGCCGCCAGGATGTACAGCGCCGGCACCGCGGTGCGGTCCTTGACCTTCGGGGTGCGTGCGAAGGCGATCTTGGACTTGGCCGCGGCCTGCTGCAGGGATTTCAGGGTGCCGGCGAGGTTGACCGGGAGCAGGACGAGGTTGAACGCGTAGATCCGGAAGACGTCGGTGCGCTTGTAGCCCAGCCGGTGCAGGTCCGACGACATCGCCATGAAGTAGGGCAGCGCCGCTGCCAGGAGGATCGGGCTCAGCAGCTTGCTGTCGAACGGGAAGACCAGCAGGAACACCAGGCCGAGGCTCGCCCATGAGATGGACGCCATGTAGTTGAAGCGCAGGGCGATCGCGGCCTTGGGCACGCGGTTCCCCTCCTTGCGTCGGCGACGGATGAGGCGCCAGAACTTCGGTGCGATGAGGAGCCCGCCGTTGGCCCACCGGGCACGCTGCACCGCCAGGGAGCCGAAGTCCGTCGGTGTGGCGCTGTAGCTCAGGCGCTCGGGGTAGTTGGACAGGGTCCACCCGGCGGCGACCAGGTCGATGCTCGACTCGGTGTCCTCGATGACCGTGCGGTCCTGGACGTACCGCCGCACCTCCTGACCGCCGACGTAGGAGACCTCGACGATGTCGTCCAGGGCGACCTTGCGGATCACCGCGTTGGCACCCACCCAGAACGTGGCACCGAAGTGGGTCAAGCCCTGGTGGACGAGGTGCTGGATGTCGGTGGTGGCGCCGGCGACCCGCTCCAGGCGCGTGCTGGCACCCCGGAACGCCGAGTAGGGGGTCTGGATGACCGCGATGAGCTCGTTGCCGGGAAGCTCGAGCTGGTGGACCAGCCGGAGGCAGTACTCGCGCAGGAGCACGCTGTCGGCATCGAGCGTGAGCACGTAGTCGCTGTCGGGGATCTCCAGGGCGTCGGGACCATCGCTGTCGCGCAGGACGGTGCCCAGCTGGGTCTCGATCTGCTGGACCCGGCGCCCCATCAGCCCGAGGTAGGCGTTGAGGTTCATCGCCTTGTTCGCGTCGTGCGGCAGGTGGGCGTACTTCTTGCGCTCGAAGGAGGTGACGTTCGCCTCGAAGGTCCACACCAGGCGCCGGGACAGCTGGATCAGCCGCTCGGCGGGCAGGACCGCCCCTTCGTCCAGGGCCGCGAAGAGCGCCCGGGCCGTGATC
>JBBQWX010000115.1:0-14592 GCA_038210185.1 Actinomycetales bacterium
TCGGGGTGCCCGGGGGTCGGGTCGACACGCCGGGCGCGGGCTGGGTGGGGCCCCACCTCGGGGCCCACGACGCGACCTACGTCGTCGCCCGGGGTGGCCGCGGCGGGCTGGGCAACAAGGCGCTGGCCAGCCCCCGGCGGAAGGCTCCTGGGTTCGCCCTGCTCGGCGAGCCCGGCGACTCCACCGACATCGTGCTCGAGCTGAAGTCGCTCGCCGACGTCGCGCTGATCGGCTTCCCGAGTGCCGGCAAGTCCTCGCTGGTCTCGGTGATGTCGGCCGCACGCCCCAAGATCGCCGACTACCCGTTCACGACACTGGTGCCCAACCTCGGGGTCGTCACCGCCGGGTCGCAGCGGTTCACGATGGCCGACGTGCCGGGCCTGATCCCCGGCGCCAGCGAGGGCAAGGGCCTGGGCCTGGAGTTCCTACGCCACGTCGAGCGCTGCTCGGTGCTGGTGCACGTCGTCGACTGCGCCACGCTCGAGCCCGGGCGTGACCCGATGACCGACCTTGACGTCATCGAGGCCGAGCTCGCCGCCTACGTCACCGACGACTCGCTCGGCGGCCGGCCGCTGTCGGACCGCACGCGCATCATCGTGCTCAACAAGTCCGACGTGCCCGATGCGCTCGACCTCGCCGAGATGGTGCGCCCGCTGCTCCAGGAGCGCGGCCTGGAGGTGCACATCGTCTCGGCGGTCGCGCACACCGGGCTCAAGGAGCTCACCTTCGCGCTGGCCCGCCACGTGCTCGCCGCACGGGCCGAGGTCGAGTCGCGCGTTCTGGAGCGCCCGCGGGTCGTGCTGCGCCCGGTCGCCGTCGACGACGCCGGGTTCCTCGTGCGCCGCGAGAACACCCCCGACGGTGAGGTGTTCCGCGTGCTCGGAGAGCGGCCCCGGCGCTGGATCAACCAGACCGACTTCTCCAACGACGAGGCCGTCGGCTACCTCGCCGACCGGCTCAGCCGGCTCGGTGTCGAGGAGGCCCTGCTCAAGGCCGGCGCCGTCTCGGGCTCCACGGTGCTCATCGGGCCCGAGGACAACGCGGTGGTCTTCGACTGGGAGCCCACGATGTCGGCGGGCGCCGAGCTGCTCGGCGGCCCCCGCGGCAGCGACGTGCGGCTCGACGCCGAGGCCGGTCGCAAGACCCGCGACGAGCGGCGTGCCCACTTCCACGCCCGCAAGGACGCGCAGACCGCGGCCCGCGACGAGCTCGCGCAGGAGCGCACCGCCGGGCACTGGTCCGACGTGGGTGACGAGGGCTGAGCCGGATGCCGGTCACCGCGCAGGGCCTGCGGCGCACCGTGGGCGAGGGGCACCGCCTCGTCGTGAAGGTCGGGTCGTCGTCGCTGACCACGGTGGACGGGGGTCACCTCGACCTCGTCGCGCTCGGGGCGCTGGTCGACGTGCTGGCGGCGCGGCGCGCGGCGGGCCACCAGGTGGTGCTCGTGTCGTCGGGGGCGATCGCGGCCGGCATCGGGCCGCTCGGGCTGCCCCGGCGGCCCTCCGACCTGGCCACCCAGCAGGCGGCGGCATCGGTGGGCCAGGGTGCGCTCGTGGCGGCCTACCAGGCGGCCTTCTCGGCACACGGGCTCACCGTCGGCCAGGTGCTGCTCACCGCCGACGACGTCACGCGGCGCACGCACTACACCAACGCCCGCCGCACCCTGGAGCGCCTGCTCGAGCTCGGGATCGTGCCGATCGTCAACGAGAACGACACCGTGGCCACCCACGAGATCCGGTTCGGCGACAACGACCGGCTGGCGGCGCTGGTGGCCGATCTGGTCGGCGCCGACGGGTTGGTGCTGCTCACCGACGTCGACGCCCTCTACGACGGGCCGCCCTCGAAGGGCGACTCCCGCCGGGTGCCGCTCGTCGCCACCACCGAGGACCTGGATGCCGTGAGGATCGGCGGCACCGGGTCGGCGGTCGGCAGCGGTGGCATGGTGACCAAGGTGGAGGCGGCGGGCATCGCGGGCGCGGCCGGCATCCCGACGCTGTTGACTCGTCTGTCGGACGTGTCCGCCGCGCTCACCGGTGGTGACCTCGGCACGGTGTTCGCCCCGGCCGCGGCGACTCGCGCCTCGCGCAAGCGCTGGCTGGCGCACGCGACGACGGCCCGGGGCCGGCTGGTGCTCGACGACGGAGCGGTCGCGGCGGTGACGGTGCGGCGCAAGTCGCTCCTGCCGGCTGGCATCACCGGGGTCGAGGGCGCGTTCGCCGCGGGCGACCCGGTCGACGTGTGCACGCCCCAGGGTGTGGTGATCGCGCGCGGGCTGGTGAACTACGCGTCGGCGGAGCTGCCCCGGCTGCTGGGGCGCTCGACGCGTGACCTGGCCCGAGAGCTGGGGCCGGCGTACGAGCGCGAGGTCATCCACCGCGACGACCTCGTGGTGCTCTGAGGCCTGCCGTCACACCTTTCCCGCCCGATGCGGGGACATCGCCCTTCGCAGGAGTTCCATTCCGGTGCTGAGGTGAAGCTTCCGGTGCGAAGCCGCGCGAATCGGTGGCGGGACGGGTCAGCGGATCTGCTGCACCTCGAACTGCATCCGCGGGTGGGCGATCTCGTCCTGGCTCTGCACGAGCTGCAGCTCGCGGCGCCCGGACTCGTGGGTGCGGGCGAGCAGGTCGAACACGCTGGAGACGGTGCGCCCGAGGGCCAGTGCGGCATCGCGCGTCTGGAGCAGGTGGGCGGTGAACAGCGCGGCGGTGACGTCGCCCGAGCCGTTGGCCTTCATCGGCAGCTGGGGGGTCTGCACGATCCACGCGCCGTCACCGTGGACCGCGAGCATCTCGATGGTGCTCTCGGGGCGGTCGGGGCGCAGCACGCTGGTCACGAGGACGGTGCCGGGGCCCATGGCGCGGGCCCGCTCCACCGAGTCAAGGGTGGAGTCGAGGTCGCCGGGGTCGGTCTCGGTGAGGAAGCCGAGCTCGAACTGGTTGGGCGTGATGAGGTCGGCCTTCGGCACCACCTTCTCGCGCAGCAGCACCGGGATGGCGGGGTGGACGAAGCAGCCGGATGCCGCGTTGCCCATGACCGGGTCGCAGGCGTAGATCGCGGCCGGGTTGGCCTCCTTGGTGCGGGCCACGGCATCCAGGATGACCTCGCCGATCTGCTCGCCGCCCTGGTAGCCGGACAGCACGGCGTCGACCTCGGGCAGGGCGCCGCGCTCCTCGATGCCGGTGATCACCGCACGCACGTCGTCGGGCGGCATGAGGGGGCCGCGCCACGCGCCGTAGCCGGTGTGGTTGGAGAAGTGCACCGTGTGCACCGGCCACACCTCGACGCCGAGCCGCTGCAGCGGGAAGACGGCCGCGGAGTTGCCGACGTGCCCGTAGGCCACCGAGGACTGGATGGAGAGGATCGTCGTCACCGGCCCATCCTCGCATCCGGTGCGTCCGCGGGTCGGCGCGCTGCCCGGCGGTCGAAGGGGCGGCACGTGCTCGGGTCTCGCGCTGAACCGCTGTGCGGGGGCGCGGGTTGGGGCCTCCAAGCAAAGATGCCACGGGGGAGGTCCGGATGCATCACGTGGTGGACCAACTCGCACCAACCCCCTATGTGGTGCCGGTTGGTCCGCACAGTGAAGCAACCCCCTATGTGGTGCCGGTTGGTCCGCAGGATGAAGCATCCGGACGTCCCCACACAGGGGTTCTGTCCGGCGAGCTGGGCACCCGCGTCTGAGTGCGGGGCCCCCCGGACGGACGCGCACTGACCCCCAGCCACCGGAGGCATACCCTTGGCTGCATGGCTGATCGCACCTCCGGCATCGACCCCGCCGGCATCGACCCCGCCGACGTCGAGCGGGTCCGCGAGCTGGCACAGGCCGCACGCACCGCCTCCCGCCGGCTCGCCCTGATGTCGCGCGCCGAGAAGGACTCCGCCCTGCACACGCTCGCCGACGACCTCGACGCCGCCACCGACGACGTCGTCGCCGCGAACGAGCGCGACCTCGCCCGCGGCCGCGAGCGCGCGATGCCGGAAAGCCTCCAGGACCGCCTGCGCCTCGACCCGCCGCGCGTCGCCGCGGTCGCCCAGGCGCTGCGCGACATCGCCGCCCTGCCCGACCCGGTCGGCGAGGTCGTGCGCGGCTCCACCCTCGCCAACGGGCTCCAGATCCGGCAGGTGCGCGTCCCCATGGGCGTCGTGGGAATGATCTACGAGGCCCGGCCCAACGTCACCGTCGACGCCGCGGGCCTGGGCCTGAAGTCCGGCAACGCCGTCATCCTGCGCGGGGGCAGCGCCGCCGCCCACACCAACCGCGCCACCGTCGCCGTGCTGCGCGCCTCGCTCGAGCGCCAGGGCCTGCCCGCGGATGCCGTGGGTCTCCTCGAGGGCGGCCACGGCGCCGTCCGCGCGCTGATGACCGCCCGCGGGCTGGTCGACCTGCTCATCCCGCGTGGTGGCGCCGACCTGATCCGCACCGTCGTCACCGAGTCGACGGTGCCCGTCATCGAGACCGGCGTCGGCAACTGCCACGTCTACGTCGACCGGGCCGCCGACCTCGACAAGGCGCTCGCCATCACCGTCAACTCCAAGACCCACCGACCAAGCGTCTGCAATGCGGCCGAGTCGCTCCTGGTGCACCGCGACGTCGCCGCCACCTTCCTGCCCAAGGCGCTCGCGGCGCTGTCGGGCGAGGGCGTCATCCTGCACACCGACCCGGATGCCGGTGCCCGGGCCGACACGGCCGGCGTCACCCACGATGCCGTCACCGAGGAGCACTTCGCGACCGAGTTCCACGGCCTGGAGATGGCGGTCGGGGTGGTCGACGACCTCGACGCCGCGCTCGAGCACATCCGCCGCTACGGCTCGGGCCACACCGAGGCGATCGTCACCGAGGACCGCGCGGCGGCCCGGAGGTTCACCGCCGAGGTCGACGCCGCCGCGGTCATGGTCAACGCGAGCACCCGCTTCACCGACGGCGGCGAGTTCGGGTTCGGCGCCGAGATCGGCATCTCCACCCAGAAGCTGCACGCCCGCGGCCCGATGGCCCTACCCGAACTCACCACGACCAAGTGGGTCGTCGAGGGCGACGGTCAGGTGCGGGCCTGACCGTCGCGGGCCCCGCCGGCAGGCACGTCGAGCGAGTCGTGCGCCACGAAGTAGGACGGGCGGGCCTGCAGGGCGACGTACGTGCGGCCCACGTACTCACCCAGGATGCCGAGCGCGAGCAGCTGCACGGCCCCCACGGCCGCGACGATGACCACCGTCGACGTCCAGCCGGGCAGCGTGTTGCCGAGCAGCAACGCCACGAGCGCGTACACGAGCACGCCCAGCGCGGCCAGCCCGCCGAGCAGTCCCAGCCAGGTGGCGAACCGCAGCGGTGCGATCGAGAACCCGGTGATGCCGTCGACGGAGAGCCGGATCATCTTGCCGAGCGGGTACTTCGACTGGCCGGCGGCCCGCGCCTCGCGGGTGTAGCCCACCGAGGCGCTCGGGAAGCCGAGCGCGGGCACGACGAGCCGCAGCACCCGGCCGTGCTCCGGCAGCGCGTTGACGGCCTCGACCGTCGCGCGTGACATCAGCCGGAAGTCGCCGGCGTCGACGCGGGCGTCCACGTCGGACAGCGCCCGGATCGAGCGGTAGAACGCCCGCGCCGACATCCGCTTGAACGCGGTGTCCGCCGAGCGGTCGGAGCGCACCCCGTAGACCACGTCGACGCCCTGGCCGCGCGCGACCGCCAGCATCTCGCCGATCACCTCCGGGGGGTCCTGCAGGTCGGCGTCGATGGTCACGACCCACTGGCCCCGCGCCCGTGCCAGGCCGGCCGAGATGGCGGCCTGGTGGCCGGCGTTGGCACGCAGCCGCACGACCCGCACCTCGGGCCACTCGCGCCGCAGACGCTGGAGCAGCACCGGCGTGGCATCGGCCGACCCGTCGTCGACGCAGAGGATCTCGTAGGTCACGCCCCACGCGTCGGCCACCGGTCGAAGGCGCTCGACGAGCAGGGGGAGCACCGCCTCTTCGTCGAAGATCGGGATGACGACGCTCAGGTCGACCGGGGCGGGGGACATGCGCCAAGGGTAGAGGCCGCGGCGCCGCCGCACCCGCGCCGCCGCACCCGCCCGGGGCTCCGGGCGACCCGCCGGCGCCGGACCCGGCCGATCCGCCTGGGCCCTGCCGAGGGCCCCCGAGTATGAGATCGGGGGCCCTCTACTGCCGGCTGGAGCCGACGTCTCTGGCGAGCCGGTCCCTGCGGTGCCAGCCCGCGCGGGTCTGCCACGCGACGGTGGCGCCGCCCCCAGGAGGACGAACTTCGACTCAGGCCGTCGGCCGCAACACCAGCGCCGTCGCGCGCGTCATGAAGGCCTTGGCGCGCCCCCACGATCCCACCCGAACAGGCCGGGCGGGGTCGGTGTCGTTATCCGTACGACCTACCCCCAGGTCCGTCCCGACGCTGGCGCGTCGGCTCTTTCCCGGGGGCGTGAAACCTTTCTAGTGCCGAAATGCAGTGCGACGCAAGCCCAACGGGGAGAAAGGTCTGTGGCACCTCGGTCGACGGCTCGTCGTCCACAGCCGCCACGCGTGACGAGCGCCTCCGTGCACAGGGCTGTGGACGACTTCGGTGGACGGGCGAGGCGCTAGGCTGACCCGCATGTCGATGACCGTCGCCCGCTTCCTCACCGAGGAGCTGCCCACCGCCCGTGAGCTGCCGATGCCTGCGTGGCTCTACGGCGTCATCGCGCTGGTGGCCTTCGCGTTCCTCCTCGGAGTCACCTGGTCCTTCCGTGGCACCGCCCAGAAGTACGTCAGGCCGAACCTCACCGGGGTGCGACCGGGCGAGGCGACCACCGGTCCTGCGCAGCGCGCGCACCCCGAGGACGACGAGGCGCACTGGCCCGAGCACCCCGGGCATGGCCACCCCTGAGCGACGCACGCATGCGGCTCGGGGTGATGGGTGGGACCTTCGACCCCATCCACCACGGTCACCTCGTCGCCGCCTCGGAGGTCCAGTCACTGCTCGGCCTCGACGAGGTCGTGTTCGTGCCGACGGGTGAGCCCTGGCAGAAGGAGGGGCGCGACGTCGCCCCGGCCGAGCATCGCTACCTGATGACGGTCGTCGCGACGGCATCCAACCCGCGCTTCACCGTCTCGCGGGTCGACATCGACCGGGACGGGCCGACCTACACCATCGACACCCTGCGTGACCTGCACGCCCAGCGCCCCGACGCCGAGCTGTTCTTCATCACCGGCGCCGACGCGCTGGCCCGGATCCTGTCCTGGAAGGAGTCCGACGACCTGTTCGGGCTCGCCCAGTTCATCGGCGTCACCCGCCCCGGCTACGAGCTGTCCGAGTCGGGCCTGCCCGCCGACCGGGTCGACCTGCAGGAGGTGCCCGCCATGGCGATCAGCTCCACCGACTGCCGCGAGCGCGTCCACGCCGGTGAGCCGGTCTGGTACCTCGTGCCCGACGGCGTCGTGCAGTACATCTGCAAGCACCACCTGTATGCCGCGTCGGCACCCGCCGCGGCCCTCGAACACCCCGAACCCCACCGAGGAGCACCGTGACCGCCACCGACCGCGCGCTGGAGCTGGCCCGAGCGGCAGCCGCCGCCGCCGCCGACAAGCTGGCGACCACCATCACGGGCATCGACGTCTCCGAGCAGCTCGCGCTGACCGACGTCTTCGTCATCGTGTCGGCCGAGTCCGAGCGACAGGTCGGCTCGATCGTCGACGAGGTCGAGGACGTGCTGCGCGCGATGGGCACCAAGCCGGTGCGCCGCGAGGGCCAGCGCGAGGGCCGCTGGGTGCTCATCGACTTCGGCGACATCGTCGTGCACGTGCAGCACGACGAGGAGCGCTCGTTCTACGAGCTCGAGCGGCTGTGGAAGGACTGCCCGAGCCTCGACCTCGGCGTCGTCGGCACCGAGCAGGGCGGTCGGTGAGCCCGGCTGCCCTGGGGCCACGCCCCCGTCGCGTGATCGTGCTCCGCCACGGCGAGACCGACCACAACGCGGCCCGCATCTGGCAGGGCCACCTCGACACCCCGCTCTCCGCGCGCGGACGGCATCAGGCGGATGCCGTGGGGCCGGCCATCGCTGCTCTCTCGCCCGACCGCATCGTCTCCTCCGACCTGACCCGCGCCCGGCTGACGGCCGACAGCGTCGGGCGCGCGTGCGGCATCCCGGTGACCCTGGACCATCGGTTCCGGGAGATCGACGTGGGGGCGTGGCAGGGCCTGACCGCCCCGGAGGTCGTCAACGGATGGCCCGAGGTGCAGGAGGCGCTGGCGCGTGGTGAGGACGCCCGGCGCGGTGACCACGGCGAGACCGTCGGCGAGGTCGCCGAGCGAGTCGCGGCCGCCCTCACGGAGCACCTCGAGACCATCGGCCCGGGGGAGTGCCTGGTCGTCTCCACGCACGGGGCGTCGGGCCGCACCGCCGCCGCCTGGCTGCTCGGCCTCGCGCCCGACGTGGCCTGGCGCGTGCTCGGGGCCCTGGGCAACTGCCACTGGGCCGAGCTCCTCGAGGGGCGCCAGGGGTGGCGGATCCAGACGTGGAACGCCTCGTGCGGGGTGGCCTCGCAGGCCGGGTCACCCCCACCCTGAGGCCGATTTGGGGGGCCGGGGGTGCATGGGTAGACTTTCCGTCGCCCCCTTGGGGGACACCCACTCGGGGCTGTAGCGCAGTTGGTAGCGCACCTCCATGGCATGGAGGGGGTCAGGGGTTCGAATCCCCTCAGCTCCACCGGGTACGAAGGGCCGGACCACTGCGTCCGGCCCTTCGTCGTCCTCGAAGCGGGCCGGAGTCAGGGTTTACCGATCCGCCATGAGCCGGACGTCATTTCCGGGCGTGGCTCGACGCGGGTTACCGCGCAGGAACCGCTGCGATTCCGACGAGTCCTGCGCGGTAGGCAGCGTCGACCAGACCCGCGTTGCCGCGCTCAGGCCGGCCAGACCCCGCTGGTGCCGCGGCGGTGCGAGCCGAGCAGGTGGGTGTCGACGATGCCGACGGCCTCCATCAGGGCGTACATCGTGGTCGGCCCGACGAACACGAACCCCTTGCGCTTGAGCGCCGTGGACAGCGCCAGCGACTCCGGCGACGTGCTCGGCACCTCGGCGTGGGTTCGCGGCCGAGGAGTTTCGGCCGGGCGGAAGGACCACACGAGGGAGGCGAGGTCACCCTCGGGGTCCTCGCGCAGCGCGAGCGTGGCCCGGGCGTTCGTGATGGTCGCGAGCACCTTGGAGCGGTTTCGCACGATGCCGGCATCCGCCATCAGCCGCTCGACGTCGGCCGCACCGAACGCCGCCACCACCTCGGGGTCGAAACCGGCGAAGGCCGCCCGGAACGCCGGCCGCTTGCGCAGGATCGTGGCCCAGGACAGGCCCGACTGGAACGCCTCGAGCGAGAGCCGCTCGAACAGCCCGCGTTCGTCGCGCACCGGCATGCCCCACTCGGTGTCGTAGTAGTCGCGCAGCAGGGGGTCGACCGACGCCCAGGCGGGGCGGGCCAGACCGTCGTCACCGACAACGACTCCCGCCGCGCTCACGACCTCCTCAGCGTGAGGATCGGCACCTCGGGGGGCGCGGCGACTCGGATGGCCGGGCCCCAGGCTCCCACCCCGCGTGAGGTGACCACGGTCGTGTCGCCGACCGTGGCCCTCCCCTCGAGCATCGGCTGCTGCAGCGGCACCAGGTAGTTGATCGGCCACATCTGGCCGCCGTGGGTGTGCCCGGACAGCTGCAGGTCGACTCCGCGACCCACGACGTCGAGGGCCTGCAGCGGCTGGTGCGCGGCGAACAGGGTGAAGGCACCGGCATCCGTGCCGCCGAGCGCCGCCTCGTAGTCGGGCGCCCACCGGCCCTCACCGGTGAGGTCGTGCACCCCGGCAAGGGTGATCGTGGCGCCGTCGCGCTCCAGCGGCACCGCGGAGTTCTGGAGCATCGTCAGGCCGACGTCCTTGAAGGCCGTGACCCAGTTCGCGGTGTCGCGGAACATCTCGTGGTTGCCGGTGGTCGCGAAGACACCGAGCGGCGCGTCGAGGTCGGCGAGCGGGGCGATCTCGGGGGAGTAGCGTGCCGCGTCGCCGTCGACCAGGTCCCCCGCGATGACGACGAGGTCGGGGCGCTCGGCGTTGACGAGGTCGACGACCTGCCGGGTGAACGACGCGCTGCGCACCGCGCCGGCGTGCAGGTCGGTGACCAGCGCCACCCGCACGCCGTCGAACTGCTGCGGCAGCGCGGGCGAGGCCACCTCGAAGCGGGTGATCGAGGGGCGGGCCGCCTCGACGGCGCCGTAGGCGACCAGACCCACCGACACGGCCACCACGAGCGGCGACGCCACCCGGTTCAGCCGCCGCCGGCCGGCACGCCCGTGGTCGTGCCGCCAGCGCACCAGCCAGATGCCGACGCAGACCAGCCACACCGGCACCAGACCCAGGAAGAGGTAGAGGCAGGCCGCGAGGAACGCCTGCCCGACCCACACAACGGGGCGCAGCTGCGCCGGCGTGAACCAGCCACCCCACACGTCGAACCCGGCCAGGGCGAGCGCGGTGAGGGCGAGCAGCACGAGCGCGACCGCATACCGGACCCACCGCGGGCGCCAGCCCGGAGCGACAGCCAGCCGCTGCCAGACGAACGCGAGGAACCCGGCCAGGACCCCGATGGGGATGAGGAGGAGCCAGGGACTCATGCCGCCGCGGCGGCGAGCGCGGCTCGGATGTCGTCGGCGATGTCCTTGGGCTCGGTGGTGGGGGCGTAGCGCTTGACGACCTGGCCGTCACGGCCGACCAGGAACTTGGTGAAGTTCCACTTGATCTTGCCGCCGAGCAGGCCCTTCTTCTCGGCCTTGAGCCAGGTGAACAACGGGTGGGCCCCGTCGCCGTTGACGTCGACCTTGGCGAACATCGGGAACGTCACGCCGTAGTTGACCTGGCAGAACTCGCCGATCTCCTCCTCGGTGCCCGACTCCTGGCTGCCGAACTGGTTGCACGGGAAGCCGAGCACGACCAGGCCCTCGTCCTCCAGCTCCTGGTAGAGGGCCTCGAGGCCGGCGTACTGCGGGGTGAAGCCGCACGCGCTCGCGGTGTTGACGACCAGCACGACCCGGCCGGCGTAGTCGGACAGGTGGCGGTCCTCGCCGGTCAGGGTGGTGGCGGCGAAGTCGGAGAGGGAGGTCATGCCCCTATCGTCACACGCAGGGGTGGTCACGGCCGAGCCGCCCGGGCCGAGGTTGGACGACGGGGGCGCGGGCCCCCGGTGGCGGCCATAGCCTGTGCCCGTGCCAGCCCCGAACGCACCGACCGCACCGATTTCACCGACCTCACCGGTCACGCAGACCGAGCCTCCCGACCAGACGGCGGCTGAGGTCCCCGGCGCACCACCGCTCGACGTCGACGTGCTCGTCATCGGCGCCGGCATCGCGGGCGTCGACGTGGCCTGCCGCCTGGCCAAGCACTGCCCCGACGTGGTGTGGGCCGTGCTCGAGGCGCGCGACGCCATCGGGGGAACCTGGGACCTGTTCCGCTACCCCGGCATCCGCTCGGACTCGGACATGTACACGCTCGGGTTCCCGTTCCGGCCGTGGCAGGGGTCGACCTCGATCGCGTCGGGTGAGGAGATCCGGGCCTACCTGCAGGACACGGCCCGCGAGCACGGCGTCACCGAGCGCATCCACTTCGGCCAGCACGTCGAGCGGCTCGAGTGGAGCTCGGCGCAGCGCCGTTGGGCCGTCACCACCCGCACCGGGGACGGCGTCGTGCGGCACAGTGCCCGGTTCGTCTACCTGGCCACCGGTTACTTCTCCTACGCGTCGGGCCACGTCGTCGAGTTCCCCGGTCAGGACGACTTCGCCGGTGAGGTCGTGCACCCGCAGGCCTGGCCCGAGGGGATGCCGGTCGCGGGCCGGCGCGTGGTCGTCGTCGGCAGCGGCGCCACGGCCATCACCCTGCTGCCGGCCCTGGTCGACGAAGGCGTCGCGCACGTGACGATGCTCCAGCGCAGCCCGAGCTACGTCGCGTCGCTGCCCTCGCGTGACGTCGTCGCCGACGGGCTGCGGGCCGTGCTGCCGGATGCCGTCGCCCACCGGGTCGTGCGCGGCAAGAACGTGCTGCTGTCGACCGCGGGGTACCAGCTGATGCGTCGCCGCCCCGACCTCGGCCGGCGGCTGCTCCGGCGCCGGGCTGCGCGGCTGCTGCCCGAGGGTTACCCCCTCGACACCCACTTCGCGCCCCGCTACGACCCGTGGGACCAGCGGCTGTGCGTCGCCCCCGACGGCGACCTGTTCGAGGCGCTGTCCGGCGAGCGGGCGGAGGTCGTGACCGGCACGATTGAGCGGTTCGAGCGCGACGGCATCCGGCTGACGTCGGGGGAGCTGCTCCAGGCCGACGTCATCGTCACGGCCACCGGGCTGCAGATGCAGATCGGTGGGGGCGCCGAGCTGGTCGTCGACGGGGAGCCCGTCGACCTGTCGCGCGGGCACGTCTACAAGGGACTGATGCTGTCGGACGTGCCGAACGTGGCGATGGCCGTCGGCTACACCAACGCGAGCTGGACGCTGCGAGCCGACCTGTCGGCGCGGTGGTTCTGCACGCTGCTGCGGTACCTCGACCGGCACGGGCTGGCCGTCGCGACCCCGCGCTACGACGAGCCGGAGGGCGGGGACACGCCCCTGCTCGGGCTCACGTCCGGCTACATCACCAGGGCTGCCGGCATCCTGCCGAGGCAAGGGCGCCGCCGGCCCTGGCGGGTCGTGCAGAGCTACGTGTACGACGTCGCGGTGACCCGGCTCAGTCGCATCGACGACGGCCACCTCGAGCTGCGCTGACCCTGGGCGTCCCCTGGCTTCCGACCTGCAAGGTCGCGGCGGTCAGCTGGCGAGGGTGACCGGCTCGGCGGCGACCCTCGCCACCCGGGAGAGCAGCGAGGCGCCCTGGCGCACCGACGGCAGGTGCGCCCAGCCGTGCTCGGCCGCCCACGCCACGACGAGATGCACTCGGGCGGGGTCGCGCCGCGCGGCCGCGGTGCGCAGCTCGGCGCCGACCAGGAGCTCAGTGCAGGCGACCCGGTCGGCCAGCGGACGGGACCGCAGAGCGGCCACCCACGGGCCGTCGGCGTGCCCGAGAAGGGGGAGCGGGTCGGCAACCGATGTTGGCGCGGCGCGTCGTACGGATGCCGGGCGGCCGCCGACGGGTGCGCTGCCGTCGCCCTCCGCCGAGCGCAGCAGCACCGCGGCGAGGATCGCCCCGGCGACGGCCGTGTGGTAGCTGGTCTGGATGACGTAGGTGGAGCGGTCGGCCGGGGCGAGCGAGGCGGCGACCCGCGGGTCGTACTCCGGGCCGGGCAGGAAGCCGTGGGTGGCCTCGGCCCGGTCGAGCTCGGCCAGGGCGTAACGGGCACCGGGGCTGAGTGGCAGGTCGAGCATCGGCCAGGTCCAGAGCAGCTCCGCGGCGACGTCGAGGTTGCCGCAGGCCAGCGCGGCACCGAGCAGGGACTCCGCGTCCTGGGCGACCGAGCCGGCCGGGCGGTCGGTGCGTGGGGAGAGCAAGCCGCAGTCGGTGGAGTGCAGCACGGCATGGGTGAGCGCGTAGGCGTCGGTCAGGTCGCCGTGCAGCAGGTCGGCGCCGCGTTCGAGCACCGAGCCGCTGGGCACCTCGGCTGACCCGCTGCCGTCGGCCAGGCTCCGCAGCCATGAGAGCTCGAGCCGGTCGAAGGGGTCCGGCTCATCGCCGAGCTCGTGGACCGGGTCGTCGCCGACGAGGTCGAACAGGTGGCGAGCCACCGCCCGGTGCCCGGTGTCGAGGTCGCCGAGCAGCGCGAACGGGAAGGCCTCACGGGCGCCGCACTGGGGGTCGGCGGCGACGGCCAGGGCGGCCCGCCCGGGCTCGAGCGACCGGGTCAGCGCGTCACCGAGGCGAGCATGCGCGGCGCCTAGCCCTTCGGGGCGCACCAGTGCCGGCTCGTCGGCGAGCAGCCGCCCGGCGACCCGGCAGAGCAGTGCGGTCTCGCCGAGCACCTTGGCCGGCACGAGCGCTCGCGCGCCGCCGACCCCGGGCCGACCCTCACCCGCCACGGCGACGCCGGCTGCGCCCAGCCGGAGGCCGTGCGCGAGCCGGCGTCGCAGCTCGTGCGGGGTGCTCACCCGACGAGGCCCTCGACGTCGAACTGGCGCAGGACCGGGCCCGGCCAGCCGCAGTTGATCATCACGTACTTGCCGACGGCGAGCACGAGGTCGTCACCGCGGATCAGCGCGTCCTGCGCGAAGCTCTTGTAGACGTCGGTCATCTTGGCCAGGTCGATCGCGCCCGACTCGACGAGAGCCCTGGCCACGTCCTGGTTGAATCCCGGCTGCCTCGTTGACCCCATGGTGTCCTCCTTGGTTGTCGGGACCATCCCCTGCGGTGGTCCCACGGGGAAGAGGAGCGAGGCGCGGACCGGGTGATACGCCAGGTGGTGCCGCCCACATCGACCCACACCGGCGGGGGGCGGGCTGCGAGGATCGCAGTCGTGTCGTCTGCCGTGTGGGTCACCGCCGTCGTCACCGCCGCCGTCGTCACCGCCGCCGTCGTCACCGCCGCCGTCGTCACCGCCGCCGTCGTCACCGCCGCCGTCGTCACCGCCGCCGTCGTCACCGCCGCCGTCGTCACCGCCGCCGTCGT
>JBBQWX010000116.1:0-14406 GCA_038210185.1 Actinomycetales bacterium
GTCCGTGGCAGGTTGTCGATTCTCCACGCCGGCAAGTGTTCGGTTGCAGGGGGTCAGACGGTGGAGATCGTCTGGACGGGAGCTCTGTGGCCGAAGGAACTTGATGTTACCGACGAGTACGTGAGTCGGGAACTCAACGAGTTTGCGACGGAGCTGTCGATCATGTTTCCGCAGGTAGGAGCCGCGATCACGACGCTACTTCCGGAGGTCTGGGTCTTGTGGGGTGTCCTGAATTGAGGGCGGGGATCGGACGTGATGATGTTGAATCCACAAGCCCCGGAACCATCGATTTCCGGTGGCGTTGATCCGGCTCCGAAGCCGACGCGGCGGTCGTTCACCGCGCAGTACCGTGCCCGGATCGTGGCCGAGTACGAGGCCGCTGGGCATGGCGAGAAGTCCGCGGTGCTGCGGCGTGAGGGTATCTATCAGACGCAGGTCGCGGAGTGGGCCAAGGCCCGTGACGCGGCGGCGGCTGGGGTGTCGTATCGGCGGGACCGTAAAGCACAGTCGAAGGCCTCTGCTGCCTCGGCGCGGACGGTGAAGCTGGAGGCCGAGAATGCTCGCCTGGCGCGGCAGCTGGAGCAGGCGCAAGCAGCTCTGGACGTGATGGGAAAAGCGCACAGGCTCTTGGAGCTGCTCTCGATGAGCAGCGAGGAGAGCCAGCCGGGCACGAGGAGCCGGCGATGAGCGCCACGACGATCTTGGACGAGGCGTTCACTGCGTTGATCGCGTTGTCGCTGACCGTGGTCGTGGCGTGCCGGCTGACAGGTAGGTCCAGGGCCAGCCACTACCGGCACCTGAACCTGCCTTTGTGCCCACGCCCGCGCGGCGCTGCGGGGGATGAACGAGCTGACGGTCATGCTCGCCGGCGCGCAGCTGGGCATCACGGCCTGCACCTTCGCGTTGGGCGCCGTCACCAAGCCCGCGATGGACGCCTGGCTCGGGCCCGTCCTGGCCGCCTTCGGCCTGCCGCAGTGGCTGTCCGGTGGCGGCGCCTTCGCCCTCTCGCTGTTCGCCGTGACGTTCCTGCACCTGGTGATTGGTGAGATGGCGCCGAAGTCGTGGGTCATCGCCCACCCCGAGCGCGCCGCCCGCATCATCGGCATCCCCTCACGCGGCTTCATCTGGCCATTCCGGCCCTTCCTGCTGTGGGTCAACTCGATCGCCAACCAGCTGGTGGCCAAGACCGGCGTCGAGCCGGTCGACAAAGCCGCCGTCGGCGGACGGGACGCCGCCACCATCCGGAGTCTCGTTGAGTACTCCGAGCAGGCCGGTGTGCTCAGATCCGAACTGGGCACGCACCTCTCGGGAGTCCTTGAGCTGCAGGGGCTGACAGCCGCGGACATCACGACACCCACCGTCGAGCCCACGGCGGTCGGCGCTGACGCGGTCGTCCTCGACGTCCGCGCCGCCGCCCAGTCATCCCGTCACCTTCGCATCCTCATCGCCGACGAGGCCGGCCGGCTGGCGCACGTGGTGCACGTCCGCGACACCATGCAGGCCGACCTCAGCGAGCGGGCGGTCACCTTCGCCCGGCCGGTGTTCCGAGTCGACGCGGCCACCCCGGTGTACGAGCTGTTGCGACAGATGCGCCAGCAGCGCCAGCAGCTCGCCGTCGTCGAGCACGGCCCCGACCTCATCGGCATCGTGACGCTGACCGACGTCGCACGCCGGGTGCTCCCAGGCCGGCCGCAGGTGGCTTCTGCCGGGTAAGGCGGCTCATCGCCATCGTCGGAGTCCTCATGGTCAGCCTCCTCGGCGCGATCCTCGGCGGGCTGGGGCGGGATGCGGTTCCACCGCAACGTCGACAATGCCGACCTCGGCACCTGAGCCCGGGAACGGGCCCACCGGCCACCACCACACGAGGCGGCGCCACCGGCTCACCGAACACCAGAAGAGCACGACCTGAGACAGAGCAGCGAAAGGGACCCACCATGAAGATCCACAAGCAGAAGGATCGTCGAGATGCTCAAGGACCGCGGCGAGCACGACCAGGCCAAAGCTGACCTTCCCGACCACGTCGACACCGACCAGCACTGCGAGGAGCTCACCATGCTCGGCGTCGACCCCAAGGACCTCATCGGCGGAGCCGGCGGCGGGATCGGGGAAGCTTGGTCTCTGACCGCCAACCCACGCCCGCGAACCCGTCCCGACCCGCTGCGACCTTCAAACCCTTGATGGAGGCGTTGCATCAGCTTCGTGCTCGGGCCACCGCCGGCGGAGCCCGCCCGGTCCTGGAGTACCTTCCCGCGCTAGCGGTCCAGCTGATCCCGGCCGCGCACTCAGCCAGCACCACCACCTCAGATGCCACCCGCACCAAGACCGTGGCCGCGACGCACCCCCTCGCCGGGCAGGGACGAGCCCGGCGCGACGGTAGCCCGGATCCTCACGGGGCGGGCGTGGGCCTGGCTTCGCACCCAGGTCGACGAGGCCCTGGCCGCCCGTTCCCCGGGGCGTCGTTTCGCGTCGCTGGGAGCGGTTGTCTCCTCCCCTCCAGCGTGCTGCTTACCGCGGACACCGCCACGTCGAACTCGCTGCCGGACACGATGGCGCGATCTGCGCCGGCGCGACGACGCGATCCTGGTCTGCCTGATCCGGTTCCTGCGGGCAGTGCCGAACTCTGCGACCATCGCGACCATCGCGACCGTCGACCCGTTCGCGGCCCTGGCAGCGCACGTCGCGACGCGGCTGCGGGCGCAGCGCGACCGGCCGACCCGGGACCCCGACGACTGGTTGTCAGCCTTTCGGCGGGTTGCTCCTGCGAACTGTGCCAGGAGTTGGCCCGCTTCCTCAAGGATCCGCGCCAGCTCCGCAAGGAGTGGCCGCTGGCACAGCAGCGCCGGGCGCACATCCACGCCCGGATCGACACCGCTGAGCTCCCCGTGTCGCGCACGACTCGCCGGACCGGCCGCCCGTTCAGCCTGGTCCTCCACCAAGGTCGAGGCCATCTTCACCACCGGCAGGACGCGAGGAACGAGGCAATCATCGACCTGCGGTGACTCGGCACGGCGTGGCTGCTCGAAGAGCCAGCCCCACGGTCCTCGTCAGGTCACAGTGAGCGTGGCACCATTCCCTGATGGGAAAGCGACGGACTCGTGAACCGCGGCGCAATGCCACCAGGCGACGCCCGCCCCTGTGGATGGTGAACGATGAGGCGGCCCCGACAGCGGGCACCGAGGACGCAATCCCACCACCCATTGGGCCGGTGGCCTCTTCCCTGCTGGCCGGCATCGCCGCAGCGCGTGATCCCCTCAGTGCCGAACTGGTGCTCTGCCAGGTGTTCCGGGCGACGCAGACAGCCATGCCGGGCGAGCCCGACGGACAGGACCTCTCCGAGATGCTGATCCAGTTGCTCGACGAGGTGATCGAGCACGCCGAGGCGCTGGCGAGCGCGGACGCGTTGGCCCTGCTGCGGGTGTGCTCGGTCCTGGGGCCGGACAGCACCCGTGCTGCGGCGTGCGATAGCGCAAGGGGGCTAGCAGCTGCCGGCGTCGGCGACCGACCATGGGCCAGCCTCGTCGGTCGCCCCCGGCTGCTGCAGGCGTGGCGCTACGGCGACATCTTCCAGGAGCAGGAATCGGTGGGAGCGCTGTTCAACTACGCCGGGCGCGACCACGCCGTGATGGTGCTGATCGATCATTCTCTCGGCGGCGGTAACTATTCAGGTGGGGGGTGGGTCGAGGGCCAGCCGCGCGGTCGGTGGTGCTCGGTGAGCAGCGGACGGGACGGGTTTACGGGCTGGCTAGTGTGGGGGTCCATGGCTGGCCCTGGAATAGGTCGCGTAAGACGGCCAGGTGGTGCTGGCGGTGTTTGCTGGCGGTGGAGAGGTAGGACCGCACGTCCAGGAACGCCTTGGCTCCGGTCTCGGATCGCCAGCCCCCGGAGATCTTCTGTTGGAGTTTGACCATCCGTATGTCGCGCTCGGCCTGGTTGTTGTCGAAGGGGACATCGAAGTTGGTGGCGAACCGCAGGACGTCGGCGCGGTGGGCGAGGAGGCGGGCCAGTAGCGCGGCGGGTGGCCCGAGCTTGGGCCGGCCGCGTTTGCCGGTGCGTGGTGGTGGCGGGTTGCACCGTTGGCCGGTGGCGAGCAGTTCGTCGTAGCGGGCTTCGAACCTGGCCAGGGCGGCGAGGTCCAGGGCGGTTGCTCCGGTTGCCTTGGCGGCCAGGACCGCGGCGTGGATCGAGACCAGCAGCTCGGCCAGCTCGGTGGGCCAGTCCTGCCCGGTGATCTCGCCGATCCCGGCGAGCTCACGTAGGTGGTGGGCGTTGCACAGCCCGTGTTCGGCGTCGGTGAACTGGCGGTAGGTGGCCAGCCCGTCGTGGACCGCGACGCCAATGAAGGTCGGTAACACCCCCGCGTCGTCCATCGCCGAGCGGCCACGAGAACCCGCCAGGTGGTACAGGGTGGCGGTGTCGTTCGCGGCGACGTGGACCCAGCGCAGCCTGGCGTCCACCCGTGCACCGGTCTCATCAAAGTGCGCGACCGCCGCTACGGCCAACCGCGCCCGCACCGCCTCCAAGAACCCCTGCAGCCGCTTGGCCGCGGCCGGTAGCAGCGTGGCCAGGTAGCCGGTGGACACCGGCGCACCGAAACAGTCGGCCATCGCCTCCGCGGCCCGCTCCACGGGCAGGTGCTGACGGCCCAGCAGGTAGGCCCCCAGCGCGGCGACCCCGGGCCCGTAGCAGGTCGGAGCGCTGGCCTGAGCCGGGAACGCCGCAGCGCTCACTCTCCCGCAAGCACACTTACGGCGTTCGGCGCGGTGCTCGGTGACCACCAGCGCGATCGGTGGCAGGTCGAACACCTGCCGGGCGACCTGAGCGACCACCGGCGCGCACTCCAGGCCCGCCCACCACCCCCGGCAGACCACCGGTGAGTGTGTGCGCACCTGGTCGGGGTCCGGGCGCGGCTCCAGGCGAAACCCCGGATCACCTTTGCCCTTACCCGGTTTGCGCCCCGACGCCCGGCGCAGCGACCGCGGCGGTGGCTTGGCCAACCCATCCGAACTCGGCGGCTTCGAGGAGTTCCGGGAGTTCTTCCCCATCTGGGCTTCCAACGCCGAAACCCGAGCCAACAGCACCCGATTCGCCTCGCGCAGCTCAACAACCAACGCCTTCAGCTCGCCGTTATCCGCGGCGAGCTGCTCATACGTCGGAACACCAGGCACCCCATCAGCATCACCAGTCACACACCCAAACCCGACCAGGCGCGCCGTCAACCACCTGAATAGTTACCGGCGGCGGGGTAAAGGACGCCTGGGTCGCCGGCGGGCGACGGGCACGGGACATGCGCAACCGGGTGGCTGCGGAGATGGCAGACCGCCCCGAAGCGATCTTTCAGGACCTCGGTGCCGCAGGGATGGTCGACACGCTCGGTGTAGCTCTGACCCGCCCGACCTGCCCGGTGCAGCCCGACCAGGTCGAGGATGTTGCCGCCTACATCGACCTCATCCGGAGCCGGGTCGAGCACCTTCGCAAGCAGGACATCTAGACGGTACGGCGTTGGCCTGGGTGTGGTGGCACTGCAGCAGCGTGGAGCTGCTCCTGGGCCTTGGCGTACCGGTGTCCATGCTGGTCTGAGCACCCTCAGGTGGTGACACCGGAGAGGTGCTTGATCAGCTCGGGTCCGGTCCAGGTGGAGTTCACTAGGTCGCGGCGCAGGCTCAGCTGGGGTGCGGTCGGGTCGGGTTTGCGATCGGAGAGCTGGTAGGCCGATCGGTAGCCGGCTGCTGCCACGTGCGCCAACGCTGGGTGGTTCCAGGCGCCGTAGGGGTAGGCGAAGTTGTTCGACGGGTTCGCCGATAATCTTCTCCAGGAGCTCCGGGGCTGTTCCAGCTGGGTCTTCCAGTCCTTGCTGGTGTACTCATCGACCCGGTGGTGGTCCCAGGTATGGGCGCCGATGGTCATCCCCTTGGCGTGAAGAGTCTTAAGGTCGCGGCGCGAAAGCCAGTCGCGCTTGTTGAGCACGACCGTCATCGCGAAGAAGGTCGCCGTCATGTCGCGCGCGAGCAGCTGGGGCAGCCCTTCGGTCATCTGGCTGCCCTGGCTGTCGTCGAAGGTGAGCATCACCGGTTTGGTCGACAGCTTCGCCCCGGCGCTTAGGTGCTGGAGGTACTGCTCGGGGCTGATGGTGTGCCAACCGCCGTGGGCGAGCGCGTCGAGCTGGGCGCGGAACGTCGCCGGAGGGCAGATCAGCAGGTTGCGCGCGTAGGAGCCGTCGGAACCGGTCCAGTGACGTAGCTGGTGCCAGCACAGCACCGGAACCGTGGCTCGGGCCGCCATCTGGGCAGGGGTCGCCCGTGACGGCGTCGTGGAGGTGGATGGGCTCGGTGATGTCGTCGCAGGGCTGCTCGGCAAGGGTGAGCGGCTACCGGATACCGCCGCGCCCTTGGGGTCGGACGTGGCCTTCGGGGTGCCGCTGGTGTCGCTGGTGCTGGTGCTGGTGTCGCTGTTGCCGTCGCAGGAGGCGAGGCCGAAGAGGGCAGCGGCGCCGAGCAGGGCGCTCCGGCGGCTCGGACCACCGGGGGTGTGGGAACCCGGCGAGCTGGCGGATCCGCCGGGCATCGGCGCGTTGGAGCGCGGGACTCTCACTGGTAGGAGACCATGAACGGCGTCGGATTCTTCGCCATGGTCTGAGACGGGGTCAGCATCGGCTGGTCCTCGTCGTAGAAGTTCTTCCAGCCGAACGGCATGCCCTTGGGGGCGGCTGCGGTCACGGCGCGCCATGTGCCGTCCTTGAGGGCGGGGCTGCCCTGGCCGTCCATGTGCACGAGCACCTGCACCTCGTCGCGGCTGGTGTTGATGCGCTTCTCCTCACGCAGCATGGAGAGTCGGAACTGGTGGAGCACGAGCAGCTTCTGCGGCAGCGCCTCCTTCGCGGTCAGATCAGCGAGCCAGGTCAGCACCGAGTTGACCTCCGCGGCGTCGACGCCCCCGACCTGGCCCAGCGGGCGTTGGCCGGGAGCGAGCTTCCACTCGGGGTCCAGCGCGAGGCCCACGTTGGGTAGACGCAACAGCTCGCGGTAGCGCCTGGCCTGGTCAAGGAAGTCGGCGCGTCCCGGCTGCAGGTCCAGCACCACATAGACCCCCTCCTTGCCGGCGGCCTGGACCCAGGGCCGCAACGACTGCACGCTGGACTCACCGGAGTAGTCACCGTCCGCGCCGGCCTCGCGCTGGGCGGTGGTGGCGATGATCTCGAAGGCGGGAACGACCGGCTCAGCGCTGAGCCGGTCGTACAGCGCCGCCAACTTCTTCGCCCGGCGGATGCTGGCCGGCAGGTCCTGTTCGCCCAGCACCCCCAGGCCGGGCGTACCCGGGTAACCGTACAAGGCCACGAGCCGTCGTCCCGGGAACAACGTCTGAGCGCCGCCGGGAAGCTCAATGCCGGTCTGCGCCACCCGCAACCGAGCCGTCAACCTGGGCACCGGGCCGAAGGCGGCGCCCACGGCCAGCACACGTTTGGGCATGCCCTTGGCCAGGGCCGAGATCGCGGCTGGGTCGGCGCGGGGATCGGTGCCCGCCACCGGTAGGACCAAAGCCCCAGCAGCCGCGGCCGACGCCGTCGCGGCCGCCTTAACCGAGAAGTCGATGCTCTTGTCCACCAGCACCATCAGGTCGGACTCGCCCAGCACGTGCGATACCGGGGGAAGAGTAGCGGGGTCGGTGACGACCCGGACGTTCGGCAGCGCTCCCAGGCGTGGAGCCAGTGCCGGGGTCGTGACGAGCACGGCGCGCGCACCCAGTCGGGCCACCTCCGCCGACAACGCCGGCTCCAGCGGGGACGGCGCGCCGGCGCTCGCAGAGCCAGCGGTCGCGGCGGACGAGAGTGACGGAGTTGACGATGTGGCGCCCGATCCGCTCTGTTCGTCGTTGTCGAGGAGCAGCAGCGGAACACCGAGCCTGTCCGCCTGTGCCGACCCCTCGCGCACACCGGCCTCATGTCCGACCTGGGCGATGACGACGACCGCAGCGGTGGCGAACACGGCGCGACTGGTGGCCAGGGACACCCCACCCGCACTGCCGCCGGTGATGATCTCCACCGCCTTCGTCGAGGTTGCCAAGGTGGCAGCTGGCGCGTCCTGGCCGGCGCCTGAGCCGCTGGAGGTACTCGACCCCGCGGTGCCGGATCCAGCCGCGCCAACCTCACCCGGGTCGGCCGTGCAAGCGACCGCCGAGCACGTCAGCAGCACGACCAGGCCAACAGGGGCCGCCGTGCGGGTCCATCTCCGCAGGCCGGTGGGTGCTGGGCGATTGAGCAAACGCTGATACATGCGAAATCCTGTCGAGTCAGGTGAACCCCGTCGTGACACGCCGGCGCGCGCGACGCTTCATCGTCGCGCCGTTCATGGCGACCAACGGTCACCGACACCCCCCATCAGCTGGGTGCAGCCAGCCGCGACCACTCGCTCGGCAGCCTAACCGTGAGAACCCTCAGGTGGGGGAGGGGACCCAACACCTAAACGAATGACTCCCGGGGTGGTCGTGGGCGGCCGTGGACCGTAGGACGGGTGCGCCGACGGGCGTGTTGTGCAAGATCGCGGCGGTGAGGGCGAGGATGCGCTTGCTGATCCGGGCGCAGACGCCGACGGGCGGTACTGCCAGATGGCCGGACTCACCCCGATGGTTGATGCCCCCGGAACCAACACCCGTCGCGGGGTTCGAAGCAGGCCCGCTCAACCTTTGACCGCGCCGGCCACCAGATGGGCCAGGAAACGACACCCTCCCGCCCCGCAGCCAGAAGCGGGGGAGCAGGCCCGCAAGTGACCCGCGTGGCACCCTTGACGGTGACCAGGGCGCGCTCGCGGCGATCCCGACCGGCGCGGTACCGTCCGTGCCCAATGAGAATGGAGACTGTTCATGGCTGAGGAAACCTACAAGGGCGAGTTCTACTGCGTGAAGTGCAAGGAGAAACGCGAAGCCGAGGGGAAGGTCGTCGTGTCCGAGAACGGCCGCCGGATGGCCAAAGGCACGTGCCCCGTGTGTGGCACCAACCTCAACCGCATCATGGGGAAGGCCTGAGCAACCACCCCGGCCGAACGGCAAGGGCCCCGATCCACTGGGATCGGGGGCCCCTTGCGCGCTGTGGCTCCGCGGGATGTCCGGACAACGTTCACCAGTGAGGCTACGCCAGCACCCGTCGGGTGTAGTCCGCCGCAGAGCGGCGATTCCTCAGGGTGCCAGGGTCTCGGTGCGCGCAACGTCGGCGGCGAATCCGCGATGGGGGAGGGGACGGGGCGGCGTCACAGGTCCGCACGATCTGCGGGGCCGCGCATCAACCACTCAGGTGCCCATGGAGGACGCGGCGGGCAGTTCGTCCCAGGTAGCGCGGGCGCCAGCGTCACCGACTCGCACGACTTGGACGGTCAAAGCGAGCGCGGCCGCGACCGACATCACAACCATTACCCGCAGAACGCCCGGGCCCAGCTTGGTCGCGCGCTCGCCCGATCCCAACGCCACGCGGTCAATCCACCACAAGACCCAGGCCAGCACCGTGACCACAACCAAGAACCATGGCAACGTGTCCCGGAGTTGGGCGTGCTTCTGGACCAAAGCGCTGTCCTCGACCCTGCGTTGTAACGACTCACCAGATTGGGTCGCCACGAAACTGAGCACTGTCGATGTGCTCGCCAAAGCCGGCAGTCCCCACCCCAACCATGCTCGGGCTCTACCCGAAACTGGCGCTGCCCCCAGCGCCACCGCAGAAAGCGGCGCCAGAATGACGACAGCGTGAACGACCAAAGCGTGCAACGGCAAACCGTTGCTGCTGTCGAACATCGACGACCCGCGCGAAACAAGGGGCCCGCGGGCATCTCTGGGGAGCACATCCTCCCACCGTGGGGCTTGCGAAGTCTGTGTCCGCGCTGTGCGTTGCCTACAGGTTCACGGAGAACAACCGGGTCTGCCCCCGGTTTTGGTTGACACTCAGAGTGGGTCGTTCTCAGGCCGCGTCTGCGGCCGGGTAGTTCATCTCAAACTCGAGCGGGGTAAGTTTGCCGAGGGCGCGTTGGCGACGACGGCAGTGCTCGGACGCTGGTTCTACTCCCACTGGGCTCGGGGCCTTTACGTGCGCGCGTACGAGGGTCGTCCGGCCAATCGGCGGGAGGTGCGCGGCTACCTCGACGGGCCCAATGACGCGGACCTCGCTGCTGCTGTCGTGGGCGGGCTGAGCGACCACCACATCACCGACGTTGCGCTCCTGGGGTACGAGGACACCGGTGGGGAGTCGGCGCCCACGATGGACGTCGTCGCGACCTTGTGCGAGGGGCACGGCCATCGCAGTCCTGAATGTCGCCCGCGTCGTGGGCGGGCGCGTCTACGGCCCGGACCCGCCCCGAGGACGGGGCGCCCCTTCCCGAGGCCACACCGGTCTGACCGGTTTCGTCGCCCTGGGATCAGCACCGGTGGACTCCTTGGAGGCCATCACGGAGTCATACCGCCCTGAGCGCGACCACCAGCGTGCCGCCGCGATCACCGCCGCTGCCAAGGCCACCACCCTCACCGGCTTGGACCTGTGCCGGGTCGGCGCGGCCGGGTGGCGCGCCCTGCTCGACACCAGCGAGCGCGCCACGTCGGTGGAGAGCATCGACCCGGCCACTATCGCCGCCGCGGCGCTGATGCTGCGACCCGTGCTCTGGGCGCACCGACGCCCCGCGCTTGACGGTCATACGCGGCGGATGGACGCAACCTCAGTATTGCGCGGCTGTCAGCGGCATGGCGCTGTCTCACGTTAGTGGATCGCCCGCCTAAGTTCGGCGCCAGACTGTCGACGGTGCTCGCCACCCTGAGCACTGCGACGCGCAGTGAAGCGGTTGAAGATCGTCGGGGCGTACTCGCCCTGATGAACATCCTCCGAGAGGGAAGGGAATCGTCGGCTTCGCGCGTCAGCCGCCTGCCTGAGAACTGTCTGGCCGGTGATCATCAGCGAACGCCCGAAACGTGGCGTCGGGTCCGTCCGCTTCCCCGAGGTATTGATCGCGAAGCAGACGCGGCACCTCGTCCAACCCATCGCTCAGCGTGGCGGCGACCACCTGGACCTCGGGCGACGCTGAGCGGTTGCCCGCTTGGGCCAGCTCCGAAAAGTAGGGCAGGGTCGCGGCCAGCGACACGTCGGCTCGCGCCTCGCGGAAGTAGTAGGACTCGGCGTACTGCAGCAGGTCCATTTCGATGGTGGTGAGCTCGCCGCGGACGGCCTCGAAATGCTGGGCGGCCACACACGCCTGTCCTGTCTCAACGATCTGGTCGACTCGCTGTCGCCGCATGCTCGACAACCGCCGCGCCAACGCCCGGCGACGGTTCAGGGCGGGATACAGCTGCAGCATCCAGGAGATCTCGGCCGTCAGGAGCAGGAAGCCCAACAGCGCCTCTGCGGGCACCACGAGGCGGAGCAGTGGCGTGGCGGGCGTGATGTCGCCGAGCCCCAAGGTGGTCACGGCCACGAACAAGGAGTACAGCGCGGCGTTGACGTTGGACGATTGCCCCGGTTGCAGGGAGGGACTGAAGTAGAAGCCGTCTGCCAGGCGCGGCAGGTAGACCAGCGCGAACCCGACGACCATCAACAACGTCCAGACTCCGAGGGTGAACAAGATCCCGAGGGGGGCCGGCGATCACCGACGGACGCAAGCCCGAACGACGTAGCTTCGTCGCTCTCCAGGTCGCCGTCGACACCATCTGAGAGAGCCTCCCGAAACCGCCGGGATGCCACAACGTGTGGAAGATGTCGCGCACCGCCACCAGGATCAGCAGTACGCTCGAGATCGTCAGGAGCCACACCCTCCCCTGACGCCAGCGCCTCGGCCGGACACCACGAGGCACCTCACGCTCAGGTGGAGCTCGTCTCTCTGGCTAGGTTGGTTGTCATGACTTCTGAGCACGACAAGCTGTCCCTGGTCGGCTCGGTCTCCCTCGGTACCGGCGTCATGATCGGGGCCGGCATCTTCGCCTTGGTCGGCCAGGTCAGCGGGCTGGCTGGCACCTTGATGCCGTTCGCATTCCTCGCCGGCGCCGTGGTCGTGGGCTTCAGTGCCTACTCCTACATCAAGTACTCCGACACCAACCCCTCCTCCGGTGGCATCGCCATGCTGCTCAAGGCGGCCTACGGCCCTGGCATCATCGCGGGGACGTTCTCGCTGTTCATGTACGTCTCGATGGTCGTGGCCCAGAGCCTGCTGGCGCGCACGTTCGGCACCTACGCGCTGCGCCCCTTCGGCCTCCAGGACTCCGCGATCCTCGTGCCACTGCTGGGCGTGGGGGTCATCGTGGTAGCGGCCCTGGTCAACCTGATCGGCACGCAGTGGGTGGAGCGCTCAGCCACGGTGACGGCAGGGCTAAAGATCCTCGGCATCGCGGCGTTGGCCATCGGTGGGATCATCGCGGCGGGGGCCTCGTCGATCTTCGACTTCGCCAGCACCAAGGGCGCAAGCAGCGACCAGGGCCTTCTGGGCTTCCTGGCCGGAACGACCCTGTGCATCTTGGCCTACAAGGGCTTCACGACCATCACCAACCAAGGGGGTGACATCGCGGAGCCGAAGAAGAACGTCGGCCGCTCGATCGTGATCTCCATCGCGCTGTGCGCGGTGCTCTACCTGCTCCTCACCGTCTCGGTGGCCGGCAGCCTCAGCGTCGATGAGATCGTCAAGGCCCGCGACTACGCGCTGGCCGCCGCGGCCGAGCCTCTCTTCGGGTCCTGGGGAGTGGGCCTGACGATCGCTCTGGCCGTGGTGGCGACCTTCTCCGGGCTGCTGGCCAGCATCTACTCGGTCTCCCGGCTCTACGACATGCTGCGTGATATGGGACAGGCCCCGGGTCTGCCCTCCCGCGTGCCCCATCAGTCCCTGGTGGTGACGGCCGGTCTGGCGATCGTGCTCACCGCGTTCCTGGACCTGAGCCAGATCGCCTCGATGGGTGCGATCCTCTACCTCGCGATGGACATTGCCATCCACTGGGGAGTCATCCGACATCTGCGCTCCGACATCGAGGCCAACCTTGTGATCCCCGCCATCGCCATCGGCCTCGACGTCATCGTGCTCGGCGCGTTCATCGCGGTGAAGGCACGCGACGATCTGTTCACCCTGGCCGTGGCCTTGGGTGTGGCCGCGCTCATCGCCGCGAGTCAGCTGATCGTCGCGCGTCGGGACGACCACGCCGACCAGGACGCCTGACCGCAGCTCGTCATCGAGGCCTTGACCGTCCACCACCGCAACGAGCCGACGTCCGAGCCCGGGAGCCTGCTTGAAGAGGTTGTGACCGACCGGGAAGAGCACCCCGTCGCCGTCCCACACCGCCACCGCATCCTCGCTCCAAGGCATGCCAGTGACCCAGCAGTGCCGGATGTCGATGGTCATTCGGCGAGCCCGAGAGATACCATCGGCCTGCTCAGCCCGCCGCCGGTCGAGCTCGAGCCGACCGGCATCCGGGACGCCCTGGGAGGGCTCGCTCCAGGTCCCGCGGGGGGAGCGGGTCGTCGTCCTCGGGGCATCTGGGTCCGACAAGTCGACGCTCCTCCACGCGATCACCGGGATCGTCCCGCACACTGTGACCGCGGGGTCCACCGGCGAGATGAGCCTGGGGGTGAGGACTAAGGACACCTCGGTCGTTGAGCGGTCCCGCCACCTCGGGGTGCCCGCCCAGGACACCCATCGACCGCGGTCTGCCGGCCCGGTCGAGCAGGAACTGATGCTGCCCTGCAGAACCATGGAGGGGAGTCCCAGCGGGTTGCGACGTCACGCCGCGGCGCTGGTCACCGAGCCCGAGGTGCTCCTCCTCGACGGGCCGTGCCGGTCCGGTTCATCTCAGCCCGCGGGGCACCGAGCGCTCGAGCTCAGCGGCGCACGCATCCGCTGGTAGGTGTCCTCGTCGATCTCGCCCATGCTGTAGCGGCGGTCCAGCGCCTGTTCCGGGGTCTGCCGCGGGGGGCTGTAGCTGCGATGGTCGTCGGCACTGTTGTTCCTGCCGGGGAAGGCGCGGACTGCGACCCCCACCACCAGCCCTAGGATCGCGATCCAGAAGATACCGGTGGCGAGCCATCCCTCGCTCCCCATTCCCTATCCGAGTCCCATCACGTCCGACTCCCTTCCTTGAGGTGCTGCGTTTCTGTTTCCGAACGCCTCCTTGCTGACGGGCGGTCCTCAAGGCGACGTGTCGTTCACCGTGAAGGTTCACTCAAGCGAGCACCGGGGCCCCTTCATGTGGAGGAGCCGGCTGAAGAATCGGGGGCGGCGACGATCTCGCGCCAGATCCCGTGGCGCCGCACCTCGATGATCTCCAGCCCGGCTAGAGCGTGTCTGCTAATGGTCTGCGCGGTGGGTCAGGATCACCATTCCGAGGAGGAAGCCGCCGAGGTAGGTGACGGCGTACTTGTCGTAGCGGGTGGCCAGTCCCCGCCACTGCTTGACCCGGCTGAATGAGCGTTCG
>JBBQWX010000117.1:0-14316 GCA_038210185.1 Actinomycetales bacterium
CCACGTCGTGGTCACGATCTTCTTGAACCCCCTGCAGTTCGGGCCGAAGGAGGACCTCTCGCGCTACCCGCGCACGTTCGACGCCGACCTCGCCATCTGCACGACGGCCGGCGTCGACGTGATCTTCGCGCCGACCCCGGACGTGGTCTACCCCGACGGCGACCCGGGGGTGCGCGTCTCGGCGGGCCCGCTCGGAGAGGTGCTCGACGGTGCCTCGCGGCCGGGACACTTCGACGGCGTGCTCACCGTCGTCGGCAAGCTGCTGCACCTCACGGCGGCCCACAGCGCCTACTTCGGCCAGAAGGACGCCCAGCAGCTGCTGCTCATCCGCCGGATGGTGCGCGACATCGACTTCCCGGTCGACGTCGTCTCGGTGCCCACCGTGCGCGAGCACGACGGCCTGGCGATGAGCAGCCGCAACATGTACCTCACCGCGTCGGACCGTGAGACCGCCCTGTGCCTGAGCCGGGCGCTGTGGGCCGGCGGCGATGCCGCCGCCTTCGGCCCCTCGGCGATCCGGCGGGCTGCGCGCGAGGTGCTCGTCGAGGAACCCCTGGCCCTGGTCGACTACCTCGTGCTCGTGCACCCGCAGACCCTCGCCGACGTACCCGAGTGGTACCGGGGGGAGGCCCTGCTCGCCGTCGCCGCGCGGGTCGGCACCACGCGGCTGATCGACAACATCCCGCTCGTCGTCGGCCCCGGTGGAGGCCGGCTCGACGTGTTCTCCGACGTGTCGCACGCCCGGGCCGAGGTCTGAGGAGCGGGGATGCCGGTTCTGCCCGTCACGCTGCCCCGGCGGCTTCGCGCCCCCACGCCGGGGTGGACGACCAGCGCGGACGTCGTCGTCGTGGGCTCCGGCATCGCCGGGCTGACCTGTGCGCTGCGCCTGCGGGAGCGGGTCGACCGGGTGCTGCTCGTGACCAAGACGGTGCTGTCGGCGGGGTCGACGGAGTGGGCGCAGGGTGGCATCGCAGCCGCGCTCGACCCGGAGGACACCCCGCAGGAGCACCTCGACGACACCCTCGTCGCCGGGGTCGGGCTGTGCGACCCCGAGGCCGTGCGCATCCTCGTCACCGAGGGCCCCGAGCGGGTGCGTGAGCTCGTCGCGCTCGGCGCCGAGTTCGACCGCGACGCCGAGGGCGAGATCAAGCTGACGCGCGAGGGCGGGCACCACCGCGACCGCATCGCGCACGCCGGTGGCGACGCGACCGGCGCCGAGATCTCACGGGCCCTCATCGCCGCGCTGCACCGCGTCGTCGACGACCCCGGTATCGAGGTCGTCGAGCACGCCCTCGTCGTCGACCTGCTCACCACCGACGACGGCGCCGTGTGCGGCGTGACGCTGCACGTCATCGGCGAGGGCCAGGTCGACGGGGTCGGTGCGGCCTACGGCCGGGCGGTCGTGCTCGCAACCGGCGGCCTCGGGCAGATCTACACCTCGACCACCAACCCGCCGGTCGCCACCGGTGACGGCATGGCCGCAGCGCTGCGCGCCGGTGCCCGCGTCACCGACCTGGAGTTCGTGCAGTTCCACCCGACGGTGCTGTTCCTCGGTGAGGGGTCCACCGGTCAGCAGCCGCTCATCTCGGAGGCGCTGCGCGGTGAGGGGGCATTCCTCGTCGACGCCGCCGGGGCGCGCATCATGGCGGGCCGACACGACCTCGCCGACCTGGCCCCGCGCGACGTGGTGGCCCGCGCCATCCTCGAGGTGATGCGCGAGCAGGGAGTCGAGCACGTGTGGCTCGACGCCCGGCACCTCGGCGCGGCCTTCCTCGGGCAGCGGTTCCCGTCGATCGTCGCGCGGTGCCGCGAGCTCGGGTTCGACCCGGCCACCGAGCTGCTGCCGGTGGCGCCGGCCCAGCACTACGCGTCGGGTGGGGTCGAGACCGACCTGCTCGGGCGGTCGTCGGTCGACGGGCTCTACGCCTGCGGCGAGTGCTCGTGCACCGGGGTGCACGGCGCCAACCGGCTCGCGTCGAACTCACTGCTCGAGGGGCTGGTCTTCGCGCACCGCATCGCCGACGACGTGACCGGGCGGTTCGCCGCGGGGAAGCTGCCGCTGCGCGAACCGGCGTCGGATGCCGGTGACGCGGCGGTGCTCGACGCCTCCCACCGCCTCGACGTGCAGCGCGCGATGACCCGGGGGTCGGGCCCGGTGCGATCGGGGGCCTCCACGGCGGCGGCGCTCGCCGCCCTCGGCGACCTCGCGGCCCTGCCGCCGAGCTCCGCCGAGCCCGGGCCGGCCACCTGGGAGACGACGAACCTCCTGCACCTCGGTCAGGCACTCTCCTGCGTGGCCCACCTGCGGGAGGAGACCCGGGGCGGGCACGTGCGCTCCGACTTCCCCGAGCGCGACGACACCCGCTGGCTCACCCACCTCACGACGACCCGGTCGGCCGCCGGGGCGCTCGTGGTCGCCGAGCGGCCGGTGGAGGACCTCGCATGACCGACTTCGGCTTCCCGACCGCTGACGCCGTGCTGCTGGTGCAGCGCGCCCTCGACGAGGACCTCGCGGACGGCACCGACGTCACGACGATGGCGACCATCCCGGCATCCCAGCAGTCGGTCTCGCACCTGGTGGCTCGGGCCGACGGGGTGGTCGCCGGCCTGCCCGTCATCGCGCTGGTGCTGGATGCCGTCGCGGCCCGGCTGGGCAGCGGCGCGGTGGGCGTCGAGGTGTCGGTGCGCGACGGCATCCGGGTCGTGCGCGGCGACCACCTCGCGACCCTGCGCGGGGCCACCCGCACCACGCTGGTCGCCGAGCGGACCGTCCTCAACATCATGTCTCGCACCTCCGGGGTCGCGACGCACACCCGCCGATGGGCCGACGAGCTCGAGGGGTCGGGCGCGATGGTGCTCGACACCCGCAAGACCACGCCGGGCCTGCGTGCGCTGGAGAAGTACGCCGTGCGCTGCGGCGGCGGCACGAACAAGCGGATGGGCCTGTACGACGTCGCGATGATCAAGGACAACCACAAGCTCGCCGCGGGTGGGCTCACGGCGGCGTACGACGCGGTGCGGCGCACGTTCCCCGAGGTCGACGTGCAGGTCGAGGTGACGACGACGGAGGAGGCGCTGGAGTCGGTGGCCGCCGGGGCGCGGTTCCTGTTGTGCGACAACATGTCTGCCGACCTCCTGCGGGCGACCGTGGACGCCGTGCGCGGCACTGGGGAGGCGGTGGAGATCGAGGCGACCGGCGGGCTGACCCTCGACGTGGCGGCGGCCTACGCGGCCACCGGCGTCGACTACCTCTCGGTGGGTGGGCTGACGCACTCCTCCCCGATCCTCGACGTCGCCCTCGACCTCGACCCCGAGGCCTGATCAGCGGATCGGCCGGCTCAGCCGAGCAGCTCGCTGGGCTGCGGGGGCACCTCGTCGTGGACGAGGTGCCCGTCGGGCGCGAGCAGGCGCAGGCGGTAGGGGGTGCCGGGGAGCCCGTCGGGTGAGGTCAGCAGGGCGATGCCCTCCCTCACGGTGTCGGTGTCCAGCACGCGCCCGTCGCCCGTGACGAGCTGCGCGGTGGCGGCGTCGGGGGCCAGGGCGACGAAGGTGTCCCCCGCTCCGCCGGCCGGGAGCAGCGCGTGGGTGTGGTCGGAGGCCGGCACCACGGCCAGTCGCTCCGGGTAGGACCAGCCGATGTCCGCACCGACGATGCGGGTCGTTCGCACCCAGCCGCCGTCCGGGGTGAGTGTGGTGACAACCGTGACGGTCGCGTCGACGAGCACGGTGCGAGGGCCGGTGCCCACGGGCAGTCGCACCTGCCGTTCCTGGGCCGAGATGGTGTCGAGTGCCTCGGTGGGGTAGCCCGTGACGGCAGCCAACAGGGCGCGCTGGGCCGTGGCCAGGTCGTCGGGTCCTCCGTTGCGGGGCAGGTGGGTGTCATAGACGGTGCCGGCGGGTGGGCCGGCGAAGCCGCCCACGACCACCTGGCTGGGGTACCCCGGGGTCTCGGGAAACGTGGCCACCCCGTCGTCCAGCGTCGGAGCCTGCACCACCGGTCGGACGGTGCCGTCGGGGTCCGGCCTGGCACCGGTGACGGCGAAGCACTCGGTGACGGTGGGGCGAGTCAGCACGAGCACGACCGGGGCTGCGCCGGCGGTGGTCTGCTCGATGCTCAGGGCGACCACGTCGGCCGCCACGGCGGTGTCGGAACCCTTGAGGGGGGTGGGGGCCAGGGTGGAGGGGTCGGCGCCGGCGGGCGTGGTCCACAGCTTCAGCACGACTCCGCCGTCCAAGACCTCCCCCGGGGCGGGGCCCGGGACGTCGGGGATGCCGGCGATGTCGAGCTCGGTGGACCGGGTCGCCGTCATCAGCACCACCGTGGTGTCGCCGACGCGGCCGGCGAACAGCAGGTGCGCGGCCGGGTCGCTCGACGCGCGGGCGCTGATCGCGGCAACCGCGGGGTCGCCGGCCAGTGGGCCGCGCGGGGCCCAGCTGGTGACGACGGCCCACTGCTGCGAGTCCGGCGGCAGTGTCGGCAGCGGCGTGTGGGTGCTCGGCCAGGCGAGGGCGGTCGCCGTGGCCGCGGCCACGCCCAACGCGAGTGCGACCGCGATCGCACCGAGTCGCAGACGGCGCCCGCGAGCCCGGCCGCTCGCGGCGCGCACCAGCGCGACGGGGTCGCTGACGGGGGCGGCGTCGGCGAGGCGCTCGAGTGTGGCGGCGAGGGCCGCAGGCAGCGCCCAGGCGACGTCCTCGGCAGGGCGGCCCAGTGCGGCCGCGTGCGCGGAGGCCAGGGCCCGGTCCAGATCTGCCAGATCGGCCTCCACGGCTGCCGTCCCGGTTCGGGCGCACGCGGCGACCAGGGCGGGCGTCGCGTTCCACCAGTGGCCTGCGGCCAGGGCCGCCCGGGCGGTGGCTCGGGCCGCGCCCAGCACGGCGGTCAGGGCGGCGAGCGTGGCGTCGTCGTCCCGTTCGACGTCGCGGGCCGAGGCGGGTTCGATGGGGTCGCTGTCGCTGGCGCGGTCGCGGTCGCGGTCGCTGCCGCCCCGCCCGGTGCTCGCGGTGGTGGTCAGGGCCGCGGTCAGCACGGCGGTGCGGGCGGTCGTGGTGGGGGAGCCGGTGCTGACGAGCTCGGCCCACCGCGGGCGCAGCCCGGCCAGGGCCCTCGCGGTCAGGTCTCGCGCGGCGCGGGCGTCGCCCGTGGTCGCGGTGGCGACGGCCTGCAGCTCGCCGAACCGGGCGTCGACGAACGCCTCGAAGTCCCCGTCCGCACCGGTCACCCCGTCAGTATCGCGGCGGCGCGCGGACGGGCGTCGACCCCCGGGCGTCCCGGCCACTCGCGGACCCGGCGGACGGGCCGCCGAGGAGCCGGTGCCGCTTCCCCGGATCCTGCTCCCGTTCTGCACCCGTTCGGCTCCCGCGCCCGCAACCTGGGCCGGGCACAGTGATGTTCATGAACACAGCGCAGGCAGCAGCCGCAGGGGGCTGCTGGGTGCGCACCACGGACCACGTGTTCGCAGGGGGCACGTGGTCCACCACGATCGCCGCCGCTGGGGCTGCAGGGCCCTAGCGCGTGGTGCAGGCGGCAGCCGCAGGGGGCTGCCTGCTTGCAGGGACGAACCCCGTGCCCGCAGGGGGGCATGGGGTTCTTCGTATGTCCGGGGGCCGCCCGGGCGGGCCACGTCGGCCCTCCGAAGTGACCCACGCCATTGTCCGCGCTGCGGGCGAGGTGGAGGCTGGGGCGCAGGACGCCGGTGGCTGCCACCGCAAGTACGTCGCGGCGTCATCGGAGAGGGCGCATCATGAACCAGGACATGCTGGCGAAGGTCAGGACCGGCCGTGGCTTCGTCGCCGCACTCGACCAGAGCGGCGGGAGCACGCCGACGGCGCTCGAGCGCTACGGCATCCAGCGCTCGGCCTACATCGACGAGGCAGCCATGTTCGACCTCGTCCACGCCATGCGCACGCGCATCATGACGAGCGCCGCCTTCACCGGTGACCGCATCCTGGCCGCCATCCTGTTCGAGAAGACGATGGAGCGCCAGGTCGACGGGCTCGGCGCGGCGGAGTACCTCTGGACCCGCAAGCACGTCGTGCCGTTCCTCAAGGTCGACCAGGGGCTGGCGCAGGAGGCGCACGGCGTCAAGACCATGAAGCCGATGCCGGGCCTCGACGCGCTGCTCGAGCGGGCGAGGCAGCACGGGGTCTTCGGCACCAAGATGCGTTCCGTCGTGCTGACCGCCGATCCGGCCGGCGTGGATGCCGTTGTCGCGCAACAGTTCCAGATCGCACGCCGCATCCTCGCCGCGGGGCTCGTACCGATCGTGGAGCCCGAGGTCGACATCCACAGCGCCGACAAGGCGGACGCCGAGTCGTTGCTGCAGACCGTGCTGCTGCACCACCTCGACACCCTCGAGGACGGGCAGGACGTGCTGCTCAAGCTCACCCTTCCGGAGCAGGACGGCGCCCACCAGGTGCTGCTCGACCACCCACGGGTGCTGCGGGTGGCGGCCCTCTCCGGCGGCTACACCCGCGAGGAGGCCGACTCCCGGCTGGCTCGCAACCCCGGGGTGATCGCGAGCTTCTCGCGGGCCCTGACCGAGGGGCTCGCCGCCGGGATGAGCGACGAGGAGTTCGACGCGACCCTCGACGCCTCCATCGCCTCCATCTACGCCGCGTCGACCACCTGACCCGCCGCGGGTCTCAGCGGCCGGCTGCCGCAGGGGCGGGCACCGTCGGTCGGTCGATGACCAGGAGGTTGCCGGAGTACATGCCCATGACACAGGTGAAGTGCACTGTGCCGGCCTCCAGCGCCGGCAGCTGCACGGTGTTCGGGCCCCGCTCGAGGTCCACCTTCACCCCGAGGTCGGGCACCCGTAGGGCGGCGCTGCAGTTGAACGGCGAGGTGCCCTCGATGACCCACGTCGTGGGCATCCCGGCGTACAGGACGGTGTCGGCCGGTTCGTAGCCCCCGGCATTCTGGGTCATGCGCACGGTCTGGGTGCCGCCGGTGACGGTGACGTTCGCGGATGCCGTGCGCCGGCCGTCCGCGACCGTCGCGCCACCTGAGAGCCCGAGCAGGTTCAGGCTGCTCGAGACGTTGAGCAGTGCGAAGGCCAGCACGAGGACGCCGACGACGCGCAGCACGGTGGCCTGCCGCCGCCCGGTGCTCACCTCCGGCACCGAGGCGAGGGCGAGCAGGCCCGGGGTCGTCCCCACGGCGAAGGTGGCCATGATGGCGCCGGCGGCCAGGGGTGAGGCGGTCGACAGCGCGAACACCTGCACGGCCTGAGTGAACCCGCACGGCAGGAAGAAGGTCGCCGCGCCGACGAGGGCGGTGCGCCAGTGGCTGTACCCGGCATTCACGGCAGTGTCGACGCGCAGCAGCCGGGAGAGGCCGGCCGGGAGCTTCGGCGACCACGCGGCCACCCGCGGCGAGATGCCGGTGAGCCGGATGCCGAGCAGGAACATCACGACGGCGACGGCGAGCACCAGCCCGGCCGTGACCTGTGTGGGCAGGCTCATCGTCGACCCCACGGCGCCGAGCAGCGAGCCGAGGACGGCGAACCCGACGATGCGCCCGGCGTTGAAGGCCAGCTGGGGGCGCATGCGCGTCGCGAACGGGAGCACGGTGTCGCCGCGGGCGGCGAGGGTGGCCGCGTGCGACGCGGAGAAGCCGAGCACGAGGCCGCCGACCATGGCCATGCAGGTGGAGACTCCGGCGGTGAGGCCGAGCACGAGGACGAGGAGCAGGCCGCCGCGACTGGGGTCGGACAGGCCGGCCGTGAGGTCCGCCACGCCCACGCGCGCGAGGACGGCCACCAGCAGGCCCACTGCCAGCGCCGCGACGAGCACGGTGCGCCACACGGCCCGGTCCCGGGTGAGCCAGGGAGCGGCGACGGGCTCGTAGCCGGCGGAGCGAACGGCGGCGTCGAGCCGCTCCCGGTTCAGGGTCGGCTCACCCGCGACGGTCGCAGTTCCCCGCGGGGCGGACACCTGCACCGACCGCACGCCGGGCACGGCCCGCAGCGCCTTCGCGACGCGCCTCTCACAGGAGGCGCACGTCATCCCGGAGATGGGCAGGACGACCGGCACGACGCCATCGGCGCGCGTCCTCGTGCCCACGGTCTGCCTCCCGATGGCTGATGCCTACGGGCACCATCGTCCCACGGTCGCTGCGGCGGGGTCCACCAGTGGGGCCGCGCCCACAGGCGCCCGTGGCTCAGTAGCGCTTCCACCGCAGGGCGACGCCGTAGTCGACGGTGAGCCCGTCGTGGGCGGCGAGCACCTCGTCGGCCGGGCCGGGCGGGAGCTCGATGCGCGTGACGGCCGCGAGGTCGGCGCGGTACTCGAAGGCCCAGTCGATCGTGAGGTGCTCGGTGGTGAAGCCCTGTCGATCCCAGAACCGTTGCACGGCAACCGGGTCGTAGGCCGGGTACGCACGTCGGAACCACGCCCCGAAGGTCGACCTGGTGACGTCGTTGTCGACGACCACCGCCACTCCGCCCGGCCGGAGCACCCGTGCGACCTCCGCCAGGCCCGGCTCGCAGCCTGCGCCGAAGAAGTAGGCCCAGCGGGCGTGCACCACGTCGACGCTGCCGTCGGCCAGTGGCAGCGCCTCGGCGTCGCCGGCGACCACGGATGCCGGGTGCGTGCCGGCATCCGCCAGCCGCTTCCGCGCCCGCGCGGCCAACGGCAGGTGCGGTTCGACGCCGACGGCTCGTGCGCCGCGTGCAGCGAACCGGGGGAGGTGGAAGCCCGCGCCGCACCCGATGTCGACGAGGTCGGCTCCGGAGAGGGAGCGCAGGGTGTCGATCGTGGTGTCGATGACCCCGGCCCGGTCGGACGCGAGGTTCTCCAGCTCGTAGACGTCGGGGGTGTCCCAGATGTTCGGGCTGCGGATCACGACGAACGGCGCGGCTTCGACGCCTTGGACGCGCGGGTGCCCTTGGCCGGTGGCACAGGGTGGGCCGGCTCGTTGGCCCCGGGCGCTGGTGGGGCGGCGCCCTTGCGGGGCACCCGGGTGCGCCGCCCGCCGACCGTGCCGGCCGCGACCGTCGCCGGGTGCACCAGCAGCGGGATGAGCTGGCGGGCGCCGGCCGAGCGGGCGCGCTTCACGGTGTCGAGGTGCGCCTCGCAGCGCAGCACGAGCTCGGCGTAGCCCGCCTCACCCATCAGCGCGGTGAGCTCGGCGCGGTTGCTGCGGTAGACGGGCTCGGCGCCGACGTGTGCCTCGGTGTTGGACGAGCAGTACCAGTCGAGGTCGTGGCCCCCGGGCCCCCAGCCGCGTCGGTCGTACTCGGCGATCGTCACCTCGAGGTAGGAGGTGTCGTCGGCCCGCTCGACGGTTCGGTACGACCGGCGGATCGGCAGCTGCCAGCAGACATCGGGCTTGGCCTCGTGCGGCGGACGACCGGTGAGCACCGCGTGCTGGTGCAGCGCGCACCCGGCACCGGCGGGGAAGCCGGGACGGTTCAGGAAGATGCACGCGCCGTCGACGACCTTGGTCTTGCGCGCGTCGTCCTCCTTCTCGGTCCACGCCCTGAGCCGGGACGGGTCCTGGTCGCCGAACCGGCCCCGACCGGGATGCAGCTGCCACTCGTCCTCACCGAGCTCGGCGACGACCGCCCGGACTCGCTGCACGTCGTCGTCGTCGGTGAAGTGCGCACCCAGGGTGCAGCAGCCGTCGTCGGGTCGGTCGGCGTAGATGCCCTTGCAGCCCGACCCGAAGATGCACGTCCAGCTCGACGTCAGCCAGGTCAGGTCGAGCCGGAAGCGTTGGCCGGGGTTGGCCGGGTCGGGCATCTCGGCCCACGTGCGAGCGATGTCGAGGGGTGTCTCGGGCACGCGCCCCACCCTAGGGGCCACCTCGGGCAGCCACTACGTTGGGCGCATGCGCCTCGGAGTCATCGACGTGGGATCGAACACGGTCCACCTGCTCGTCGTCGACGCACACCCCGGCGCCCAGCCGCTGCCGGCCTCGAAGCACAAGATCGACCTGCGCCTGTCCGAGCACGTGACCGACGGCGGGCTCATCGGTGACGAGGGGCGCGACCGGCTCGCCCACTTCGTGCAGGAGTGCCTCGACGTCGCCGAGGACCAGGGGGTCGAGAACCTCAGCGGGTTCGTCACGAGTGCCATCCGCGAGGCCCCCAACGGCGACGAGGTGCTGGCCGCGGTGGTCGCGCGCACCGGGGTCTCGCTCGACGTGCTGAGTGGCGAGGACGAGGCCCGGCTGACCTTCCTCGCGGCCCGGCGCTGGTTCGGCTGGTCGGCCGGCACCCTGCTCGTCGCCGACATCGGCGGCGGCTCGCTCGAGCTCGCCCAGGGCATGGACGAGGACCCCGACGTGGCGCTGTCGCTGCCCCTCGGCGCCGGCCGGGTCACCCGCGACCTGCTCGCCGGCGACCCGCCGGGCAAGGAGGCCGTGCGCCAGGCGCGCCGGCAGGTGCGCGCCTCGATCGCTGCCGCCCTGCGGCCGCTGGCGAAGGCCGGCACGCCCGACCACGCCGTCGGCACCTCCAAGACGATGCGCTCGCTCGCCCGGATCTGCGGCGCGGCCGCCAGCAGCGAGGGGATGTATGCCGCCCGCACGATCGAGCGAGCGACGCTCGCCGCCCGGCTGCCCGAGATCGCCGCGATGACCGCTGGCGAGCGCGCCGGCCTCCCGGGGGTGTCCGGGTCGCGCTCCCGGCAGCTGCTCGCCGGGGCGATCGTGGCCGAGGCGGCCATGGACCTGCTCGCCCTGGAGCGCCTCGAGATCTGCCCCTGGGCCCTGCGCGAGGGCATCATCCTGCGCCACCTCGACAGGATGAGCTGAGCCGTGGCCACCCGTGGGGCGAGCGGGGCCGGTCGGGCGCGACCGGTCGACGTGCCGCGCGCCCGCGTGGGCCTGTCGACCGCCTCGGTCTATCCGGAGGGCGTCGCGGCCGCCTTCGAGCTCGCCGCGCGACTGGGCTACGACGGCATCGAGGTCATGGTCTGGACCGACCCCCTGACCCGCGAGGCCGGCGCGCTGCGCACCCTGTCGGAGCTGCACGGCATCCCCGTGCTGTCGGTGCACGCCCCGACCCTGCTCGTGACCCAGCGGGTCTGGGGCACCGACCCGTGGGAGAAGGTCGACCGGTCGATGACGCTGGCCGACGAGCTGGGCGCCGACACCGTCGTGCTGCACCCGCCGTTTCGCTGGCAGCGTGAGTACGCGCGTGACTTCGCCGACGGAGTCGCGTCGCGCGAGAACGACGTCGGCGTTCGGCTCGCGGTCGAGAACATGTTCCCGTGGCGTGGTCCGCGCTCCCGTGAGCTCGAGGCCTACCTGCCGCACTGGGACCCCGTGCCGCAGCCCTACGACCACGTGACCCTCGACCTGTCGCACACCTCGACCTCCGGGTCGGACGCGATGGAGATGGTGCGGCAGCTCGGCCCGCGGCTGAGGCACCTGCACCTCGCCGACGGCCTGGGGTCGGCACGCGACGAGCACCTCGTGCCCGGGCGAGGGAGCCAGCCGTGCGGTGAGGTGCTCGAGACGCTCGCGTCCGGGGGGTATGCCGGTCACGTCGTCGTCGAGGTCACGACCCGCCGCGGCGGGGAGGCCCAGCGTGAGCTCGACCTCGCCGAGGCCCTCGCCTTCGCCCGGCTGCACCTGGCCACCTCGGCGTGAGTGCGGAAACGGTCGCTCCGGCACCCACCTCCGCACTCAGGGCGAGACGTGTGGTGGGTTCAGGATGCCGTGTCGTCGCGGTGCGCGAGACCGTCGAGTCGCAGCACTGCTGACTCGTCGCGGTGCGTCCCCGCGCTGCCGACGTGCGTGTCGCTGATGCCGGGGCCGTTCTTGACGACGTGCACCAGCGCCATGGCGTGACCGCGGCCGTGGTCCTCGGCCAGCCAGGCGACGATCTCGCCGGCCCTGGTGTCCGGCCCATAGCCCTTGGCGTGGGCCTGGTCGACCAGCTGCTGTGGCGTGCTGCCCGTCTTCTTCTCGATCGCGTCGAGATAGGCCTGGAAGGACATCGGGTCTCCTCGTCTCGTCGTGTCTGGTCAGACCCAGTGGGTGTCGTGCTGCAGCATGAAGGCGACCCGCTCCTCGGGCGACATCGGCGCGCCGCGACCCACGGCATCCAGGCTCTCGAAGTAGTCCTCACGAGGCGCGCCGGGAGTGAACAGCAGCAGCATCCGTGCGTGGCCGCCGCCGCGGAAGCCGTGCAGCCCACCCTCCGGCACGTGCAGGAAGTCGCCGGCGGTGGCGTTCACCCATGCGGCGCCGTCGTGGAGACGCACGGTGCCCTCGAGCACGTAGAACGACTCGGTGATGGCGCGGTGGAAGTGGGGGTCGGGCCCGGACTCCTCCTCGCCGAAGGACCAGCGGTAGAGACCGAAGCGGCCCCTGGTGGAGTCGCCGGTGGCGAGGTACTCGCAGGTGCCACCGGACCGGTAGGTGATCTCGGGCTCGGTGGCGTCGCGGCGAGGCCAGGCACTGACCTCGCCGCCCTCGCCGGCGTAGACGTCATCCGGATAGGGCCGGTGCAGCGCGTTCGGGAAGGACACCCCGGCACGGTAGCGCCGTCGGGCGCCGGTGCGGGGCTTGCGAGCCGGGCTCCGCGGTGGCATATTTCATCGCATGGCGAATAAAACGGGCGGCGACGCCGTCGTCGTCGAGGAGCTGCGGGTGGTGCGGGGTGGCCGAGAGGTGCTCCCCGGCCTGTCGGTGCGGGTGCCGAAGGGCCAGGTCGTCGGCCTCCTCGGGCCGAGCGGGGGCGGCAAGTCGACCCTGATGCGGGCGGTCGTCGGGGTGCAGGTGGTGGCCGGTGGCAGGGTCACCGTGCTCGGCGAGGAGGCGGGGTCGCCCGGCCTGCGCCACCGGGTCGGCTACCTCACCCAGGCGCCGAGCGTCTACGGCGACCTCTCGGTGTGCGACAACGTCGGCTACATCGGCCGGGTCATGGGGGTCGGGGCGGATGCCGTCGACCGCGCCATCGCCGCGGTCGACCTCGAGGACCACGCCCACGTCAAGGTCGAGAACCTCTCGGGCGGGCAGCAGTCGCGCGCGAGCCTGGCGTGCACGCTGGTGGGCGACCCCGAGGTGCTGGTCCTGGACGAACCGACCGTCGGGCTCGACCCCGTGCTGCGTCGCGACCTGTGGGACCTGTTCCGCCGCCTGTCGGTGGAGGGCCGCACGGTCTTCGTCTCGAGCCACGTCATGGACGAGGCCTCGCGCTGCGACCGGCTGCTGCTGCTGCGGGAGGGGAGGATCCTCAGTGACTCCACCCTCGAGGAGCTGCTCGAGCGCACCGGCACCGCGGATGCCGAGCAGGCCTTCCTCGCGCTCATCGACGCCGCCGACGCCGCCGACGCCGCCGACGCCGCCGACGCCGCCGACGCCGTCGACGGCGCCGGCTCGGACGGCTCGGACGGGGGTGCGGCCGCATGAACCCTCGGATCACGCTGGCCACCGCCGCCGACGGCTCGGACGGCTCGGACGGGGGTGCGGCGGCATGAACCCTCGGATCACGCTGGCCACTGCCGCGCGCATCCTGCGCCAGCTGCGGGCCGACCACCGCACCGTCGCCCTGATGATCGTCGTGCCGTGCGTGCTGCTCGGGCTGCTCGCCTGGATCTACGCCGACCTGCAGGGGAACGTGTTCAACCGGATCGGGCCGGCTCTGCTCGGCGTCTTCCCGTTCGTCGTGATGTTCATCGTCACGAGCATCGCGACCCTGCGCGAGCGCACGTCCGGCACCCTGGAGCGGCTGCTCACGACCCCGCTGGGGAAGGGCGACCTGATGCTCGGGTACGGGTTGGCCTTCGGTGTGATGGCGGTGCTGCAGGCCCTCGTGGCAACGGGATTCGCTGTGTGGGTCTGCGGGCTCGACATCGCCGGGCCGCTCTGGCTGCTCGTCGTCATCGCGGTGTTCGACGCCGTGCTGGGCACGGCCCTGGGACTGCTGGCCAGTGGCTTCGCACGCACCGAGTTCCAGGCGGTGCAGTTCATGCCGGCGCTCGTGCTGCCGCAGTTCCTGCTCTGCGGGCTGCTCGTGCCGCGCGAGCTGCTTCCGCCGGTGCTGGAGGCGATCTCGAACGTGCTGCCGCTGTCGTACGCCGTCGATGCCATGAAGGACGTCACCGTGCTGGCCGACCCGCTGGGCGAGGTGCTGCCCAGCCTCGGGGTCATCGCGCTGTGGATCGCGCTCTCGCTCGGCCTGGGCAGCCTCACCCTGCGGCGCCGCACTCCCTGAGGCGAGGACGACGCCCCGGTGTTACGGCATCCGTTGGCTGGTCTTTGCTGCGGAGTCAGGAGCACTTCGCCGGCTCTGGTGGTTCTCGCCGAGTCAGGACCGAGTACGGCCCTGACTCGGCGAAGTGCTCCTGACTTCGCCG
>JBBQWX010000118.1:0-14257 GCA_038210185.1 Actinomycetales bacterium
CACCTTCCCCGGAAGCCTCGCGGTCGCGTGCAGCATGGCGGATGCCGTGCTCCCCCACGTCGTCGCACAGCAGGCCCCCGGGGTCGACGTGCTCTTCCTCGACACCGGCTACCACTTCGCCGAGACGTACGGCACCCGCGCGCGGGTGGCCCGCGAGCTGGACGTCACCGTCGTCGACGTGCTGCCCACCCTGACGGTCGCCGAGCAGGATGCCGCGTTCGGACCGCGGCTGTACGAACGCGATCCGGCCGCCTGCTGCCGGATGCGCAAGGTGGAGCCGCTGCGGTCGGCCCTGGCCGGCTACGAGGCGTGGGTGACCGGCATCCGGCGCGACGAGGGGCCCACGCGCGCCGACACCCCGCTGGTGACCTTCGACGAGCAGTTCGGCCTCGTCAAGGCGAACCCCCTCGCGGCGTGGACCTTCGACGAGGCCGTCGACCATGCCGTCGAGCACCGGGTGCCGGTGAACCTGCTTCTCTCCGAGGGCTACCCGTCGATCGGCTGCGAGCCGTGCACCCGGCGCCCAGCGCCCGGCGACGACCCGCGCGCCGGGCGCTGGGCCGATTCCGCCAAGACCGAGTGCGGGTTGCACGCGTGACCACCACCGACACCCTGATCGAGGCGCTGCCCGTGACGACCCACGTGACCACCGACCTGCACCCTGCCGAGTCCTTCGACCTGCCGGTGCTGAGCCAGCTGGACCTCCTCGAGAGCGAGGCGATGCTCGTCATCCGCGAGATCACCGCCGAGCTCGAGCGGCCGGTGCTGCTCTTCAGCGGCGGCAAGGACTCCGTCGTGATGCTGCACGTGGCGGCCAAGGCGTTCTGGCCGGCGCCCATCCCGTTCCCGGTGTTGCACGTCGACACCGGCCACAACTTTCCCGAGGTGCTCACCTACCGTGACGGCACCGTCGCGCGGCTCGGGCTGCGCCTCGAGGTGGCCTCGGTGCAGGACTGGATCGACGACGGGCGGCTGCGTGAGCGGGCCGACGGCACCCGCAACCCGCTACAGACCCAGCCGCTGCTCGAGGCGATCGCGACGCACCGCTTCGACGGCGTCTTCGGCGGTGGCCGCCGCGACGAGGAGAAGGCCCGCGCCAAGGAGCGCGTCGTGAGCCTGCGCGACGACTTCGGCCAGTGGGACCCCAAGAACCAGCGCCCCGAGCTGTGGAACATCTTCAACCCGCGGCACCGCCCCGGTGAGCACGTGCGGGTCTTCCCGCTGTCGAACTGGACCGAGCTCGACGTGTGGCGCTACATCGAGCGCGAGGGCATCGAGCTGCCCGGGCTCTACTACGCGCACGACCGCGAGATCTACGAGCGCGACGGCATGCTGCTGGCCGTCGGTCCGGTCTCGCAGCCCCGCGCCGACGAGACCGTGGCCACCCGCCGGGTGCGCTACCGCACCGTGGGCGACATGTCGTGCACCGGCGCCGTCGAGAGCGACGCGGCATCCGTTGCTGACGTCGTGAGCGAGGTCGCGGCGTCCACGCTGACCGAGCGCGGCGCCACCCGTGCCGACGACCGGATCTCCGAGGCCGCCATGGAGGACCGCAAGAAGGAGGGCTACTTCTGATGCACCCCATGAAGTTCGCCCACGCGAAGCGGGGGACCCGGCTCCGATACTTCACGGGGGCCCCGCGATGAGCACCCTGCTGCGCCTCGCGACCGCCGGCTCGGTCGACGACGGCAAGTCCACCCTCGTGGGCCGACTGTTGCACGACTCCAAGGCCGTGCTCGCCGACCAGCTCGATGCCGTCGAGCGGGTCAGCCGCGACCGGGGGCTGGCCTCGGCCGACCTCGCGCTGCTCACCGACGGCCTGCGCGCCGAGCGCGAGCAGGGCATCACCATCGACGTCGCCTACCGCTACTTCGCCACGGCGCAGCGCTCGTTCGTCCTCGCCGACTGCCCCGGCCACGTGCAGTACACCCGCAACGCGGTGACCGGCTCGTCGACGGCCGACGCGCTGGTGCTGCTCGTCGACGCCCGCAAGGGCGTGCTCGAGCAGACCCGTCGCCACCTCGCCGTCTCCGCGCTGATGCGGGTGCCGCACGTGGTCATAGCCGTGAACAAGATCGACCTCGTCGAGCACAGCGAGGACGTCTTCCGCAGCGTGGCCGCCGACGTGCGGGCGATCGCCACGGAGCTCGGCATCCCGCACGCCCACGCCGTGCCCGTCTCGGCGCTCGTCGGCGACAACGTCGTCGACCGTTCATCCAACACGCCCTGGTACGAGGGGCCCTCGCTGCTCGAGCTGCTCGAGACGCTGCCGCCCGACACCGACCCGGTGCACGAGTCGTTCCGGATGCCGGTGCAGGCCGTCATCCGCCCGCAGGGCGCCGCCCGAGCCCCCGAGCACGTGGAGTACCGCGGGTATGCCGGTCAGCTCGCCTCCGGCTCGGTGCGCGTCGGCGACGAGGTCGTCGTGCTGCCCTCCGGTTCGCGGACCACCGTGGCCGGCATCGACCTCGGGGAGCGCTCCCTCGACGTCGCGGTGGCACCGCAGTCGGTGTCCATCCGGCTCTGCGACGACGTCGATGTCAGCCGGGGCGACCTGCTCGCCGCGGCGGTGGACCCGGTGCCGCTGCGCCAGGAGGTGACCGCACTGGCCTGCTGGCTCGGCGACGACGAGCTGCGCCCCGGGGCACGGCTGCTCGTCAAGCACGGCTCGCGCACGGCGCTCGCCGTCGTGCGGTCGATCGACGGCCGCCTCGACCTCGACGCCCTCCGGCTGGCGGCCACCGACCGGCTGGCGCTCAACGACATCGGCCGTGTCACGGTGCGGTTCGCCTCCCCGCTTCCCGTCGAGGCCTACTCGACCTCCCGCCGCGGCGGCGCGTTCCTGCTCATCGACCCTGACGACGGTCGCACCCTCGCAGCCGCCATGGCGGATGCCGTGGCTCCCGGAGAGCACCCACGGTGACCCTGCCCGTCGGGCTCGACCTCACCGGGCGGCGGGCGCTCGTGGTGGGCGGTGCCCCGCGCGTCGTTGCCGCCGCCCGTGCGTTGGTGGGCGCCGGCGCGCTCGTGCACGTGGTGGCCCCGTGGCTCTGCGAGGAGCTCGAGGAGCTGGCCGTGTCGGGTGGGCTCACCTGGGCCGCAGGGGAGTACGCGGGGGTCGGGGACCTCGACAGCGCGTGGTTCGTCGTCGTCGGGTCGGGCGACGGGGCCACGGATGACGCCGTGCGGGCCGACGCGCTGACGGCCCGCCTGTGGTGCGTCGACGCCTCGACGGCCGGGGGCGGCACTGCCGCGCTGCCACCCAGCACCCGCATCTCGACCCCCGACGGCACCGTCATGGTCACCACCCACTCCCCCGCTGACCCGGCCCTGGCCGCGGGCGTCACCCGAGCCGTGGACGCGCTCCTCGCCGGTGGCGGCCTCGACCTGCGACGGCACGCACCACGCCCGGGCGCCGGCTGGGTGGCCCTGGTCGGCGGTGGGCCGGGGGCGGACGGGCTGCTCACCAGCCGGGCGCGCGAGCTGCTCGCGTCGGCCGACGTGGTGGTGCTCGACCGGCTCGCCCCGCGTGCGGTGGTGGACAGGTTGCCCTCCACCGTCGTCGTCGTCGACGTCGGCAAGGCTCCCGGCCGGCACGCCCTGGCCCAGGACGCCATCAACGACCTCCTCGTCGAGCAGGCCCTCGCCGGGAGGGCCGTCGTACGCCTCAAGGGCGGCGACCCCTACGTGCTCGGCCGTGGTGGAGAGGAACGGCTGGCGTGCGAGGCGCACGGCATCCGGGTCGAGGTCGTACCCGGCGTGACGAGCGCGGTCGCGGTGCCGGCCGCGGCCGGCATCCCGGTGACCCACCGCGGTGTCGCTCGCGGGTTCACCGTCGTCACCGGCCACGACGAGCTGCCGGCGGTGCCACCGGGCACCGACCACACCGTCGTCCTCCTCATGGGCGTCGGCCGCCTCGCGCGGTCGGCACAGGCGCTGCTGGAGGCCGGCCGGCCGGCCTCCTGCCCGGTGGCGATCGTCGAGCGAGGGTTCGCCCCCGACCAGCGGGTCACCTTCGGGACGCTCGGCGAGATCGCGACGCGGGCGCAGGAGGTCGGGGTCGAGAACCCTGCCGTTGTCGTCGTGGGCGACGTCGTGCGGCTGAGCCCCCACTACGCGCGGTGAGTGCGGAAGTGGTTGCCAGGGCGACCACTTTCCGCACTCACGCGGGCTGCGGGTCAGGCGACCAGCGAGCGCAGGACGTACTGCAGGATGCCGCCGTTGCGGTAGTAGTCTGCCTCGCCCGGGGTGTCGATGCGCACGACCGCCTCGAAGCGCGACTCCGAGCCGTCCTCGCCCGTGACCGTCACCGTGACCGTCTTGGGGATGCCGCCCTCGTTGAGGGCCTCCACCCCGGTGATCGCGAAGGTCTCGGTGCCGGTGAGGCCGAGCGACTCGGCGTTCTGGCCGGCGGGGTACTGCAGCGGCAGCACACCCATCCCGATCAGGTTGGAGCGGTGGATGCGCTCGTAGGACTCGGCGATCACGGCGCGCACGCCGAGCAGCGCGGTGCCCTTGGCCGCCCAGTCGCGCGAGGACCCGGAGCCGTACTCCTTGCCCGCCAGGATGACGAGCGGGATGCCGGCCTCCTGGTACGCGGCCGACGCGTCGAAGATCGCGCTCTGCTCGCCACCCGCGAGGAAGTTCCGGGTGAAGCCGCCCTCCACCCCGTCGAGCAGGAGGTTCTTCAGGCGGATGTTCGCGAACGTGCCGCGGATCATCACCTCGTGGTTGCCGCGGCGCGAGCCGTAGGAGTTGAAGTCCTTGCGCTCGACACCGTGGTCGGCGAGGTACCTGCCCGCCGGGCTGTCGGCCTTGATGGAACCGGCCGGGCTGATGTGGTCGGTCGTCACCGAGTCGCCGAGCTTGGCGAGCACGCGCGCACCGGTGATGTCGGTGACCGGCGAGGGCTCGAGCTGCATGCCGTCGAAGTACGGGGGCTTGCGCACGTAGGTCGAGTCGGCGTCCCAGTCGAAGGTGTTGCCCTCGGGCGTGGGCAGTGACTGCCAGCGCTCGTCGCCGGCGAACACGTCGGCGTAGTCGGTGGTGAACAGCTCCTTGCTGATCGCCCGCTGGATCGTCGCCTCGACGTCGACCGGGGCGGGCCAGATGTCCCGCAGGAAGACCGGCTCGCCGTCGGTGCCCGTGCCGAGCGGCTCGGTGTCGAAGTCGAAGTCCATCGTGCCGGCCAGGGCGTAGGCGATGACGAGCGGCGGGCTCGCGAGGTAGTTCATCTTGACGTCCGGGTTGATCCGGCCCTCGAAGTTGCGGTTGCCCGAGAGCACCGACACGACAGCGAGGTCGTGGTCGTTGATCGCCTTCGAGATCTCGTCGTTCAGCGGGCCGGAGTTGCCGATGCACGTCGTGCAGCCGTACCCGACGAGGTGGAAGCCGAGCTTCTCGAGGTAGGGCCACATCCCGGCCTTCTCGTAGTAGCCGGTGACGACCTTCGAGCCGGGCGCCATCGACGTCTTGACCCAGGGCGCCACGGACAGGCCCTTCTCGACGGCGTTCTTGGCGAGCATCGCCGCGGCCATCATCACCGAGGGGTTCGAGGTGTTGGTGCACGAGGTGATCGAGGCGATCGACACGATGCCGTGGTCGATCTCGAACGTCGCACCCTCCGAGGTGGTGACCGACACCTTGCGCGACGGGCGGCCGGAGCCGTCACCCTCCTCGGCGGGCTTTGACCCGCCATTGGTGCCGTCGGTGCTGCCCTGCGGCGAGGGGTCGCTCGCCGGGAAGCTGGAGGCCACTCCGGCATCGCCCTCGTGGTGCGAGACGTAGGTGGGCAGGACCTTGCGGAACGCCTCCTTCGCCTGCGCCACGACGATGCGGTCCTGGGGGCGCTTCGGGCCGGCGATGGAGGGCACCACCGTCGAGAGATCGAGCTCGAGGTACTCGCTGTAGCGGGCCTCCGGCTGGTCCGGGCCGGACTGCAGCCACATGCCCTGCTCCTTGGCGTAGGCCTCGACGAGCGCGACCGACTCGGCCGAGCGGCCGGTGAGGCGCAGGTAGTCGAGCGTGACCTCGTCGATGGGGAAGATCGCACAGGTGGAACCGAACTCGGGGCTCATGTTGCCGATCGTGGCGCGGTTGGCCAGCGGCACGCCCGAGACGCCCTCGCCGTAGAACTCGACGAACTTGCCGACGACACCGTGCTTGCGCAGCATCTCGGTGATCGTGAGCACGACGTCGGTCGCGGTGGCGCCGGAGGGGATCGAACCGGAGAGCTTGAAGCCGACGACGCGCGGGATGAGCATGGACACGGGCTGGCCGAGCATGGCCGCCTCGGCCTCGATGCCGCCCACGCCCCAGCCGAGCACGCCCATGCCGTTGACCATCGTGGTGTGGCTGTCGGTGCCGACACAGGTGTCGGGGTAGGCCACGCCGTCGCGGACCATGACGGTGCGCGCGAGGTGCTCGATGTTGACCTGGTGCACGATGCCGGTGCCCGGCGGGACGACCTTGAAGTCGTCGAAGGCGGTCTGGCCCCAGCGCAGGAACTTGTAGCGCTCCTCGTTGCGCTCGTACTCGATGGCGACGTTGCGCTCGAAGGCGTCGGGGCGGCCGAAGACGTCGATGATCACCGAGTGGTCGATGACCAGCTCGGCCGGGGCGAGCGGGTTGATCCTGGTGGCGTCGCCACCGAGCTCGGCCACGGCCTCGCGCATGGTGGCGAGGTCGACGACGCAGGGCACCCCCGTGAAGTCCTGCATGATCACGCGCGCCGGCGTGAACTGGATCTCGGTGTCGGGCTCGGCGTTCGCGTCCCACCCGCCCACGGCGCGGACGTGGTCGGCGGTGATGTTCGCGCCGTCCTCCGTACGCAGCAGGTTCTCGAGGAGCACCTTGAGGCTGTAGGGCAGCGACTCGCTCCCCTCGACCGCGGCGAGCCGGTAGATCCCGTAGGACTGCTCACCCACCTCGAGCGTGCCTTGGGCGTCGAAGCTGTTCATGCTGGCCACCGGGGCTCCCTTCAGTCGTGCATCATCGCGCGATTGCCGTGATTTATCTTGACGTCAAGATATCTAACCACACGGGGTCGATCGGGTCGAGCCTATGCCGCCGTACCGCCTCGCGAGGCCGGCGACGCACCTGCGGATCAGTCCCGGACGAAGCGCGCCACGCACTCGACGTGGTGCGTCATCGGGAAGGCGTCGAACGCCCGCAGGCCGTCCAGCCGGTACCCGAGGTCGGCCAGGTAGGCGGTGTCGCGGGCCAGCGCCGCGGGGTCGCACGCGACGTAGACGATCACCCGCGGGCCGAGCCGGACCACCTCGGTGCAGATGCCGCGCCCGGCGCCGGTGCGCGGCGGGTCGAGCACCACGACGTCGGCCGCCGTCGGCATCAGCACGGAGCGCGACGGCTTGCGCGGACGGCTCCCCCGCTGCTTCGCGCTGCCTCGCCGGGCCGGCCGGGCGACCCCGAAGGCGTCGTCGACACGGGCGGTCAGCACCGCGACGTTCGGGCGGTGGGCGAGGTTGGCCCGCGCGTGACGGGTCGCCTCGGGGTCGGACTCCACGGCCACGACCTGGCCCTCGGTACCGACCGCGGCGGCGAGCGCCGAGGCGAACAGACCCACCCCGGCATACAGGTCGAGGGCCCGCTCGCCCGAACGCACGTCGGCAGCCTCCATGACGGCCTCAACGAAGGTGCGGGCCGCACCCGGGTGCACCTGCCAGAAGCCCCGTGCCGACACGGCGAGCTCGCCGGCCAGCTCCTGCTCCCTCCCGTCGGAGCCCTGCCAGGTCGCGTCGACCCGTTCGCGGATGACGGGGACCTCGGGAACCCCGAGCCCCGCGGAAGCATCAGGAGGCCGTGCCCCACCGGCACCGTCGCGCCGGGGCACCGCCACGACGAGCGGCTCACCGACCGACGGAGCGACGGCGTCGACGGCCTCCACTGCTGGCCAGCGCTGCTCGGTGACCCGGAGCCGGTCGATGCCCGGGGCGGCGATGCGGCAGTGGTCGATCTCGACGACGTCGTGCGAGCGGTGGCGGCGCAGCCCGGCCCGGCCCTCGTCGTCGACGGCGAACTCGACGCGGGTGCGCCAGTCGAGCCCGTGGTCGTCGCCGGGGACCACCTCGACCTCGACCTCGACCTCGAGGTGGGCCAGCCGCGCCATCTGCTCGCGCACGACGTCGGCCTTGAGCTCACGCTGGCGGTGCAGCGCGACGTGCTGGAAGTCGCAGCCACCGCAGAGCCCGGGGCCGGCGTACGGGCACGAGGGGGTGACCCGGTCCGGTGACGCCATGACCACGGCGACGGCATCCGCCCGCACGAAGCGCTCCCCGGCGCCGGTCTCGGTGACCCGGCCCAGCACCCGCTCTCCGGGCAGGGTGTGGCGCACGAACAGCACCTGGCCGTCGTGGCGCGCGATGCAGTGGCCGCCGTGGGCGACCGCTGTGACGTCGACCTCGACCTCGTCGCCGACCGTGAGCCCGCTGCCCTGGTGCTCGGGCATCAGCTCTCGCCGCGGCGCACGTCACCGGCGACGGGGCCGTCCATCCGCTCTTCCATGCCCTGCGACGACGCGAGCTGCCAGGGCACCGACGACACCATGACGCCCGGCGTGAACAGCAGCCGGGTACGCAGGCGCAGCGCGCTCTGGTTGTGCAGGATCTGCTCCCACCAGTGGCCGACGACGTACTGCGGGATGTAGACGACGACGAGATCACGCGGGTTGCCGGAGCGGATCGACTTCACGTAGTCGACCACCGGCCGGGTGATCTCGCGGTAGGGGCTGTCGAGCGCCTTGAGCGGCACCGGGATGTCGCGACGGTCCCACTCGAGCTGCAGCGCCTTGGTCTCGTCGGGGTCGACGTCGACGGTGAGGGCTTCGAGGATCGAGGGTCTGGTCGCCCGGGCGTAGGACAGGGCCCGCAGGGTCGGCTTGTGGACCTTCGCCACCAGGACGATGGCGTGCACCCGCGACGGCAGCAGCTGGTGCCGGGTGTCGCCCTCACTCACCGCCAGCTCGTCGCGGACCTGGTCGTAGTGGCGGCGGATGCGCATCATGACGAGGAACAGCACGGCCATGGCGGCGATCGCGTACCCGGCCCCGTGCGTGAACTTGGTCGCGAGGACGACGATCAGGACGGTGCCGCACATCGCGGCACCGATGCCGTTGATGACCCGGCTGCGGATCATCTGGCTGCGCACCTGAGGGTTGCGCTCGAGCGTCAGGTGGCGCGTCCAGTGCCGCACCATCCCGATCTGGGAGAGCGTGAAGGAGACGAAGACGCCGACGATGTAGAGCTGGATGAGCCGGGTGACCTCAGCGTTGTAGATGACGATCAGCCCGGCGGCAGCCGCGGCGAGGATGATGATGCCGTTCGAGAAGGCGAGCCGGTCGCCACGGGTGTGCAGCTGGCGCGGGAGGAAGCCGTCCCGCGCGAGGATCGAGCCGAGCACCGGGAAGCCGTTGAAGGCGGTGTTGGCCGCGAGGACCAGGATGAGCCCGGTGACGATGGACACCAGGACGACGCCGAGTCCGAACCCGGAGAACACCGAGTGCGCCACCTGCCCCATCACGGTGTCCTGCACGTAGCTGTCACCGACCGGCACGCCGTCACGGGTCAGCTGCGTCGCCGGGTCCTCGGCGTACTTGATGCCGGTCCACCGGGCGAGGGTGACCATCGACAGGAGCATCGTGATGGCGACGACGCCCATGAGCAGCAAGGTGGTGGCCGCGTTCTTGCTCTTGGGCTTGCGGAACGCCGGGACACCGTTGCTGATCGCCTCGACGCCGGTGAGCGCCGCACACCCGGAGGAGAACGCCCGGAGCAGGAGGAAGGCCATGGCGAGCCCGCCGAGCGCCTCGTAGCCGGGTTCCGGCAGCAGCTCGAGGCTCGCGCTCTCGGCCGGCGGCAGCGTGCCCGTCACCTCGCGGTACAAGCCCACGAGCGACATCCCGATGATCGTCACCATGAACAGGTAGGTCGGGATCGCGAAGGCCGTACCGGACTCGCGGACACCGCGCAGGTTCATCGCCGTGAGGGCCGCGACGATCGCCACGCCGATCACGGCCTCCTTGCCACGCACGAAGCCGAACGCGTTGGCGGCGTTCTGCACCCCGGCCGACACCGAGACCGCCACGGTGAGGACGTAGTCGACGAGCAGGGCACTGGCGACGGTGAGCCCTGCCTTGGGGCCGAGGTTGACGCTGGCCACCTCGTAGTCGCCGCCACCCGAGGGATAGGCGTGCACGTTCTGGCGGTAGCTCATGATGACGACGGCCATCACCACGACGACCGCCAAGGCGATCTTCCACGAGCTCGTCAGCGCGAGCGCTCCACCGGCCAGGCCGAGCGTCAGGAGGATCTCGTCGGGGGCGTAGGCGACAGAGGACAGTGCGTCGCTGGCGAAGACGGGTAGGGCGAGGCGCTTGGGGAGCAGGGTCTCGCCGAGGCGGTCGCTGCGCATCGCGCGGCCGAGGATCACACGCTTGACGACCCGTCCTGGTGAAGACACGTCAGATACTGTATGCCGCACCGTCGGCGGCTGTGCACGCCTACCGGAAGAGTCTCACCGAGCCCACCACCTCGGTGTAGCGTCGGCATCGTGCACTTCGTCATCATGGGTTGTGGCCGCGTCGGCGCAGCTCTCGCCCGGGCCATCGAGCACGCCGGTCACGAGGTCGCCGTCATCGACCAGGACGAGGTCGCCTTCCGACGCCTCGGCACCACGTTCGAGGGCCGCACCGTGCAGGGTGTCGGCTTCGACCGCGACACGCTGCGCGCTGCCGGCATCGACCACGCCTACGCCTTCGCCGCCGTCTCGAGCGGCGACAACTCCAACATCCTCGCCGCCCGCGTCGCGCGCGAGAAGTACGGCGTCGAGCACGTGGTGGCGCGCATCTACGACCCGGGCCGCGCTGAGATCTACCAGCGGCTCGGCATCCCCACCGTAGCCACGGTGAAGTGGACGAGCGACCAGATGCTGCGCCGACTGCTCCCGCAGGGCCACGTCCCCGAGTTCACCGATCCCTCCGGGAAGGTCGTCATCGCCGAGATGCCGGTGTCCGCGGGTTGGATCGGCAGGCGCCTGACCGACATCGAGGCGGCGACCGGTGGCCGGCTCGCCTACCTCACCCGGCTGGGCGACGGGATGATCCCCGGGCCCGACACCGTGTACCAGGAGGGCGACCTCCTGCACATCGCGCTGCAGCGCGCGGACCTCGCCATCGCGGAGCGCGTCCTGGACGCCGCACCGCCCGTGCACTGACCCCTCGAAAGGCCAACCCCCATGCGCGTCGTCATCGCCGGAGCCGGCAGTGTCGGGCGGTCCATCGCCCGCGAGCTGCTGCGCAACGGCCACCACGTGCTGCTCATCGACCGCGACGCCAATGGCGAGCGCGTGCGGAAGGTCCCCGACGCCAGCTGGCTACAGGCCGATGCCTGCGAGATCGAGGCGCTCAGCGAGGCGGGGCTCGCCGAGTGCGACGTCGTCGTCGCGGCCACTGGTGACGACAAGGTCAACCTCGTGCTGTCGCTGCTGGCCAAGACCGAGTTCGGGGTGCCCCGCACCGTGGCCCGGGTCAACAACCCGAAGAACGACTGGATGTTCGACGAGGCGTGGGGCGTCGACGTCGCCGTGTCGACGCCACGGCTGATGACCGCGCTCGTCGAGGAGGCCGTGAGCGTCGGCGACCTGGTGCGCATCTTCGAGTTCCAGCAGGGCAAGGCGATGATGGTCGAGATGACGCTGCCCGTCGGCAGCCCGTATGCCGGCTCGCGCGTCGGTGACGTGCCGTGGCCGGGCAACACGGTGCTCACCGGCATCATCCGCGAGGGGCACCCCATCGCGCCGAGCCGCGACGACGCCCTCGAGCCGCTCGACGAGCTGTTGTTCATCACCACGCCCGACGTCGAGGCCGAGCTGGAGTCGCTGCTCAGCCCGGGGCAGCGGCACAAGCGGGACACCGACAACGCCGACGAGGACGACGACTGAGCGCTTCGTGGGATGGGCGGCGTAGGGTCGGTGCACGGAGCCGCCCGGGTTCCCTCACGCTGGGAGTACCCCATGGCCGACAAGTCACCTCGACAGCACCTGGCCAAGAAGCCGGCCAAGTCGATCAAGGAGAAGCGGGCCGAGAAGCACGCCAAGGCCGACGCCAAGAACCACATCGACCTCGGGAAGAAGTAGCACCGCTCGCCGGCAGCCCTCGCTGCGAGGGGGACGCCGTAGTCTGCGGCCATGGGTGAGGTAGCGAGAACCACGTACGTCCTGGTCGACGGCGAGAACATCGACGCGACCCTCGGCACCTCGATCCTCGGGCGTCGGCCCCGACCCGAGGAACGCCCGCGGTGGGAGCGCCTGCTCCAGTTCGCCCGCGAGCGGTGGGACCAGCCGGCCCAGGGGCTGTTCTTCCTCGCCGCGAACACCGAGCTGCCGATGACCTTCGTCCAGGCGCTGTTGGCGATCGGCTACCGACCGGTGCCGCTTTCCGGCGGTCCGGGCGAGAAGGTCGTCGACATCGCGATCCAGCGCACCCTCGTCGAGCTCGGTCGCCGCGAGGCGGACGTCATGCTCGTCAGCAACGACGGCGACTTCGTCGAGCAGGTCGACGGCATCCTCGACGGCCGGCGCGTCGGGGTGATCGGCTTCGTCGAGTTCCGCACAGCGCCTTCGTCCCGCTGGTCGAGCGCGGGCTGGAGTCGTTCGACCTGGAGTACGACGTGCTGGCCTTCAACGAGCGGCTGCCCCGGGTTCGGATCATCCCGATCGACCAGTTCGACCCGGCCCAGTTCCTCTGAGCCGGTTCGCAGAGGCGGTCGACGGCGACAGGCCGCGCCACGTCGGTGGCCTGCGGGCGTGACCGGCGACCGTTGCCCTCACATCGTGACGACGACCTTGCCGCGGGTGTGCTCGACCTCGACGTGCCGCACGGCGGCGGCCGCGTCGGGCAGCGCATAGCGTCGGTCGACCACGCAGCGCACCTGACGGCTCGCGGCCATGGCCGCGAGCTCGGTGAGCCGCTGGGCATCCGGCGTGGCCAACGGGATCTCGATGCGCAGGCCCAGCAGGCGCCCGAAGATCCTGCCCTTCGCCATCAGGCCGACCGGGCCGAGGTGGGTGCCCTCTCCCGCGTTGCCACCGCCCGACAGCACCAACGTGCCTCCCGGGACGACGGTGCGGCGCAGGTCCCGCAGCGTCCGGTTGCCGACCAGGTCGAGTACGCAGTCGTACGTCACCCCGGTCCGGGTGAAGTCGTCGGCGGTGTAGTCGACCACCTCCGTGGCACCGAGGGATGTCACCAGGTCGACGTTGCGGGTGCTGCAGACGCCAGTGACGGTGGCACCACGTGCAGCGGCAAGCTGAACGGCGAACGTGCCCACCCCGCCTGAGGCACCGACGACCAGCACCCGGTCCCCCTCCTCGACCCGGCCTCGTGCCAGGCAGAGGTCGGCCGTGACGGCGGCCAGAGGCAGCGCGGCGGCATCCTCGAACGGCAGGGCCTCGGGCTTGCGTGCGAGGCAGCCCTCGGCGACCGTCGCGTACTGCGCAAAGGTGGCGTCGGCCTCCCCCAGAACAGGGTCACCGACCTGCCAGCCGGTCACGCCCGGACCGAGTGCCTCGATGGTGCCGGCGAGGTCGCGGCCGCGGATCCGCTCGCGGGGCCCGGTGCGCCCGAAGATGCTGCGGTCCATGAGCCGGGCGATCCTGGGCTCGCCGCGCATGATGTGCCAGTCAGCGGCGTTGACGGACGCCGCCACGATCCGCACCAAGACCTCCCCGTGGGTCGGCTCGGGCCGGTCGACGTCCTCGATTCGGAGCACGTCGGACGTGCCATAGATGTCCTGCACCAGCGCCTTCATCCGTGCCCCTGTCCGTGGGTCGCTTGCCTGTGGTTCCGACCGTTCGAGGCTAGTGAGATCGGGCGGGCGGCCACATCGGGATCAACCCCGGCCCGTCCCCGAGTCGGCCGAAAGCGGTGTGCTCCCGGGACAGCTGGCTGGGGACGGCAGAGCGGCAGTGCGCCGCGTTCAGCCGACGACATCGAGGCTGACCGCGTCGACGATGGCGAGGTACGTCTCGCGCCAGGCCCGGTCCTGCGGGTCGTCGCGGCTCCAGCCGCCGTTCTCGGGTTCGACCTCGGCGAAATACCGGGCGTCGGCATGGTCGGTGAGGTCGCGTTCGGCCAGGCGGCGGTCGCCGTCGTCGTCGCCGGTGATCGCGGCGACCAGCTCCAGGAGTCGTTCACGGGTCAACGCCGGCGGGTCGTGCACGGCCCGCTGCCTCGCCAGCCACT
>JBBQWX010000119.1:0-14246 GCA_038210185.1 Actinomycetales bacterium
ATAGCCGTCTCCGAAGAACAGCGCCAGCGCCATCACGTAGTACACAACCATCCGTGCCGGCAGCAGCCGAACCCGCCGCTCCTGACGGCCTGTCTCGATGAGCACCTCGTCGACCAACTCGCGCGGTACCAGCGAAGTCAATACGCCCAGAGCCACACGATCAGACAGCCTGCCTTCGTCTGACGGCCTGACCTGCCCAGCACGAGGAGACATACCGGCACGATACCCGATCAGACCCTAAGTTAGCGGTATTGATCTGTGGGTCATTTCCGGCAGAGGGGGGAGGGCGGGTTTGTGGCCGCCGAGGTTGAGCATGGCCAGGGCCGATGAGGGCGTTGGGTGAGCGGAAGCCGAAGGCGATGCGGGTGATGAGGCGGATTTTTGCGAGGACCCAGGTACTTGGACCCACCTTGCTCTGCCGCATTTCGTCCGAGGTCTCGACGTGCGGTTTGCCGCAGATTGACCACCCGTTGGCGCGGGGCCGCAAGGGTTCCCGGCTCCTCGCCTGTGGTCCTATGTCGAACCCACGTCGGTGCCGGACCTCACGGTGACGAGGTCCGGCACCCACGCCAGCTGTACGTCAGGCTGGCGTGACCCCGATCAGGGAGCTGTGGTAGCGCGACTCTTTCCAACCATCGTCCTCGCGCTTCCAGATGATCGTCGCGATGACGGTGAAGCGCAGGGACTCCTGCTCGGTCACGAACATCTGGTCGAAGTCGACGACGCTGTAGGCCATGTCCTGTCCCACCCGGGCCTCGTATCCGGTGATCTCGGACCAGGTGTGCGCCTTCGCGGCGTCCAGCTGGGCGAAGAGCCCGGTGAACCACTCCTCCCAGCCGGCACGGTCACGGATAACGAGCGAGCCGCCCGTCGTGGTGATCTCGACGATGCCGAAGTCGTCGTCGCACAGTTGTGCCAGCGACGTGAAGTCGTGGTCGCGGACGCAGCCGAGCAGCGAGACGGTCAGGTCGTAGAGCGGCTTGGTCTGCATCGCGGTGTCCGCCTGGCCGGTTGCCGCCGTAGTGGTCACGCCGCGCTCCTGGGCGCCGTACCAACCGAGCGCCCCGCGCCGGCGCGATGACCGTTGGCGACCTCGGGCGTGAGCGCGTCACCGTGCTGCTCAGCGTCGTTCTCGGTGTGGTGGTCATCGGCGTACGCCGGGTCGTACAGACGGCTCTGCGCGCGGGCGACCGCGAAGACGAGCAGGCCGAAGCCGGCCTTGGCCAGGATGTCGGCGATGCTGTAGCCGGCCTGCCGCAGGACGAACCCGTCGGCGCCGCCGAAGAAGTCCCCACCGAAGACCGGGAAGAGGTAGGCGATCGGGTACACGCACCACAGGGCGACGAGTGAGATGGGCAGCAGCCGGGCCAGGCGACGCACCTCCGGGGGCTGGCGGTCAACGGACCGGGACAGCTCGGTGAAGAGCACGTACACGATGTAGATGAACGGCAACGTGGCCACGAAGCCCCAGATCAGGCGCGCGGTGTTCGTGGTGGCGACCTCGCCGGGGTAGCCGAGCAGGATCATCGCGATGGCGGCCGGGATGAGCTTGATGAGCAGCGAGCGCGACGCGGCGCGCGCCAGCGCCATGACGGCCACCGTCTCGACCAGGAGCAACGGCACGGTCAGGAGCCAGTCGACGTACCGGTAGGCCTCGTTGAAGACGATGTTGGACAGCGCGTGGTCCGCGGTGACCGTGTCGCCGGGCGGGTAGCTCTCCTGGAAGTTGTTGAAGATGCGGAAGTAGTGATACGCCGCGATCCCGCAGACGATGGCGGAGATGACGACGGCGTTGCGATACGGCACGGCTACGCGGCGCTGGGAGGCCAGCAGGTAGATGGCGGTGAAGAACATCGAGGCGATCGTCAGCGACAGCAGGTTGTAGATGACGTCGTACTGCCCCGCGGTGAGCGAGGCGATGTTGACGGCGGACTGGTCAGAACCCATCACGACTCCTGAGGTGAGAACGCAGGAGCGGCAGCTCCGGCGGCGCCCCTTGTGATTGGGAGCGACCACTTAGATTTACGCCTTCTGTGACGGCACTGTCAAAAGTTTGTACAACTTTTAGAGACGCCTACGTGGTCCGCGTGCTCCGGCTCCAGCTCGCCTCCAGAAAGCCCACAGCATCTTCGAGGGAGTCGCACCGGGTCGCAGATGCCGTGACCACGTCCTGCCAGCCGGGGCCACCCACGGCGAGGATGAGCCCACGACGGGTGGCGCGAAGTGTCGCCAAATCGTCAGGTCTCAAGCGTGTTGGCATGGTCGCCCAGACGAAGACGGCTGGCGCACGTGTCAACCGGACAGTGCCGCAGAGTGCCTCCAATGGGGTCCTAGCGCCCAAGAACCGGACCGCCACCCCACGCTCCGACAATGCGGCACGAAGCGCGTGCAGGGTGAGGACGTGGTCCTCGCCCGGACCGCCCGCAAGGACGACCGGTGGTGCTTGTGCAAGTTCAGAGCTACTGGTTGCATGCGATGTGAATGCGGTGACCACCGCCTGTGTCAGGAGGTGCTCGATCTCGATCCCGGCGCCGCTGCCGTGCCAGTGCTCACCTGCTGCCACGAGCACGGGAAGCACGAGGTCGTTCCACGTCGGCAGCACTCCGTCCTCCGCGAGCGAGCCGAGGATGGCGGCCGTGACCACGCCGTCCTGGAGACGGCCCGCTGCCCGGGCGAGGCCCCGGACCCGTGGGTCCGCACCGGGCACCGCCAGGACGGCGCCCCCCGGACCTCCACGCCCTCGGGCCGAGGTCGCGGCGGCCCCCGTAGAGAGGACGGTGGCGGCCGCCGCGGCGGGGTCGGTCCCGGCGGTGACTAGCTGCTGCATTCGCCACAGCCTCGTGACGTCCTCCTCCGAGAAGCGGCGGTGGCCCCCGACGCTGCGCTCCGATGCGGTCAAGCCGTAACGGCGACCCCACATGCGCACCGTCGAGGCAGACACACCAAGGCGCCCCGCCACCTCACCCACCGACATGCCTGCCACAACGCCGATCCTCGCACGCGCCCGGCGAACCTCCCCCAGCTCGGCAGAGCGCGACCCCGCGAGGGCGGACGACGGCCTGCAGCACCGCAACCTGCCAGCGAAGCGACTCCAACGCCGCGGTCGCGTCGTCGGCGACGCGCAACCCACACGAACGACTCCGCAGTCAGCGCGGACGCCCACCTACAGGCTTCGTTGGCGGGATCCGGTGGTCCAGGGACCAGACCCACGGGTTGTCAGGCGAGCATGCTGCGCAGCATCCACGCGGTCTTCTCGTGGACCTCCAACCGGCGCACAAGCAGGTCGGTAGAGACCTGGTCCGGCGCACCCTCGGCCACCGGCAGGGCGTCGCGGATGGTGCGGGCGGTGGCCTCGTGCGCTGCGACGAGCCGGCGCACCATCTCGTGGGCATCGGGCACGTCGGTGTCCTCAAGAACAACCGAGAGCTCCGCGAACTGCCGGTAGGTTCCGGGGGCCGGCGCTCCCAGCGCGCGTATCCGCTCGGCGATCTCGTCGACCGCCAGGGCCAGTTCCGTGTACTCGTCCATGAACATCGCGTGAAGCGAGTGAAACATCGGGCCGACGACGTTCCAGTGGTAACTGTGTGTCTTGAGGTACAGAGAATACGAATCTGCCAGAACCCGCGACAGCCCGTGGACGATCTGCTCAAGCTGGTCATCGGCGATCCCAATACTGACCGACCTACTCATGTGAGGCTCCTTGTGTTGATTGACCCATCGTTGACGTGACCTGCTGTAGTGGTGAGCGGGGCTGGAGGCCTCGTGCTATCGCGTTTCAATCGGTCCTGTTGAGCACGGCTTGGGCGGCAGCCCGCCCGGACAGGAAGGCTCCTTCCACCCGGGGACCGCCGTACCCGTCACCGGCGAAGACCAGGCCCCCTCCGGCCCGCACCACACACATCTGGGGATGCTGCTGGACTGGTGTCGCGTAGCGCCAGCGCTGAAGGCTCGCGCCAAGGATCTCGGCCCCACCGAGCCACGGCGACGCGGCGTGCAGCAGGTCGATGGTCAGCACATCGTCGTCCTGTTCCCACCGGGCCGTCGCGACCTCACTGCTGGTGTGCAGGGTGACAGCCGGCAGCCGCGACACACCCTTGGCCATGTTGTCCCCGATCCACGACCAAGTCGGGTCGTCCTGGAGCTGGACGCCACCGGGAAAGGGAACTGATGGCGAGTCGCCGAGGGCGACAAGCAACGAGATCGTCGGTGCATAGGCCAACTGTGGAATGCTCGCCTGCCCGGCGACCAGGGCTGCGGACTGGGGTGCCGGCGGTGTCAGCACCACGACATCAGCCTCGAGCAAGCCGGCCGAGACCCGCGCGGTCGCGGGCCAGGACACCGCCCAACGACCTGCGACCCGTCGAACCGCGCCGACCTGAACCGACTGGCGGACGTCCAAACCCGCGGCCATGCGCGCCGCCAGCTGCCCCATCCCGTCCGCAGCGACATACCGGGGATGCCCGTCGTCTGCGGGGAAGCCGCGACACCACTGCCGCACCGCGCCGACCTCGACCCATCGCGCCAGCACCACCGTGAAAGGCTCACTGCGGGTGGTGAAGAACTGGGCGCCGTAGTCAGCGAACCCGCCACCGGTGAGCTGTCTGGTGGCCATACGGCCCCCCGCGCGACGGCCCTTGTCCAGCACGGACACCACATGTCCGGCGTCGGCGATCAGCCGGGCGGCGGTGAGCCCTGCCATGCCCGCTCCGATCACGACGACCCGTAACGGGCCAGCAGCTGTCACGAACGATCGAAGACCGGATGGCGCCAACGGAACGCGACGACCCCATCCAGACAAGCCGGGATACCCTCACGCACGCCGCGGTAGCGAGGAACCAGATCCAGCTCGGACCACAGCCGGTTAGAGGTCAACCGCAACGGCAGATTCCATCCCCTGATGGTGTCCGCGGAGACCATGGTCGGTCCGCGCCGGCCCAGCACCGCCCCAGCCACCGCGGCCCCGCCAGCGGCCAGCCGGCCAGGTAGGCGCAAAACCCGGGTGTCGGGGGCGAAGGTCGTCAAGATCTCGAAGAAGTCGTTCCAGGTGACGGTCTCATCGTCGGCCACTGGTGCGGTGCCCGACCACCGTTGGAGCGCAGCACTAATGAGCACCCTCGCCGCATCCTCGACGTGCAGATGGGCGAAAGGGTTGTCTCCGGGGCCAGGGAACACAACTCTTCGCTGGCGCACCTGACCAAAGAGCAGGCTTTGGGGTCCGTAGACGTGCGGCAACCGAATGCTGGCGACCGTGGGCCCGCCCGCTTCGGCGGTCCGTGCCAGGGCCGCTTCAGCGTCGAGCTTCGCCCGCCCGTAGGCCAGTGCCGGGCTTGGCGCGGTGTCGTCGCCGATGGCCGTCGACCCGTCGTAGACGAACATGCTGGACCCGTACACGATGTGGCCGACACCGGCCTCGGCCGCGGCGCGGGCGAGGTCGGCGGTGCCCTGCACCATCGTCGGAAACAGGCGCGAGTAAGGCTCGAAGGTGGCCCGAGCACCCAGGTGGATCACCACGTCAATCCCCTTGACCGCACGGGCAAGCGACGGGATCGAGGTGAGGTCGCCGAACACCGGTTCGACATCGAAACCGCCCAGCAAAGCCGCCCGCGATGGCCTGCGAACCATCACCCGGGTCGGTTGCCCCCTTGCGGCAAGCTGACGCACAACCTCGCTCCCAATGAACCCCGTCGCGCCCGTCACCAGGATCGTCACCCCACAGATCCTACTTCGGCGAGGCCCTGGTCACGCCCCCCTCGACACCACCAGCTCGCCCTCTCTCAACCAGCAGGGCCCGGATGCCGCATGTGCAGTCAACTCGACCGCGCACCCGGCGGGCTGCGGTCTGCGGTCCCACGAGACTAACGACACCAAGAATCAAGGCCGCGCGTTAGGCAGAGCAGTGCTGCACGCTCCCACCACGTGACCTGGCCCAGAGCCAGACAGGAACAATAGTGAGTGCTGCGGGACTTCGGGGCTGTAGGTCGAGGTACTTCTTGCGGGGTGGGATGGCGTGGATGACGATCTCCTCGCCGGTGCCGACGATGAGCACGACGGTCTCGAGCAACCGGCCCGTGTGTCGAAGCCGAGGCGGAGTTCGCGCGTGGGAGTCTCGTCCTGAGTCAGCGGCACGATCTATAGGGGCCACTGGTCAGCCTGGAGGGCGTCCTCGGCGTCGCTGCTGTTACTGGAGCCCGCTGGGGTGGAGCTTCATGCTGTGCAGTGCGCCGGTGCCGCCCGGATCGCTTCAGAACGACTCGTCTGGTTCTTCGCCGCCACGGCCGAGTGCGTCGAGCGCTTCAGCCGTGAGCCGGACCGCGACGACCTGGATCGGCTCGGCGCTCCGCCTCGGGCGGCCGCGTCCCCGACGCTTGAGGATGTCGACATTGCCGGCCTCAGTCCTGGCGGTCCAGGCTGAGGCCGGCATGTAGGAGATTCCATCGGCACGGTCCCCCAGTTCGCCGCTGGAGCAGCTGAGCAGCAAAGACCATGGATCCCGGCCCGAGATGTCGTGAGTCAGCATGCCCTCATCACCCGGGCGTGGTGGAGCAGGCGGTCCGGAATGTGAAGGCAGCTGGCGGGGATGAGGCCGCCGCGGCCTGCCTCGACGAACTGGGCTTGAGCTTGACCGTGCAGGGTCGTGAGGTTCGCTCAGTCCGAGTCCTCGTGTTCGCCGGGCACGACGCACGCGTCGCCGACGAAGGCGCCGGCGAAGCTCGGGGCACCCAGGGCCTGAGCGGCGCCCGGCGTGAGGGTGAGCCCTGCTGCCGTCCCGGCACACGTCGGGATGGCGCCATTGATCTTCTGGGCAGGCCCGAGCGCGAAGATATCCACGCGGCCGGGGAGCCGCTTACCGTTCAGGACGGTCTTGGCGTTGAGGAATCCGGTCTTGAGGTTGACGTCGAATCGGGTGATGCACAGGGCGCCGCCACCGACCGGGGTGAACGCCAGGCCCCCGGAGTGCTCGATGACCTTGTTTTCGACCTCGGTGATCGGGAACGACAGCTGAGCCACACCTGCGGGGGCGGTCAGCCGGCCGGGTTTGATGGCACGGACCTTCAGGGTCTGGGTGAGGACGGGCACCAGGTCGGGGTTGAGGACCACGGTGGTCTGGCCGCCCCGGTCGCCGTACTCGTGGTGCCGGGTATCGGCGCTGGCTCCAGGAGCAACGAGCACGGTGGTGACGAGCGCGCCGACGCACCCCGCCACGGTGAAGAGTCGAACGTTTCGCAAGAGGTCTCTCCAGACTGTTCAAGGGGCCGGCTGAGGGCCCGGGTGGGTTGGTACCTCGAGTTCGGAGTCGCACATCGAGGCACCTGTCGTGCCTCACAGCGTGGGCGCGCTGCGTCACGATGCACAAGGTTTGTCGAGGGTTGGGTCATGCAGCGGAAGAGGGGCCCCTGAGGGCGAGTCGTTCACTCAAGGGGCCGACCGCACCCTCACGGCTGCTCGCGAACTTCGCCATCCTTTCGCCGCGGGTCGACCGATCTCCGGGGAGTGGGGCTCCTTGCTTTCGGCGACCAGTAGCGCGCGACAGCCGGAGGATGCAACCGTGGTGCAGCGGCACCGTGCCGTCGGTCTGGCGTCTGAGAAGGAATGCTGACGATGCCTGGTCCCGCCACACAGGTTGGGTTTGTCGGGGTGAGCGATCTGGACGCCGCCCAACGCTTCTACGGGGACGTTCTGGGCCTCGAGCTCACCGATGCGCGGCCCTTCGCCAGCCCGATGCCGCCAACAGATTCACTGATTGGTGCCTGGCGTCTTTAGACAAGTGCGAGCGGCGCTCGACTCCCGACGGGAAGCCGTGTCACACCGCCGCCGCCTGGGACGCGAGTACAGCGCCGCGGGACCAGTGCGACTGCCTTCTGGCGACGACGTGGTCTGAGCAATCGCGTAACTCACGTGCCGGCCGCACCCGTCGGCATCCACGCCGACAACCCCCGCACCGTACGGCTGTTCGCTGGTGCAGCGGAAGCTGGTCCCCCGGACCGGGGCACGCGCGAGCGGCGACGGATCGCGATCGTCGCATGGATCGAACGCAGACCCGTACCGGCGCCGGCCAATCACCGCGCGGGGGTCGCCGTCGCTTCGGGATGGCCGACTCGCGGTGTCACGCGGGCGCGACCAGCGGGCTCACGTCGAGTCCCGGACGATCGTTCAGCTGCTCCTGGAAGTGCGTCTCTACGCCCAGTTAGGGCGTCGTTGGAGATTGCTGCCTTCCGCCCACTTGGAGCATGGGCTGAGGGCGGGGGGGGTCTGATGAACGGTGGTTCTGGCGTTCGTCTCTAGAGGTTCTCGGCGGCCGGCATGCGGGTCGGCGAAGGTGAAGGCGAAGGCGTTCAGCGCGGGCTTCCACCGCATCGGCCAACGTGCCTGTCCGGTGCCTTTGGGGTCAAGCACCGGGCCGGTGATGTCATCACCACGCGCCCGGGCCGCCCGGACCAGCTCGGCCAGCTCGGCCCTCGGCCTCCGTCGCTTTCGAGGTCTGTTCCCCTTCTTCGCGTCCTTCGGCATCGAGCTCACGCCGCGATTGTCTCGGTCATCGTGACCACGCGTCCTGCCGACACCAGCCGGCGTGTCAGGCCAGAAGCACCATTTTTGCGCACGGTTCTGAGGGCGCGTCGGCGCTGATGACGGCCGTCGTGCAGCGGGGTTCAGGGGGCCGGGGTGAGGATCCAGAGGACCTCGCACGGGTCGTTCGTCGAGGCGTTGCGCCACGTGTGAGGTTGATGGGCGGGGAACGTCATGGCGTCGCCTGCGCTTAGCTCGATGTCACCGGATTCGTTCGTGACGACGAGCGTGCCGGCGACGACGTAGACGCACTCGAAGTCTGAGTCGAGCGAGTAGAGGTCCTCACCGCCGTTGCCGCCAGGCTCGACATCTGAGTGGATGACCTGCAGGCGCGTCTGGGTCCCCGGGGTGACCAGAGTCTCCGCCACGTCCACACCGCCGAAGTTGATCGGTTGGCCCCGACCTCGGCGGACGATGGCGGTCTCGGGCGGATCGAACAGCGAGCCCACCCGCAAACCAAGGACTTCGCACAGCGTCACCAGCGACGCGACGGACGGCTGGACCTCGTCGCGCTCGAGGCGGCTGAGGAATCCTGCCGTCAGTCCGCTGGCTTGCGCGACATCCCTGATCGTCCGGCGCCGCCCCTGTCGCGCCACCCGCAGGCGGGCACCGATGAGCGGAACCTTCGGAGCGCGCTCGGAAGGCTGGACGCTCGGCACTCGGGGGGACACCTGCCCTTTCTATCCCACCGGACAGTCGGAACGCCTGGGACCACTTGGTTCGGCCGGAACCGAGCTGTTGCGTGGTATGCATCAACCGTTGTCTGTCAGGCACGTCGGGAGTACTGTCCCCCTCATCCCAATGAGGAGAACCACATGACCGAGTTCGGACACGTGCCCCGCATTGTGGCTGATGGCCGTGTGGGACAGGTCGATGCCACCAAGGTTCCCCGTTTCGCCGGTCCGGGCACGTTCGCGCTGCTTCCCCGGGCCGACGAGGTCGACGATGCCGATCTCGCCGTCGTGGGTATCCCCTTTGACTCAGGCACGTCGTACCGTCCAGGCGCCCGGTTCGGACCGGCACACATCCGCGAGTCCTCACGACTGCTGCGCCCCTACAACCCAGCTCTGGACGTCTCCCCGTTCGCGGCCGCCCAGGTCGTCGACGCCGGCGACATGGGCGTCAACCCCTTCTCGCTCGAGGAGGCCATTGCGTCGGTGGAGCAGCAGGCGGCCGCCGCCCTCGAGCGATTCCCCAGGCTGCTCGTCCTCGGCGGCGACCACACGCTGAGCCTGCCCCTGCTGCGCGCCGTCAAGGCCACACGAGGGGCGCCGCCCGCCGTCATCCACTTTGATGCCCACCTCGACACGTGGGACACGTACTTCGGTGCCCCGTACACTCACGGCACCCCCTTCCGGCGCGCCTCGGAAGAGGGACTGCTCGACACCGATGCCTGCATCCATGTCGGCTCCCGGGGGCCGCTGTACTCCGCGGATGACCTGCGTCAGGACCACAACCTGGGGTTCGAGGTCATCGCGGGGCCGGAGATGGATGACCTGCGCGTGCGCGGATGCGTCGAGCGCATTCTCGAACGTGTCGGTGACCGCCCGGTGTACATCTCGATCGACATTGACGTGCTGGACCCGGCCCATGCCCCCGGGACCGGCACCCCCGAGGCCGGTGGCATGACGAGCCGTGAGCTCCTCGCCGTGGTCCGCGGCCTGGCCGGCCTGGACATCGTTGGAGCGGACATTGTCGAGGTGGCCCCGGCCTACGACCACGCCCAGATCACCGGCATCGCCGCAGCGCACGCCGCCTACGAGCTCCTCTCGGTCATGACCCCGCGGAAGGATGTCCCCAATGTCCACTAGCCCTTCGACCGCTCCCATCATCGAGCACCACTCGATCGACTACATCCCTCTGGCCGAGCGCCGGGGCAAGCTGTGGCATCAAGGACCGTTCTGGTTCACCGGCAACTTCGTCCTGCCCACCATGGTCGTCGGGTTCATCGGCCCCAGCATGGGCCTGTCGATCGGGTGGAGTGTCCTGGGCGTCACCCTCGGCGCCTGCTTCGGCACCTTCTTCATGGCCTTCCATGCCAATCAGGGCCCACGCATGGGGCTGCCGCAGATGATCCAGTCCAGGGCACAGTTCGGCAGCCAAGGCGTCATCCTGCCGTTCCTCGCCACCGTGTTCGTCTACGTCGGTTTCATGGTCTTCGACGTGATCCTCGCAGCCCAGGGCATCGCTCTGGTCCTGCCCGGCGGCAAGTGGTTCTGGTACCCCGTGCTGACGGCGGTGTCGATCGCCATCGCCGTCTTCGGCCACGACCTGTTGCACTTCGTCCAACGGTGGCTGACCTACCTCCTGGTCGCGGTGTTCGCCGTTCTCACCGTCGTCGCCGTGACGATGCCGGCGACCGCCCAGCCAGCGACTGCCCCCGGGTGGAGTGCGACAGCGTTCCTTGTCGAGTTCGGGCTCGCCGCGGGATACAACATCTCCTACGCCGTCTACGTGTCGGACTACTCCCGCTACCTGCCCGAGGACTCCTCCGCGCCCAAGCTCATCGCCTGGACATATGCCGGCGCCGCACTATCAGCGGTCTGGCTCATGAGCCTGGGCGCCGTGATCGCCGGCCGGCTCGGATCGGAAGACGCCGTCGGTGCCCTGGTCACGATCGGTGACCGCGTCTTCCAGGGCTTCGGCACGTTCGCAGTGCTGTGCGCCGCCGTCGCCCTGGTGACGATCATGGGGGTCAACGCCTACGGCGCGATGCTCACCGGGGCTAGCGGTGTCGACGGGTTCCGCCCGGTGAGGCCGACGGTGACCCTGCGTGTCGTCGGCCTGAGCATCGTCGGCGTCGTGGTCGTGATCATCGCCCTGCTCATCCCGGACAACTACCTCAGCTCGTTCAACAGCTTCGTCATCCTCATGCTGTACTTCCTCGTTCCGTGGACGGCGGTCAACCTCACCGACTTCTACTTCGTGCGTCACGGGCAGTACGCCATCACCGAGATCTTCAACAACCGGGGCATCTACGGCACCTGGGCCTGGCGGGGAGTGCTGTCGTACGTCGCAGGCTTCGTCGCGATGATTCCCTTCTTCTCCATCCCCGACCTGTTCACCGGCCCGGTGGCCGAGAAGATGGGCGGCGCGGACGTTTCCTTCGCCGTCGGTCTCGTCGTCGCTGGTGGGCTCTACTTCCTCCTGACCCGCGGACTTGACCGCTCGGCCGAGCACGAGGCCGTCGCTGCCAGCAGGCGTGAGCTCGAGCCCACCGCATGACGAGTGGGCCTGCGTCGGTGCGCGTCGCCTGCGCGCAGCTGGCCCTGGACGTCGACCGTCCGGCGGACAACGTGCGCGCGACCGTGGACGCCATCGCGTCAGCTGCCCGCGACGGAGCGCAGGTCGTCGTCCTGCCTGAGTTGGCCACCAGTGGCTACGTCTTCGAAGACGCACAGGAACTCACTGCAGTGGCCGAGGACCGCAGCGGTCCCAGTGTGACAGCCTGGTCGGAGGCCGCCGCCCGTCACGGGGTCGTCGTGGTCGGAGGCTTTCCGGAGCGAGGCAGCGAAGGATCGGTCCACAACAGTGCGGTCCTCGTAGATCCCAGCGGCCCGCGCGCCTTCTACCGCAAGGCGCACCTGTGGGACCGGGAACAGGGCATGTACGTCCCGGGGAACCAGGCACCGCCCGTGGTCAGCACGGCCTTCGGGCAGATCGGGCTGATGATCTGCTACGACCTGGAGTTCCCCGAATGGGTCCGACTCGCTGCCCTCTCCGGCGCCGAACTGATCTGCGCACCAGCGAACTGGCCGTGGTTTCCACGCCCCGATGGAGAGCGGCCCGTGGAGATCATCAAGGCCCAAGCCAACGCCTCCACCAACCGAGTCGCCCTCGCCGTCTGCGACCGCGTGGGAACCGAACGAGGCGTGATCTGGCTCGGCGGGTCGGTCATCGTCGACGCCGACGGCTACCCAATGACAGCACTGTCCCTGGGCGAGCAGGCCCACCTCATCGCAGACGTGGACCTTTCGGCCACGCGCACGAAGCGACTCGGACCGAACAACCACGTCTTTGACGATCGACGCACCGACCTCTACGGACCCGCCACCGCGACTGCCACCTCCACAGGAGGCGCCGTCCAACACGAGACGGACCGCATCCGGGTCACCCGGTGGACCCTGCCGAACGGTGCCTCGACCGGGCCGCACACCCACCACCACGACTACGTCGTCATCCCGCTAACCGCCGGAGAAATGACCGTCATCGACGCCGCCGGCCAGAGCATCCGCCACGAGCTCACCCCGGGCGTGTCATACGTGCGGGCAGCCGGCGCAACGCACGACGTCCGCAACCTCGACGCGGCCCTCGTCGACTTCGTCGAGGTCGAACTCCTAGAAGGTGGTCAGTCGGAGCAGACCTGACCGGTAAAGAAGAAGTCACCCCACTAACCGAGGTCCACAGACCTGACCCCAGACCGCTTCACTGCACACCTGGGCGATCCCCCGACACCCTTCCCAATCTCGTTCTCCCCGCCAGGCGGCGACGACGAAGACATTACGAAGCAGCAGAAAGTTAGGCACCCGGACGGATCGCCAAATCGGGTTCGTCCATCACGTCGCCGAGAGTGAAGCGCAGTCACGCCCTCCCCGGCCACGCCCGCTTCCTCCCGGCGCCCCGAAGTCCGCGCCGAGACAGGTCGATCGTGCGCGCAGGTGGGCCGCAGACACCTACGGTGTCAGGGTGAGCACAGCAAGGCATTGGGGCGCCTGTCTGATGGCGGCCGCGGCTGCCGCGACCCTCATGAGCAGTTGTGCACCGAGCGATTGCTCGGACGTCGGCGCAGAGTCGGGCATCAGCGTGACGCTGTCGGGGCCAGGATTCTCGATCGGCGACATCGTGAGGGTGTGCGTCGATAACGAATGCGCTGAGGCTTCGCTGGTCGACACTGCAACTCCGATCTTCGTCGCCAACAACAAGGTCGAGTCCGAGGCAGAAGTCGCCGTCGTGCTGTCCGTTTCGAATCTCGGCGAAGATCCGATCGTTCGGCCCACGGAGTTCCGCATTCGTCCCCAGCGCATACAGCCGAACGGTCCCGGTTGTGATCCGGTGGCCTACGTGGGAGCCGTCTCAGCGTCCGCTTCACCGTAGCCACGCTGTTGGCCAGCCCTTCGCCCCGTCCACCTTGCACCACCCGCAGCCGGGTTAGCGGTGCATCTTGGCTTGTCTCATTCGCATCAGGTGGATACCGGACATGCCGCGAACCGGCATCCTGTTCTGCGGCAGGAAACCGAGGCGCGCGACGCCATCGACACTAGGTTGGCGGCATGGCCTCCGCCCTGGACGAAGCCTGGGTGCAGTCCGTGTGTGCGGTCTGCGATCCCATCTGCGAGTCAGCACACGTCGGGTTCATTCGTCAGGTGTCAATGGATGCCGGTGGTGAAGCTGCAGCCCTCCTGTGGGAGGCAGATCCACTTCTCTTCCTGGATCGCTACCCCGATAGCCGGATCGACGAGTCCTATGGACAGGATCAGTGGCCGCCACCTTGCATCGACTACTGGATCTATGTCGACGCGGAGAGCCATGAGGCACGGTTCAGCGTGGAAGGCCTGGAACCAGACAACGTTCTCGTGCAACTGACGGGTAACGGCCTCGAGGACGGACGCGCGCTGGGTGACGTACTCGCGCGGATCTTGAGGGTTGCTGCTCCTGATACCTGACTCGTCCGCTCATGCCGC
>JBBQWX010000120.1:0-13894 GCA_038210185.1 Actinomycetales bacterium
GCGCACGAATCCTCGGGCGATCAAGCGGTCCGGGCACAACAGCTACCCGGTAAAGAAGCCTCGACACACCGCGCACAAGCACGCCGCCACCCCCACGTTAATCCTCCTCAACCCGACAAGCCTCTAAGTTAGCGGTATTGATCCGTGGGTCATTTCCGGCCGGGGAGGGCGGGTTTGTGGCCGCCGAGGTTGAGCATGGCCAGGGCGATGAGGGCTTGGGGTGAGCGGAAGCCGAAGGCGGTGCGGGTGATGAGGCGGATCTTGGTGTTCACCGACTCGATGCGGCCGTTGGACAGGTCGTGCTCGATCGCGGCGAGGATCGAGGCCTGGTGTTTGACGATGCGTCGTTGCAGGTTCACGAACGCGGGGATCCGGCAGCGGCGGGCCCAGCCGATCCAGACCTGTAGCGCGTGGACGGCTTCGTGGTAGTCGAGCTGGAAGATCAGCCTCAGGCCTTCCTTGAGCAGGTAGGCGCGGTGCAGCGTGGGGTCGGTCTTGGCGATCCAGGCGAGCTTGGCCTGCTGGGCGGTGGTGAGGTTCTCCGGGTTCTTCCACAGCGCGTACCGGGCGCCCTTGAGCGCTCGGGCGTGGCCGGTGGCCCGGCCGGCTCGGCGTTGGTGGAGCGCACCGCGGGCCTGGTTCCAGGCGTGGCGGCGGACCTCGTCGAGGGCGTCGGTGGCCCAACGGACCACGTGGAACGGATCCGCGCAGCGCACCGCGTTGGGGCACTTGTCGGCGACCACAGCGCTGATCCAGTCGGCCCCGTCGGCGCTGACGTGGGTGATCTGGGCGCAGCGGTCCTCACCCAGGGCGTCGAAGAACAAGCTCAAGGTGGCCTTGTCCCGGCCCGGCGCGGCCCACACCAGCCGGCCACTGTCGTGGTCGACCACGATGGTCAGGTACCGGTGTCCACGCTTGTACGAGATCTCGTCGATCCCGAGCCGGGCCAGCCCGGCGAACCGGTCATGCAGGGCCTCGACGTCGGCCCAGACCCGGGTGATGATCGCCCCGACCGTGCGCCACGCGATCCGCATCAGCTCGGTGACCGCGCTCTTGGAGCACTGCGTGGCCAACCAGGCAACCTGCTCATCGAAGGCGTAGGTGTGCCCGGCCGCGTGACGAGCCCAGGGCACCGCCGCCACCGTCGGCCCATGCTCAGCACAGTGCACCCGGGGCGCCTCGGCTTCCAGCACAGCCTGGATCGTGCCCAGGTCCAGCGCCCGCCAGCGCCGCCGACCCTCGCCCCGGTCATACCAGGGCGACCTGCGTTGGCACCGCCCGCACCGGCCCCGCGCACGCCTCCCTGGACGAACATGAGCGACCAGCAACTGCTCGTCCTCATCGAACTCGACCTCTTCAATGACCGTCTTCTCGACCCCCAGCAGGGCACGCCATACAGTGGCGTTGCGCACGCCGTTCTCCGCACATCAGTTCCGGACTCTCGACAAGCCCAGAACCTAGACAGGACAACGGCGTGCGCTCGTTCAGGCGCGCTCAACCACCCACGGAAGAGTCAGAAGAGCCCGTAAACACTTGAACTGCGGGCGACCTGAAGGCCGGCCGGTCTCGCGACGTGTGAACGTCCTCGGGCCGGCCGGCCTCAGGAGCTGACTCCGTGAGGGTGGCTCCTACAGGTGGTGCAGGCGTCAACTGCGGTGGGGGCCTGACCTGACGTTGAGCGTCACCGAAGCCATTGCCATCGGCATGCTGGGCATGTGGTCGTTGCCGACCAGCACCGCCGTGAACGTGTGCGGCCCGGCGGCCAGGCCCTTAAGTGACACGACCTGGGTCGGGTCACTTGCCATGGTCTTCATGTACGGCATCATCGCCATCGGGTCCATCGCACCCGCGGGCAGGTCAACGAAGATGTGCCAGTGTCCCTGGCCCGCAACGTTCTGCTTGCCGTAGCAGTCGCCGCACAGGACGAAGTTCTTGATGTCGGCGGTCAGTGTCAACGAGCTGCCGTGGATGGTCGAGCCGTTCGCGGGACTGGTCAGCGTGATGGACGCAGGATCGGTCCCGGTGTAACCGGCCGGCTCGGGGAGATAGGGCCCCGTGTACGTGAATGGGACGTTCACGGCGGCGGCCATCACCTCCTGGTGATCGTTGCCTGCTGGGACGACGGTGAGGACGTGCGGACCCGGCTGTAGTCCCACCATCGAGATGGTGTCCCGGTTGCCGTTGCGGACCGAGGGAGACATGTCGATGAGGTGGCCATCGATGATGGTGTGGAAGTGTCCGACTTTGGCGTTGGTTGGCGTCCCGGCGAACCGGGCGTCCAGCTGGAACCCTGAGGTCTTGACGTACACCGACATGCTCGAGCCCGTGACCACCTTCCCAACGCTCGGCTCGAGGACTCGGATCGCGATTTGGTGATGGTCGCGGTGGTGACTCGTGTGGGAGGTCGCGGCCGCTGGGGCGAGCCCGGTCAGGAGCGAGGTGCTGAGTGCAGCCAAGGCCAAACCCACCTTGCTGGCCGCCGAGACCCGGGGTCGTCGATTCACGTGCATCGTTGTCAACTTTCGAGAGGTCTTCGAGTCGCCGGGTGGGGACTCGCTGCAGGGAACCCGCGGGAGTCGACATGCGATTCCCTCGCGGCCGCGACGCACGGTTGCGGAAGCATCTGGGCGGGCCGTGGGTTCCCGAACTGGTGCGTGTCAACGCCCAAGCCGTCAGTCCGGTGTCGCTGCGCGTTTGCAATCGGGCCCCCCGGGCGACCTGGAGACAACGGGATTGGTCGTGTCGACGCCCCTTCAGGGCTATTCGGGTGATCTTTCCGACAGGCCTTCGCGGTCGCGCATCGTGGACGGGTGCCAGCCAGATTGGTGGGCGTTGACATCTGTCACGTCCTACTGAGCGGACAGGTTGGCCGAGGAAGTACGACTCGTCGCTGTGACGGGGTGACAGGGGAGGGCCTCCCACGATCGAGTGGATTTGCCCAAGGTTCACTTCACCAAACAAGTGCCCAAGCGGCCCACGCCATCGATGCCCACCCGTTCGCCAGGGCCGCGGGCTGATCCTGGGGATCTGACTGTCTCGCATCCGCTCGGCGACCGTCTTACGGGAGACGACCTCGCCGGCCTCGCGCAGGTCGGCCAGGATCCGCGGCGCCCCGTTGACGCCGCCGGAGGCGTCGTGGCTGGCCTTGATCTTGACCAGCAGGTCCGCCCGGCGCGCTGCTCGCGGACCCAGCTCGCCGCCCTGGCGGTTGGCCCAGGCGTAGTACCCCGAGCGGGACACCTCGAGCAGCTCAACCATCCGGGACAAGTAAGTGGGTGGCCTTCTCCGCGTGGATCACCTCGAACGCCCGCTCGGGTTCGAGTTCGCTGGCGCGAAGAAGGCCGCCGCTCTTTTCGCTGCTGGAGGATGCTCAGCCCCTCAAGGCGTTCCGCTCGGACGTCGGCCGTACGGGCCACCAATCCGCCACAATAAATGTCCGCCAGGGCGTCATCACAGATCGCGAGCACTCGGGAGATGGGCGCAACGCCCTCCGCAATGACGACGCTGGTGTGCAGGATGTCGGGCGCCTTGCCCTCGCTGTGGACAACCCCTCGGCACAAGCCGGGCGAGGACCTCCCGGTCACCGGGTCCGGATGCCGTCTGGCCGACATTCCTCGGTTCGCAAGGACATGGCCCAAGCCAAAGAAGACGAACCGCCTTGCGACATCGACCGCACCGTCATGGCGATCTTCACACGCACGGGCCTCCCGCGACCACGACGAGCACTGCATGACTCGACACATTCGCGCAGAGCAAGCTTGTCTGCCCTCGGTGAGTCAGGCGGTCGGTTTCATCTCGCGGGTACGGTCAGCCGGGGAAGTCGCCACCTCCCTGGCCCCCGCGATCCACCACCACCGCCTGCCGAGACAGTATCCGGCGCCCCCAGGCGCCGCCGACCACAACCAGCGCGACCAGGGCCCCGAGCGACACCGCCAACAACAAGGGGTCTGTCCCGTAGGCGCCGACCGCGCAATACGCGACGACGCCCGGCATCATCCCGACTGTCGTCCCGAGCATGTAGTCCCGGCGGCTGACCGAGGAGAAGCCGGCGCCGTAGTTGATCGCCATGAAAGGTACCAGCGGGACCAGTCGCACCGCGATCACCGCGGCCAACCCGTGGTCGCCGAGGAGCTGCTCCACGCGATCTAGGCGCCCCTTCGTAAACCGGGCCACCGCATCGCGCCCCAGCATGCGGCCGATCTCGAACGACAGCACAGCTCCCATGGTTGCCCCGAGCAAAACCAGCAGCGATCCAACCACCACGCCGAACAACGCCCCGCCGGTCACGGTGAGCACCGCGGCAGGCGTGGGAAACAGCACGAGGACGGCGTAAGCCCCGACGAAGACGAGCCACCCGAGAGCGCCGGTGGACCTGACACGACCGCGAAGGGTCTCGATATCGGGCAGAATGCCCAGACGCACGGCGGCGAACAAGCCGACAAGAAGGACCACGAGCAGGCCGACCCGGACCACCACGGAACGGCTCATGCGATCACCTACTCGGCTCGATCAACGGCTCGTCCAGTCGAACCCGTCCATTGAAACCCACCGAGGGCCCGAGAGCCTTCCCGAACCAAGTCCATCGGCCCCCTCTATCGGCGGCACTTCGTGCGGGGGGCGCTCGCTGGCCGGGAGCGGTGCGGGTGTTCACTGTTGCGCTGCGGGTGGAAAGTCGGAGTCGCCCGCAGGTGACACGTCGGCGGCTCCGAGACGAACCAAGCCGCACGAGATCACGGCGGGCCTCGACGCTGCGGCTGGACCCCACTTCAGCCACCCTTTCCGCGAGCCCTCGCCTCCCTGGAGTTCACGGTAGCTGGGCCGCCTCGAGAAGTCGGCTCAAAGCCATTCGCCTGTCCCGTCCCATCGCCAGATCCAGACGCCGCGGCTCCTCCACGGCGGCCAACCTTCAGCGGCGCAACGTCCCTCCCCATGAACTCGAAAGCTCGTCGCCTGCACACCCGGTGCATTGTCGGTCACGGTTTGGTAACGGCTTGCTCCCAGGTGGCCCACGAGGACCTCCCCGGATGCGTTGGTAGGTATGGCGATGAGTTTGCACAAGCTCACGGCCGGGTCGGGGTACACGTACCTGACCCGGCAGGTGGCCGCGCATGACCGGGCCGGTGGACCTCGCACCTCGCTGGCGTCGTACTACGCCGACAAGGGCGAAACTCCGGGGCGGTGGGTGGGGTCCGGCGTGGCCGGAATCGGCGGCTTGAGCGTGGGGGACGAGGTCACCGCGGAGCAGATGCGGCTGCTGTTCGGGTTCGGTCTGCACCCGCTGGCGGACCAGCGCGAGGAGCAGCTGGAGGGCCCCGGCCTGACCGAGCGGGACTACCGCGCTGCTCGACGGCTGGGGGTGCCGTACAAGGTCTACACGGCCGACGCGACCGCGTTCCAGGTGCAGGTCGTCCAGCGGATCGGGGACCACCTCGCCTCGCTGGGGCACCCACGGGACTATCCGGTCGGGCCTGAAGATCGGGCCCGGATCCGCTCGAAGGTAGCCGCCGAGTTCTTCCGCGCCGAGCACGGCCGCGACCCGGCCGACGCCCGTGAGCTGTCCGGGACGATCGCGAAGCTGTCCCGGCCACGGACCACTGCGGTGGGCGGGTACGACCTGACCTTCTCCCCGGTCAAATCGGTGAGCACCCTGTGGGCGATCGCCCCACCGGACGTCGCAGCGCAAATCGAGCTGGCCCACAACGAGGCCGTGACCGACGCCCTGGCCTTCATTGAGAAGCACGTCCTGTACTCCCGCGAGGGCACCAACGGGGTCCGCCAGGTCGACGTCACCGGGCTGGTCGCAGCCGCGTTCACCCACCGCGACTCCCGCGCCGGGGACCCCGACCTGCACACCCACGTCGCGGTCGCGAACAAGGTGCAAACCCTTCAAGGCAAGTGGCTCTCGATCGATGGGCGGATCCTGTTCAAGGCCAAGGTCACCGCCTCGGAGACCTACAACACTGCGTTGGAGAAGCACCTGCGGAACCGGCTCGGGCTGACCTTCGCCGAGCGGCCAGGAACCGAGCGCGGCAAGCGACCCATCCGGGAAGTGGTCGGTGTCGACCCCGCTTTGAACCAGCGCTGGTCGACCCGGCGGGCCAGCATCGAAGCACGCCGCGGCGAGCTCGCTACCGCGTTCCAACGCGACCACGGACGCCCGCCGACGGTCGTCGAGGCGATCCTGCTCGCCCAGCAGGCCACCTTGGAGACCCGAGACGCCAAGCACGAACCCCGCACCCTGACCGAGCAACGAGCGGATTGGCGCGCGCCGGCCGAGGACGTCCTCGGCGGGGCTCAAGGCGTGTCCTCCATGGTCGCCCAGGCCTTGTCCGCCAGCCGCGCAGCGCCCCCCGTCGTGGTGGATGCGGCCTGGGTGCGGGACACCGCCGTGCGGGTCCGCGACGAGATCCAGTCCCGCCGCTCGACCTGGCAGGTCTGGCACGTGCGCGCCGAGGCGCACCGTCAGGTCCGCGCCGCGAACCTGCCGGCCGAGCACGTCGACACCGTCGTGGACCTGGTCGCCGACCACACCCTGCGTGACGCCTCGGTGCGCCTGACACCGGCCGGGGACGGCATCGAAGAGCCGGCCGAGCTGCGCCGCACCGACGGGTCCAGCGTCTACGAGATCGCCGGCTCAGCCGTCTACACCAGCACCGAGATCCTCGCCGCGGAGAAGCGGCTCGTGGGCGCCGCCGGCATCCACGACCGGCACCGCGCCACCCGGGGCGCGGTCGACCTGGCTCTGCTTGAGCAGGCCGCGAACGGGGCCACCCTCAACGACGGGCAGGCCGCTTTGGTCACTCAGATGGCCGCCTCCGGCGCGCGGCTCCAGCTGGCCATCGCACCCGCCGGTGCCGGGAAGACCACCGCCATGCGCGCCCTCACAGCGGCCTGGGTCGAAGACGGCGGCACCGTGATCGGGCTCGCACCCTCCGCGGCCGCCGCGGCCGTCCTGCGCGAGCAAACCGGCGCGATGACGGACACCCTGGCCAAGCTCACCTGGTCGATCCACGCCGGCGACCTGCCCGACTGGGCGCGCGCGATCGGCCCACCCACGTTGGTGGTGATCGACGAGGCCGGGATGGCCGACACCCTCACCCTCGACGCGGCCGTGCAGTTCGTCACCGCCCGCGGCGGGCAGGTCCGCCTCATCGGCGACAACCAGCAGCTCGCCGCGATCGGCGCCGGCGGGGTGCTACGCGACATCGCCGCCACCCACGGCGCGCTGCACCTGGACGAGCTGATGCGGTTCGCCGACCCCGTCGAAGGGGCCGCCTCCCTGGCCCTGCGCGGCGGGCGCACCGAAGCGCTCGGGTTCTACTTCGACCACGACCGGGTCCACGTCGGCGACCTGGCCACCATCACCACCGACGTGTTCACCGCGTGGGCTAAGGACCGAGCCCACGGACTCGACACGCTGATGCTCGCCCCCACCCGCGACCTGGTCTCCCAGCTCAACCAGCAGGCACAGCATCACCAACAGGCACAGGCCCACCGCCCCGCCGGGCGTGACCCCGGGCCCGGCGTGCGGCTCGCCGATGGCAACACCGCCCGCGTCGGTGACACCATCGTCACCCGGTCCAACGACCGTCGGCTGCGCCTGGGGGCGAATGACTGGGTCAAGAACGGCGACCGGTGGACCGTCCAGGACGCCCGTCCCCACGGATCGCTCGTGCAGCACAACCGCACCGGCCGGCACGTCACCCTCCCAGCCGACTACGTCGCAGCGGCTGCCGAGCTCGGGTACGCCAGCACCATCCACGGCGCCCAAGGCATCACCGCCGACACTGTCCACGGCCTGGCCACCGGCGACGAGTCCCGACAGCAGCTCTACACGATGCTCACCCGCGGAGCGGCCGCCAACCACCTCTACCTGCAGGTGGTCGGCGACGGCGACCCCCACGACATCCTGCGGCCGGACAACGTCCACCCACCGACGGCGACCGACATCCTCGAGGGAATCCTGGCCCGCGACGACGCACCCGTCTCGGCCACCACCACCGCCCGCGAGCACGCCTCCCCCACACTGCGGCTCGGCACAGCCACCGCCCGGTTCCTCGACGCCCTCCACGTCGCCGCCGAACACCACCTCGGCCCCGCCGCCATCGCCGCTCTCGAGACCGGAGCCGACCGGATCGTGCCCGGCATCGCCGACGACCCGGCGTGGCCGACCCTCCGCGCCCACCTCGTCCTGCTCACCGCCGCCGGCACCGACCCACTCACCGCGCTCCACTTCGCAGCCAGCACCCGCGAGCTGGACACCGCCGACGACCGCGCCGCCGTCCTCGACTGGCGACTCGACGACCAACTCACCGCCGGCAGGGGACCACTCCCCTGGCTTCCCGATATCCCCCAGCAGCTCCGCGATGACCCGCGTTGGGGCGCGTACCTGACCGCCCGGTCAGAGCTGGTCACCACACTCGCCACCGAGGTGCGGTACGACGTCACCCGCACGCCTGACGCCCCACAGTGGTGGCCCCCGGGTCGCTCGCTCCCCGCCGCCGACCTGCTCGGCGACCTCGCGGTCTGGCGAGCCGCAAACACCATCCCCGACACCGAGAACCGCCCCACCGGACCCACCCAACCCGCCAAGGCCCACGCCCGCTCGCAGCACGAGCTCGACGCCCGCGTGGCCAGCAGTGGACTCGCGACGCTCGCCGACTGGACCAGCCTCATCCAAACCCTGGTCCCCGCGACCCGCCGCGACGACTACACCCCGCAGCTCGCCGAACACCTCGCCGAGCTCTCCGTAACCGGCATCGACGCCAAGGCCCTGCTCCACACCACCACCCGCGCGCCCCTACCCGACGACCACGCCGCATCCGCCCTCTGGTGGCGCATCCAACACCACCTCCCCAAACCCGACCACCCCGACCGCACGGACGCGCACACCGCCCTCCTGGAAGCCCGCGCCATACGCCGAGGCACCGACCGCGACCACCGCGACACCCCCCTCCCCACCGGCCAACCCCGAGGACCAGGATTCACCCGATAACCGACCAGACCGCCATCGTGCCGGGGCCCCCGCCGTGGGCGTAGGACGTGGCCGAAACACCTCACCCCTGACGTGGCCACGAACGCCCCACAGCAGACATACGGGATCAGGAGGTACTCATGAGCACGAAAATCCGTCGAGAGTTCGAGTCCCTTGCCTCAGCCGCCCACCGCACCGGGCTGAGCATCCGCACCCTACGCAGAAGAATCGCCGCCGGCGACCTCACCGCCTACCGCAGCGGTGCCCGGGTCATCCGGGTCGATCCGGATGACGTCGACCGCATGATGGTGCGCATGCCCACAGCCGTGAACTGATGCCGCCTCGTCTCGGCTGAAGCGTCCCTGCGAGATCATGTCCGGCGCGGCCTGGACGACGGCCGCCGGGAAATGCTTTCAGCCCCTGAAGGAGCCTCGGCGCCGAAGCGGGGCGCCCACTGCCCTTTTCGTGGCCTCCTACCCTGCCCCCGACTGGGGTGAAGAATGGTGGCTGCACGGAACAACTGCCTCTACCGCACATGCCGATGAGCGGACGGTCGTCGAACCGCGCATGAGGGCGCGTCCTAGCGCCCACTGTGGGCGCCTGATTCGGCTCTGTTCGAGTCTGTTGCCGACGACAGTCAGCCCGGATCTGACGTTTCAGCCCGAGGGCGCGGTGGCCGGGGGGGCATTGGCAAGTGCCGGCTAGGCGGGCTGAATGGATGTAGCGTGATTCGCAGCGGTCGCGGCATGCTGGCAGGGGCGGCCCGCGGAGGTGAGGAGCATGTCCGGCGCAGATTCTGGCCATGAGGGCGGAGGCGACCTCCCCGAACCGGCACCCCGGCTGGATAGTGCTGTTGGCGCCAAAAGCGACTCGAGCCAACCCAATGGGCGGCAGGATGCCGCCTCGGGGAGCCGACGAGGCGCTGACGCCCACGATGGCAGCGCAGGCCAGCCCCGTCCCGACGAGGGCGGCGAGGACCTCGTTGACGACTACTCGGGTGAGTATGCCGGGGCGGCGGTCCCGCTGGCGCAGAGTCAGGCGCGCGCCTGGCGCCTCTTGCAGGCATTGCCGGACCCGGTGCTTATCACGGACACCAACGGTGTCATCGAGCAGGTCAACGACCAGGTTGTCGCCCTGTTGGGGTACGAGAGGGCCGAGCTGATCGGCCAACCAGTTGAGTGCCTGGTGCCGCCTGGTCTTCGCGAGGTGCACCGCCGGCATCGCAGCGCCTATGTCACCGCCGATGACCCTGTCCCCATGGGCACGGGACCAAACGTCGTTATCGTGCGAAAGGACGGCCGCCCGGTGCCGGTCGAGGTCAGGATCAGCGCGGTCACCTTGTCGACCGGTCGTGCGGTACTGGCCATTATCCGCGACGTCAGCGACCGCAAACGCGCCGAGGAGGAGCTTCGCATCAGCGATGAGCTGTTCCGGGCCTCGTTCGAGCAGGCTCCGTTCGCGATGGCGGTGATCGACCTACGCCACCACGTGGGGCGCTTCTTGCGGGCGAACCAGGCACTGTGCCGGTTGACTGGTTACAACCAGCAGGACTTGCTCGCCATGACCTCATCGGCGCTCACCCACCCCGCGGACAGGCCAGCAACGTCGACGGCCCTGCAGCGACTAGCGCGAGGACGGGGCGAGCAGTGGAGCGCTGAGAAGCGTTACCTGACCTCCTCCGGCGCCGAGCTCTGGATTCACCAGGCGCTCTCGGTCGTCCACGACGGCGAGGGGCTCCCCGCCTATGCGGTGTCCCAGATCGAAGACATCAGCGACCGCAGGAGGTCCGAGACCCAACTTCAGGAACGCTTTCACGAACTGGCCGACAACATCGACGTCGGGTTCCTCATCCGGGCGGTCGACACCGACGAGTTCGTCTACCTCAATCCCGCGTTCTGCCACATATTGGGCTTCCCGATGGGCGCTCCACCGCCCACGGACACCGAGTTCTTGTCCCGGTTCGACGCCGATGACGCCGAGCGGGTCAAGGACATCGTGCGGCAGTGCAGGCGGGGCCAACGCGTGGAGGCCGAGTTTCGGGTCACCCTCCCGGGCGGGGAAAGGAAGTGGGTGTCCGCCAAAGTCTCCCCGATCATCGACTCAGACCAGCAGATCCGGCGATTGACCGCCCTCTTCCAGGACATCACCGACCGCAGATTCCGCGAAGAAGCCCTGGCGCTGGCGCGCACGGAGGCCGAAGAGGCCAACGCGGCCAAGAGCGAGTTCCTGTCCCGCCTCAGCCACGAGCTGCGCACCCCCCTCAACGCCGTCATCGGGTTCGGGCAGCTGCTCGAACTCTCCCAGCTCGCCCCCGACGAGGAAGAAGCGGTGAGGTACATACTCTCCGGCTGGGCGACACCTGCTCGACATGATCGACGACATCCTGAATGTAAGCAGGATCGACGCCGGGCGTCTCGACCTGGCCCCTGAGGATGTCGACGTCAGCGACCTCGTGCACGAGACGATCGGACTGATGGAGCCGCTCGCAGCGGCGAGCGGCATCACCTTGAGAGTCACTTCGAACGGCAAGCACTCAGTCAACGCGGACCGTCGCCGACTCACGCAGGCCCTGCTGAACCTGACGTCAAATGCCATCAAATACAACCGGCCGGGAGGAGATGTCCACTTCAGCGCGAGCGCAGCCGGCAACGGTGAGGTCGCCATCGCCATTACTGACACCGGACATGGCATCGCAGCCGAGAAGCTGCCGCGGCTTTTCAACCCCTTCGACCGCCTCGGTTGGGAGTCCTCCCCGGTCGAAGGAACCGGCATCGGTCTGACTCTGACCCAGCGGCTGGTCACATTGATGAACGGCCGCCTGGACGTCGTCAGCACTGAGGGAACCGGCAGTACTTTCACCATCATCCTGCCCAGCGCGGCGCCCCACGAGGCACAGGTTCCCAGCCGCACCGCCCAAGCCGGCGCGAAGCACGGGCGCCCGATGGTGGCAGCGGTACCGAAGTGCAGGCTGCTGTACATCGAGGACAACCCGGCGAATGTCGCCCTGCTCAATGCGGCGATCAGCCACCGACCCGGCTGGACGATGACCCACGCCGGCAACGGTCACGACGGCCTGCACGCCGCTACACAGCTCGCACCAACGCTGATCCTGCTCGACCTGCACCTGCCCGACATGGGAGGGATGCAGGTCCTGAGGCAGCTGAAAGACGACCCGTCCAGTGCAGCCGTTCCTGTCGCCATTCTCAGCGCCGACGCGAACCCAACACAGATCGCGCGGCTGATCGAGGCGGGAGCCGATCGCTACCTGACCAAACCCGTCGACCTACCTGAGCTCTTCGCACTCCTGGATCAACACGGCAAGGATTACCCAAGCGGGGAGATGCCTTGAGGCGGGCTCCTGGTACCGGCCAGGGTGGGCTGCAGGGATGTACCGGTGAGCCATGATGGCTCCACTGGACCGCCGCAACGCCTAACGTCGACACCGGCGGCGGTCGCCTTCCCTCAGCCCGGATCCACGGGTGAAGCTGGTCGCCTAGCGAGTCGTGACACGCGAATGCCCTTCTGATCAGGGAGGATCGGGCTTACCACGGCATCGGTCGCACCCCACAGAAGGGCCATTCGCTGGATGCGAGTCTCTCACGATTACCCGGCCCTGTCCGCGACCTTTGATGACCCGAACCTGGTGTCCCACGCCGGCCTGGCCCCGGCCATGGCGTTGGCGCACCGTTGCGGGCTGGCCGAGCTGGTCGACCGGCACCTGTCCCTGCCCGGTGAGGGCGGAGCGAACCCGCACCTGAAAGTCCCCGCCCTGATCGGCGGGATGCTCGCCGGGGCCGACTCCATCGATGACATGGACCTGCTACGACACAGCGCGATGGACCGGCTGTTCACCGGGGTCCGTGCGCCCTCAACGCTGGGCATCTTCTTGCGCACCTTCACCTTCGGGCATTATGCCGATGTCCGGATTATGCCGATGTGGTCTCAGATTCCGTTGTGGGGCAGCGCTGTCGCGTTGGGGTGGTCGGCATAATCAGAGCGACTCGAGGAAGGCGAGTAGCGGATCGGGTGGCTGGTAGCGCCCGAAGGGGACGTTGGCCGGTGTGGTCCGTGCAAGCGCGCGTTCTTTGATGCCGAGATCGGCGTGCAAGTAGATCTGCGTGGTCTCTGTTCGTTCGTGTCCGAGCCATAGGGCGATCACAGATGTGTCGACGCCTGCTTCGAGTAGGCGCATGGCGGCGGTGTGGCGAAGGGTGTGGGGTGTGATTCGTTTGCTGGCGAGGGAGGGGCATTGCTTGGCTGCTCCGCAGGCGTGCTTTCCGACGAGCCGTTGAACGGCGTCCGGGCTGAGCTGAGTGCCGCGGTTGCTTGGGAACAGCGGGTAGGTCGGTGTTTCGCCAGTGCGTTCGCCCATCCAGGCGCGAAGGGTGGCGACGCTGCTGGTGGTCAGTGGGGTGCAGCGTTCCTTGCGGCCTTTGCCGTTGCATCGAAGGTGCGCTCCCGACCCGAGCCGGACGTCACCGCGCTGGAGGCCGGTCAGCTCGCTCAGTCGCAACCCGGTTTGTACGGCTATGGCCATCAGGACATGGTCGCGTCGACCTGCCCAGGTTGCTTGGTCAGGCTGCGCCAACAGGGCATCAACCTCGGTTGTGGTCAGGAACGCGACGGGTGACTGAATCGCTCGCGGGCCCGACATCGCCAAGACGCGTTGGATGACTGCCGCATCCTGGGGCGTGGCAACGGCCGCATAGCGGAACAGGGAGCGGACGGCTGCTAGTCGTGCGTTGCGGGTGCGGGTGGAGTTCCCTCGGTCGGCCTGGAGATGTTCCAGGAACGCTCCGATCAGCGGCGCGTCGAGGTCGGCGATCTGAAGGTCCGATGGCGCCTTGCCGAGGCGTTCGTGGGCGAAACGCAGGAGAAGGCTGAAGGAGATCCGGTAGGAGTCGATCGTCGCGGGGCTGA